>NZ_CP162133.1:2797500-3117012 GCF_040833955.1 Leptospira sp. WS60.C2 | reverse complement strand
CTTGTTCCCGTTCTTCATAGTGCGTATAAAATTTACGCCAATGGAAAGTTAGTCGCTGAAAATGGAAAAATTGGAACGAGTAACGATGCTCATAAGCCATCGTTTCATACCAAGATTATACCCCTATTGGATGTACAAAAACAGGTAGATTTGGTCATCCACATTTCCAATTTTTCCCATAAATATGCCGGAATTCACGGGATCATTCGTTTTGGAAAATTACAAAATATCATGCAAGTCTGGAATGTTTATCATTCTACTTCTTGGATTATCATGGTGTTTATGGGATTACTCTCCGTTTACCATGCGTTAGTGTATTTAATGAATCGAGCTGAAAAAAATGCTCTAAAGATGTCTTTTGTTTATTTGGGGATTTTAATTTTAACTTCAACATTAACCGAAACCAGAGTTTTGTTTAATTTATATTCTGATGATTTCTGTATGCCATTGTTTCGGTTTTCACGAATTGGTTTTATCCTCGTTTTGTATTTTGGTGGAAACTTATTATTCAGTTTATCACAACTTCGTATTTTTAGAAAAATGCAGATTTTTCTGAAACTTTATTCCCTTACCTTTTTGTTAGTTGCGCTATTCACTCCCAACAATCATTTAGCATTGGTTTCGTTTTATTTTGAATTCCTTTCTGTTGTTTTTGTACTCTTGGGATTAATCTCTGTTTCGATTTCTCTTTATTTCCAAAGGAAAGAAAGTAAATTGTATTTTTTTAGTTTGTTACTTGCTGTCATTGGTGGAGTGATCGATGTCATTTTGATTACCAATCCCAGTATTGGCTATCGACCGATGGGGTTATTTTCTCTCTATTTTTTTATCTTTCCCCAAACATTAGGAGTCACCTTTGGACTAGTTCGAGTTTACAAACGATCGGAATCGATTTCAAAAGAACTTTATAAAAGAAAAGAAGCCCTAGAAAAAAAAGTAAAGGCTCGAACTGCAGAATTAGAAAAGGCAAACCGATGGAAGGCAAATTTTGTTTCCTTAATTTCGCATGACCTTCGTTCGCCGCTCAATAGTGTAAACCAAATCCTGGACGTGATCGATTTTAGTTTCAGTGAGACTTCGGAAGAGGAAAAAAAGAAGTTTTTGGAAATTTGTAAAACAGGTGTGACCCAATCGATCAAAATGTTGGAACAACTTTTGGATGTGAGTCGGTTTGATGCATTTGGAACAAAACTGATGCAAACCAAATTTTCCGTGAATGAATTGTTAAATGAAATCATCGAATCCGTTGAGCCGTTAGCGACACTTAAAGGAATCCGAATCCAAAAAGAAACACCGATTGACGGAGAAATCATTGCGGATCGAACCCTAATAGGAGAAGTCTTCAAAAACATTCTGACCAACTCTATCAAATATTCTTATTTAAATTCTGAAGTATGGGTTGGTGTAACTTATAAAGGCAAATGGCTTTCGGTGGAAATCCGAGATCGTGGTCTTGGGATGAGTGAAGAACAAATCCATAAATTAACAGGCGAAGAAAACATTAAGAGTACACCAGGTACTGCTGGAGAACGCGGAACAGGCCTTGGGTTACAACTTTGTATGAATATTTTGGAAGCTCATTTTGGTAAATTGAGAATTAAGTCTGTCTTAGGAGTTGGTTCTTCCTTCGAGATTTCTCTTTCAAAAAGTACGAAGTCTGTCTTACTGGTGGATGACTCTGGTAATTTCCGTTCTGATTTAGCGGAAGTGATGCGAAGAAATCAATGGATTGTCATTGAAGCAGGGAATGGTGAGGAAGCCCTTTCTCATTTGGCAAGAATCACTCCATCGCTTATCATCACTGACTTACACATGCCTGGAATGAATGGTATTTCCCTCATCCATGAATGGGAAGGTAGAAGAAACCAAAATCAAAAGATTCCCATCATTCTGATCAGTTCGGATGCCCCCCTTTCCGGAGGGAATGCGTTTTTAGAAGAAGAGGGACTGGAATCGATTGTATCCGCCTACCTATCAAAAATGTACAAAGCAGAAGATTTGTGCCAACAAATTGAAATGATCTTAGTGTAACAGGCGCTCCATGTGATTTTTGATATGGAGAGTGTGTGCCAAATCATATTCTTCTTTTGTCAATTCTCCATAGGCAAAATGGGGGCGTAGGGAGGTTTCTTCCGCTTTTGAGAACAGTTCTATCGCGTATAAAAGACGTTTGGCGCCCACTTTCATTTCTGTTTGATTGTCGATATCCTGTGCGCCTGGAATTGGTTCTTCTAAACCGTGGTTCATTTTGTTTTTAAACGCAAAAACCGAAAACGCAATTTTACCTACGGAACCACGAAAGAGAGACGATTTCATCTCTGGATACCCAGAAAGCGAGAATTCGATACTTTGTGCACAATGAGACAAAACTTTTCCAAAGGACCAATTACCCTCTAAACGTAAGTCACTTGGTTTTGTAAGCAATTTGGAGACTAAAACTTTGTAGTCTTTTAGTTCTTCTACTTCCAGCCAAGGGGAAACATTTCCATCCTTTGATTGGTTTTCGATCTCTTTTCCGTCATTTGATTGACCAAGTAACGGAAGTTGTGCGAATCCGACGGTCATGGCAGTACGTTTGATGAATTCTTTTCGATTCATAGAGGTTTTCCTCTGAGCGGAGTTGGTTTTGTACTTTTCGTGCGAAGTTTCATATTCAAAAACTCAACAATGACAGAAAAACACATCGCAAAGTAAATATATCCTTTCGGAATGTGAAGTTCTAATCCTTCTCCCAAGAGTGCCACACCGATGAGGATTAAAAAACTTAGTGCGAGTATTTTGATGGTTGGGTGTTTATCGACAAAATCAGATATACTACCACTGGATAATAACATAAACCCAACCGATAAAACCACAGCGGTAATCATAACACCAAGTTTGTCTGTCATCCCCACAGCAGTGATCACAGAATCCAACGAGAACACAACATCCAAGATTAAAATTTGTAAGATGACTTGGGCAAAAGAAATTTGTTTCTTTGAATCTTCGCTCGTTGTGGAATCACCTTCCAGTTTGTGATGGATTTCTGTTGTGGATTTTGCGATGAGAAAAAGACCACCTGAGATCAAGATGAGATCTCTTCCGCTGATTGCTTGTTCTAAAATTGTGAATAGTGGTGTTGTGAGCTTCATAATGAAGGATAGGGAAAAGAGTAATAAAATACGAGTTCCCATTGCTAAGAACAATCCAATTTGCCTCGCTTGTTTTTGTTTGGTTTTAGGCAATCGTGAGGATAGGATCGAAATAAAAATGATATTGTCGATGCCTAACACAATTTCCAATGCCGTTAAGGTGAGGAGTGCTAGCCAAAGGGAGGGATCGGAAAGGAGTTCTATCATAACTTGCCTAGACTCTTCCAAGGAAAAC
Source organism: Leptospira sp. WS60.C2 (assembly GCF_040833955.1). NCBI lineage: Bacteria > Pseudomonadati > Spirochaetota > Leptospiria > Leptospirales > Leptospiraceae > Leptospira > Leptospira milleri. The sequence goes on along the minus strand of NZ_CP162133.1, from coordinate 3,113,646 downwards.
TAGAATCAATTCAATTCTCGAATAGAACCTTTCGCACTTGTCAATTTCTTCGAAAAAAATACCAACCAGCACATTCTTTTACCAAGGTAACATCCTTCCAAATTTCCAAATTGGTTTTGGATTCGGTGATCCCCCAACGGAAAGAGTCAAAGGTTTGGTCTTTATCAGTTCCATCCCAAGAGGTATTTGCCACCCAAGGGTAATACACTCCTTCGTTTGTGAATGGTACAAGAGTCCATCGTTTCTCTGTGAACGCATAACTGTATTTGATCGGCCAGTAAGTAGCGGCGCCAGGAAGGTTTGGATCGAATTCGGAGAGACATTCTAATCTTTGGTTTCGTTTTTCTTCTCCGACTTTGATCTGTGCCATCAGTTCGGAATGTTTTCCTAAATAAAATAAAAAACATCCGAATACAATGACAATCGGTATGCCAAAGCGAACTAGTGGAATTCTCTCCACAATTCGGAAGGAAAAATAAAAAACTCCAAATGGTAAAAAATACAAATAACGAATATTTGGTTCAATTTGAAGGAGATACAAAAAAACGACTGTCAGGCATGGGGAAAGAAAGAGGAAGAGTTCCACAAAAAAATCTTTTCCCTTTTGTTGGATCATCGAAAAAATGAGATACATACAGCCAATCACCAAATACCAATACATCCATTCAGATAACAAAGAATTGTTGGTAATGGAGAGTTTGAGACCATACCAAATTCGATCTGGATGAGAAAATAATTGGGAAAAGGAAGATGTTATCGTTGTCGTAAGGTTCAGATTGTTTGTTCCAATGATACCGATGCCCAACAAAAGAAAGCCCCTTGAAATTCCTTTTGCTGCAAAAAATCCAACCAAACAAAGACTAAGTGGATCTACACTTTGCCGTCGCAAACGAACCACTGCAAAAAAAAAGAGATAAGGAGCAATATTGACAAAATACCAATATTCAGAAATCCAAACAAGGGTCATGAGGAAAAGGAAACGAATCCAAACTTTGGTTTGTTTTGGATTCCAATGTTCGAGTTCATACAAAGTCCATGTTGCAAACAGGAATGTCATCGCATGGAAACTCGGAAAGAAGAACTGACCCAATTGGTTTGGATCCAGTCCTGCAAACAGTAAAAATCCAAGAGACACCAAATACGAAAATCGTTTTGCCAATCCAAGAGATCTGGCAAAGGCAAATGGCGCACAAAAAGCAAAGAATCCAAAAACAAAGAGATGCGAATCAACCGAAGTGAAAATTGGATACGTGAGAATGCTGAGGATCAGATCTGGAAACAGAGTGGTGCAAGGTGGAAGGTTCCACCCTCGAACCGCCGTCCATCCACCTGTCCACAAATCCCTAGCAAACAAATAGGGATACAAAACATCACTGTCTGTTCCCTCACCTAAATGGTTTTCATACACAACATCGTAGAACAGATGAAAGCTGGCAAAAAGTATGAAAAGGAAGAGGATCGGTTTTAGAAATCGCAATTGTATCACAGCTTCAAATCATCCACAGGGAATCGATGTTGTATGAATTAAATTTGTGATCCATATACAAATTGATCATTCGTTACCAATTCCAATTTCCACTTACCGATACCTTAGTAACTAGGGCATTTGCGTTCAAAGATCTTGAATCGTTCGGGAAACTCAAGTTCCACTACGATGCGTTTGTCTGGTAAAAAGGGATGAGGGAAATCTAATTTTTTGGCAAAGAGAAGAAGTCCATACTGTGTGTAGTCTTTTGCTGATCTCGAGTACAAACTGTCCCCAACCACTGGGCATCCAATTTTAGACATGTGAACACGGATTTGATGGGTACGACCTGTCTCAAGTCCTAGTTTCATCAAACTAAACTTTCTGCCAGTTTGCGTTTGCACAATTTTTTCTGTTCTGTAATGGGTGATGGCCATTCGTCCATCTTCCCTGACACACATCTTGACTCGTTCTACTGGGTGACGACCAATGGGAAGGTTGATCGTTCCTTCTGCTTCCACGGGTGCTTGTAACACCCAAGAATAGTACGTTTTCTCCACAAGACGATCTTGGAAGAGTTTCGACAAAGCGGCATGCGCTCTGTCGGTTTTAGCAATGATGAGAACCCCTTCTGTGGGTTTGTCCAACCGATGTACGATTCCTGGACGGCGTTCACCACCAGTGCCAGATAAGTTCTTAAACTGATGGAGGAGTCCATTCACAAGAGAAGGCGAATCATCCCCAGGCCCACTGTGGCAAGCGATCCCCGCTTTTTTATGGATTACCATAAACTCTTCTTCGTCATACAAAACAGGGATATCCATCGGGATGGGTTCCAAACGAGAAGGTGGTCTTGCGATGACATCCACCACATACTCTTCTCCCAAGGTCACCTTATAGCCGTTTTTATGGACAACTTGGTCCTTTGTTTTGTTGGTTACAAAGCCAGAATCGATCCATTTTTGAACGGTAGAACGGCTAAGATCGTCTCCTGCGTTGTCTTTTAGGAAAACGTCTAAGCGACTTTGGTCATAATCTTCGGAAACAGTTACAAATATTTGCATTTTCGGTTGTTATCTAATGAAAAGAACTAAACTATGGAAACATTAAGGTAGGTCAACTGATGAAAAAAGGATTTTTTTTAAGCCTCATCCTCCTCGTAGGTCTTTCTATTTCATTCACGAATTGTTCGTCTTCTGAAGAAAAAGAAACTCCAAAAGAAACAACGTCCACAACTACGGAGAACAAAACGGGAGTTTCTTCCAGAGATCTCAACGGAGCTCTTTTGGACGAAATCAACGTAGCACTCAAAGACTACCGTTACCCAGATGGCGTTCGTCGCAGAGGATTTAGCTACAAACAAGCAGACATCCAAGCAGAAGATTTCAAAACTTGGGCAAAAGACAATGTTGCTTATATCAAAGACGCTCTTGCAAAACTTCCTGACAGTTATGCAATCGAAATCACTGGACATGCTGATGCATCTGGACCAGAAGAAGCAGAAGGTTCTAAAAAAGGAAACGGATACTACTCACAAATTCGTTCTGATGCTGTAAAAGCGGCTCTTGTGAAACAAGGGATCCCTGCAGAAAGAATCGTGACAAAAGCAGCTGGATCTTCTAAACCAATTTCTGGTTTTGATGAAAAAGATGCGATCAACCGTCGTGTGACTTTCCAAGTTGTTTCTAAATAACGAAAACTAAAAAATACTAAGAGAACCATTCTCTATATGAAGCCCACCAAATGGTGGGTTTTTTTATACCTAGGAAATGGGTTGGGATCAATTGAATTGGTTTGTGAAGATTTTGGGCGCCTCGAACTTGTTATGCGAATCAAAATTTTTCCTGGCACGACCGCGCTTTTTGCTCCAATCTTTCCCTAACGGGAAAGGATTTCCGCTGCAATCGCTGGCGCGAGGGGAAACGTAAAAAAATAAGAGGAGTTTGGATATGAAGAAGAACAACAAGGAATTTACAAGAGAAGATTTTATGTTATTTTTTAGGGATGATGAGAGACTGAATTCCCTGACAAATGATGATAGAATCGAAGTTTTTCAAACGATTCTTGCAGGCAGTTCTGATATAACAAAAGAATTACTTGATGGTATCTTAAAAGACTATTCGGTACCAACACTAAAGGTAGTTGAAATTGGAAAAGAGTAATCATTGGACAAGAGAAGAGACGATTATTGCTTTCAATGTATACTGCAAAATTCCGTTTAATAAAAGCAGTAAAAGTAACCCGATTATAATCAAATATGCAAAAATAATCGGTCGCTCTCCTTCCGCTTTGAATATGAAAATCGGAAATTTTGGAAGATTAGATCCGAATTTAAGAATGAGAGGGATAGTTGGGCTAGGAAATGGAAGTAAACTTGATGAGATTATTTGGAATGAATTTAATGAGAATTGGGAAAGCTTAGCTTATGAAAGTGAATTACTCATAGCAAAATATCAAAATAGGACGATTGAAGATAGTATTGCTGAAGATTTGGAAATCATTCCTCTTGGGAAGGAGAAAGAAGTAGTCATTAAATCAAGAATTAATCAATCATTTTTTCGAAGTGCAGTACTTTCATCTTATGATTTAAAATGCTGTATCACAGGTTTGTCTGTTCCTGAATTATTAGTTGCGAGTCATATAGTTCCTTGGAGTAGAGACGAGAAAAATCGCATTAATCCTCGCAATGGACTATGTTTAAATTCTCTCCATGATAGTGCTTTCGATAAAGGTTTTATAACGATAACTCCTGATTTTAAAATCAAAATATCTGATTCTCTAAATGATTATATAAATGACAATGCTTATCTAGATATGTTTAAACGGTATGAAAATCAAACTATAAATTTGCCTGATAAATTTTTACCTTCAAAAGAGTTTCTGGACTTTCACTTCAATCATGTTTTTCGAAAATAGATTCTAACCAAAATCAGGTAAGATCATGGTTTATATCATTTTTAAATACGCAATCACCGCAGCGCTGGTTGTCATTATCTCTGAAATTGTAAAACGAAATGATCGGTTGGGAAGTTTGATTGCTTCCCTTCCTTTGGTTATGATTCTAACGCTCATTTGGTTGCATTTGGAATCCGCTTCCGCAGAAAAAATTTCGAATCATGCCTATTATACCTTTTGGTTTGTGATTCCCACTTTGCCAATGTTTTTGGTGTTTCCTAAATTGAATGCCATGTTTGGATTTTGGATGGCACTCACTCTTAGTAGTTTAATGACAATTCTCTTATTTTATCTGTTTCAGATCCTATTAAGTCGTTTTGGGATTCAATTGTTTCCTTGAGTAACCTAATGGAAAACCAGAGTCGTAAACATTCAGATTCAAAGTAAGAGAAATAGAAGGATATAGTTATGTTTGCTACAGTCGAAGATTACATCAAATCTTTACCAGAGGACCAAAAGGTTTCATTTCTAAAACTCCGAAACTTGGTCAAAAAAAATCTCCCCAAAGGTTTTGAAGAGACCTTTCAATATAATATGATCGCGTATGTGGTTCCGAAAAAACTTTATCCGGCTGGATACCATGTAACACCCGAACTTGCGTTACCATTTCTCCATATCGCTTGTCAAAAGAATGGACTTGCCCTTTACCATATGGGAATCTATTCCGATCCAAAATTACTCAAATGGTTCCAAACCGAATATCCAAAACATTCCTCATCCAAATTGGATATGGGGAAAAGTTGCATTCGTTTTCGGAAGTTAGAAGACATTCCTTGGAAACTCCTCGGTGAACTTGTATCGAAGATGAGTCCTACAGAGTGGATCAACTTATATGAATCAAATCGTCTCAAAAAAAATTCGAAGAAAGCTAAATTAAGAAAGCGGGCCACGAAAAAAGTGGCTTCGCGAAAGAAATCTATAGTTCCACGAGAGTAGAGGAAAGCAATGGTATATCTAATTTTTAAATACGCAGTTACGGCAGCTCTTGTTGTCTTCATTTCCGAAGTTGCCAAACGAAATGATCGGTTAGGAAGTTTGATTGCATCTCTTCCTTTTGTATCAATTTTAACGCTTGTTTGGTTGAAAATGGAAAATGTAGCTAATGATAAGATATCGAATCATGCCTATTATACTTTTTGGTTTGTGATTCCTACTTTACCAATGTTTTTAGTATTTCCTAGACTCAATCAATGGATTGGATTCTGGATATCATTATTTGTAAGTATTTTATTGACAATATTTTTATTTTATCTGTTCCAAATGATTTTGAGTCGTTTTGGAATTCATTTATTTGATTAAAACTTTTGATTTTCATTAAGTTTTATAAAATGAAAAAACTTATCATTTTGTCTAATTATTATGAATGTCGAATTTTATACAAAATGGGAACAAAACGAAAGTTTAATCATCACTCGATTGACTGGACCTGTCACAGTATCAGATGTCATCGAGTGGGAACAGGAACTGCAAGATGTATTTCAAACGCTCCCAAAAGGAACCCAATTTAAAATGTTTGTCAATTTACATGGCCTCAGTCCAAGTTCAGTGGATGCCCATAAAGCTTATCGAAGTGTCATCCCACTCCTTTTAAGTCGATATGGATGGAGGATTGGTTATTTAGATTTGTTTGAAGAAGCTAATGCTTTAAAAATCACGACAACAAACGAGTGTCAGTGTTATGCGGCTGTACATTGTCATCAAGATGGCTACAAAATCCAAGAATACGAAAAAAGATTCGGAAAGGAAAATGAACATTTTTACGAAGATCCGGTTTTATCAGAATCCTGGATTCGAAATTATCGCACACCAACCATCGTCACTCACACTTAGATAGAAGTTCGTTCCCTAGGAAAATTTGCTCGAATGGGAATTGGCACTTTTGTAAGTTTGATTTTTATCTCATCTCCTGCAAGAAGAGAAGGAAAAGGATTCCTATATGAAACTCAATCTACTCATGCCTACCAATTTTAAAGTTGCCTATCAAAATGAAATCCAAAACTACAAGATGAGTGTATCGCAAAACAATGATTTAGCTGCATGGAGATTTCTGGAAAGGGCACATATCATTGGACAATACTATCCAGTTCCTCATACAGGGAGTCATTTTCGAATGTTCCTCTTTGGAATTCGGAAAGGAGACCTAAGAGAAGTGTATGGTCAGTTCATCCGAATGGTTTTTGGATGGATAGGCAGTCTGTTCAATCGAATTCCAGTGGGAAATACAGGCAGTGCATCTGTTCCCATTTTTGCACCAATGCCCATTCCTGAAGACTTACGCGCTCTTCTCAAAAATGCAGATACAGAATCAAAGGGTCTCTCTGGTTTCAAAAAATAGAGATGCGCATAACGATGGTTTTATTTTTCTGCGATGAGTAAAAACAAAGAAGCGTCATCGTTCATAAACACTTTTTTCTCTTCTAAAATGACCGAAGAAATCACGGCTCGAAATCCAATTGATTTGAAAGTCTGTTCTAATGCCTCAGTCACAAATCCATTGTGAACTTTCGGGTGAGACACCTTTTCATTTTTTAGAAAGTCCACGATGAAAACTTTTCCATTGGGTTTGAGACGGTCCGATAGGGTTTTTAAAATGGATTGAGTATCTGGAATATGTAAAAGAACGAGAGAGAGTAAAATTTGATCTACGGAAAAGGTAGGTGTCTGGATCCAATTTGTAAGGGAAATGGTTTTGGCATTGGTAATGTTCTGTGCTTGGATCTTGGACTGAACAACATCTAACATTACGTTTGAATCATCGCAAAAAAGCACTTCCTTGTAAAGGGATGTGAGGGGGATTCCAAGCAATCCAGTGCCACAGCCAAAGTCCAATAAGCAACTTTCTTTCGTATTTGTTAAAAAAGGTTTTAGTTTTTCCAAGATGCGGTGGGCTAATTGGATTCGGTCTTCGGTATCATACTGCTTGGCGATTTGATCAAAAATCTTTGGTTCCACAAGCAATGTATCTCAGAAGAATCTCTCTCTGTCTTCCTGAAAAATTCATTTACGAAAGAGGGAATCCTTAGAGATTAGAAGTACCATCTAGAGGTTACCATGCCAGAATTCTTTTACGCCGATCCATTCCCACTCACTCAGGACACAACGGAATACAAACTTTTGACAAAAGACTATGTCAGTACCATTCCCTTTGGCGATAAAGAGATTCTGAAAGTAGAACCAGAAGGTCTAACTTTCCTTGCTGAAAAAGCAATGGAAGATGTATCGTTCTATCTCAGAACAGAACATTTGTCTAAGGTTCGTAAAATTTTAGACGATCCAGAAGCAACACCAAACGATCGCTTTGTGGCGATGGCACTTCTGAAAAATGCGGTCATTGCTGCAGACAAACAACTCCCTTCTTGTCAAGACACAGGAACAGGGATTGTCATGGCAAAAAAAGGTGAGTATGTAATCACTGGTGGTGATGATGCTGAAGCTCTCTCGCGCGGAATTTATAATACCTATGTAAATCGAAACCTTCGTTACTCCCAAGTGGTTCCACTCACAATGTATGAAGAGGTGAATTCAGGATCCAACTTACCGGCTCAGATTGACATTTATTCAACACCTGGAGATAAGTATAGTTTTCTCTTCTTAGCAAAAGGAGGCGGGTCAGCAAACAAAACCTATCTCTTCCAAGAAACAAAAGCCCTTCTCAATCCTGCCTCATTAGAAAAATTTATCGCAGACAAAGTTGCCAATTTAGGAACTGCTGCATGCCCTCCATACCATATCGCCGTTGTGATTGGTGGAACCTCAGCAGAAGCAAATTTAAAGACCGTAAAACTCGCATCAGCTGGGTATTTGGATCACCTCCCTACAAAAGGAGATAAATACGGATCAGCTTTTAGAGATCTTGAACTTGAAGAGAAGATGCTTGCGGCCTCTCAAAAATCAGGAATCGGAGCTCAATTTGGTGGTAAGTACCTTGCCCATGACTTCAAAGTCATTCGACTTCCGCGCCATGGTGCTTCATGTCCAGTAGGTCTTGGTGTGAGTTGCAGTGCCGATCGAAACATCAAAGCAAAGATCACAAAAGACGGAATCTTTTTAGAAAAACTCGAATACGACCCAACAAAATTTCTGCCAACCATTGATGATGTGGATTCCAATTCTGAAGCTGTGCACATCAATCTCAACCAACCTATGCCAGAGATTCTAAAACTATTGTCCAAGTATCCTGTCAAAACGCGTGTTATGTTGTCTGGTCGCTTGGTTGTAGCTCGTGACATTGCTCATGCGAAATTGAAGGAGAAATTGGATAAGGGCGAGCCGCTCCCTGATTACTTCAAAAACCATCCTGTGTATTATGCTGGTCCTGCGAAAACGCCAGAAGGTATGCCATCTGGTTCTTTCGGTCCAACCACTGCTGGTCGTATGGATACTTATGTTCCTGTTTTCCAAGAGAAAGGATATTCGATGATCACGCTTGCCAAAGGGAATCGCTCCAAAGTGGTTACGGATAGTTGTAAAAAAAATGGAGGGTTTTATCTCGGATCAATCGGGGGCCCTGCGGCCTTACTCGCAAAAGAAAACATCAAAAAAGTGGAAGTATTGGATTTTCCAGAACTTGGAATGGAAGCGGTGTGGTCCATCGATGTGGAAAATTTTCCTGCGTTCATCGTAGTGGATGATAAAGGAAACGATTTCTTTCAGATGTTACATTAGAATTTTCGGATTGAACTCTTTTTTCTGCTTCATTAGCATATGATGGTATGTTTGGTACAGAGAGAAGTTCGTTCCTTTGGGACTCGAAAATCCCAGATGGTCCGTTGGAAGAAAAATGGAATTCCTTCAAAAGGAATTCCAAGTTAATTTCGCCTAACAACAGAATAAAATTTAAAATCATCGTGATTGGGACGGGGCTTTCTGGGAGTGCGGCAGCAGCGACTCTCGCAGAGCAAGGTTACCAAGTTTCTTCTTTTTGTTTCCATGAATCGGCAAGACGTGCTCATTCTATTGCGGCGCAAGGAGGAGTGAATGCGGCAAAAAATTATAAAAATGATGGGGACAGTGTCACCCGAATGTTTCGGGATACATTAAAGGGTGGTGACTTTCGCTCCCGTGAAGCGAATGTTTATCGATTAGCAGAGTGCTCCATTCCATTTATCGATCTTGCTGTTTCTCAAGGAGTTCCTTTTAGTCGAGAGTATGGCGGATATTTAGACAATCGTTCGTTCGGGGGAGTTCAAGTTAGTCGAACTTTTTATTCCAAAGGACAAACGGGCCAACAATTGTTACTGGGTGCCTACCAAACATTAATGCGGCAAGTGCACCTAGGCAATGTTAAATTGTACACAAATTCGGAACTATTGGATTATATCATCATTGATGGATATGCCAAAGGGATTATCGTTCGCAATTTATTCACTGGAACCTTAGAGAAACATTCTGCTCATGCAATTGCGATTGCTTCTGGTGGATTTGGCAAAATTTATTATCTTTCTACATTAGCTATTGGGTGTAATGCAACGGCCATTTGGCGAGCTCACAAAAAAGGAGCCTTATTTGCCAATCCAAGTTGGACTCAAATTCATCCTACTTCCCTACCACAATCAAACGGTTATCAATCCAAGTTGACATTAATGTCTGAATCTTTGCGAAATGATGGTAGGATTTGGGTTCCCAAATCAAAAGAGGACCAACGCCCCCCAGCTGAAATTCCTGAGGAAGAACGGGATTATTATTTAGAGAGAAAATACCCATCGTACGGAAACTTAGCCCCGAGAGACATTTCGTCTCGTGCCGCCAAAGAGAGAATTGATTTGGGTTATGGCGTTGGTCCTTTGAAGAATGCGGTGTACTTAGATTTTAAAGATGCAAAGAGAACTTTGGGAGAGGATGTATTACGAGCCAGGTATGGCAATCTCTTTGATATGTATCAAAAAATTACAGATGTTGATCCTTTGAATGAACCAATGTTAATCTCTCCTTCTGCTCATTTTTCTATGGGCGGATTGTGGGTGGATTATGAATTAATGACAAGTATTCCTGGATTATACGCGATAGGGGAAGCAAATTTTGCTGACCATGGAGCGAATCGTTTGGGAGCCAATTCTCTATTACAAGCATCGGTTGATGGGTATTTCATCCTTCCAGCAACTCTTCCTAATTATTTGTATGACAAAGTGGATTCACCATTGGTTTCCACTGATCATCCTAAGTTTTTAGAAGCAGAAGAAACGATAAAAGAAGAACTACTATTCTATACCAAGGCAAAAGGACAAAAACTTGTGGATGAATACCACAAAGAATTAGGAAAAATTTTATATGATGCGTGTGGTCTTAAACGTTCAAAGTTGGATTTGGAATCCGCAATCAATACAATTCAGAAATTGAGAGAAGAATTTTTATCTGGTAATATAAGAATTCCTGGTGATGCAATGACTAAAAATGCAGAACTAGAAAAAGCAGGTAGAATGAAAGACTATCTCGAGTTAGCTGAGCTTATGTGTCTCGATGCGTTATTAAGAGAAGAATCATGCGGGGCACATTTTCGAATGGAACACCAAACAGAAGATGGCGAAGCAAAACGAGATGACACCAACTTTCAGTTTGTTTCTTGTTTTGAATGGTCTGGGGATGCGACAAAACCGATTTTACACAGAGAACCTTTGGAGTTTGAATTCTTTTTGCCAAAAGATCGAAATTATAGGTGAATCCAAAAATCCTTCAGTTCGGTAAAGGATTCTCTCCTAAAAACTCTTCTCTCCAATAGGCAACACCCGCATAACCGAGACGTTGGCTCTCTTTTTTCCAATGTTGGAAAAAATGTTTGGTAGGTAAATAGATCACTTCATCATTCATTTTTACTTCTAAAGAGTCTTCGGTTGCATTTCGAAACTCAAAATTGTTGATCCAATTTTTGATGGGAATTACCTTTCCAAATCTTCCCAGCTTGGTTTTAGCGTAACCATAAAGTGGTAGTCCCAAATAGACTTTTTGACGAATGGACTCGATCGAATTTGGGAAAGAGTTTTCACCTTTGTTTAATTTCGCCTCTATTGCATTTAAGTTTTCTTCGATCCAACGTGTGCTAGAGACTGTGCCAGGTTCTGTTCTGGGATTGTGCTCATCATAGAGCATGATGATCCAACGATCAGAACAACGAAACAATGAATCCCAATCATAATAACCATGTTGGTCTGGATGGATCGGAGGAAACAAAGCTAAATACAATTGAAGATTGGGATCTATTTTTTTTGTGAGTTTGTGAATTGAACAAACCAATTCAGTATAGAACTTTTGGGATTGTTTGGCACCGAATTCAGCATCCAATACTAATCCTTTTGTTGTCAGATTCTTCTTGAGAATGATTTGGAGAGAACTAGAGAAGTGTTCTAAGAATGCCAGAGTCATCGACTCATTCCAAACAGAAAAGGAAGGGACAATCATCAGAAGGGAAGAGTTTGGCAGTCTTTCGGATTTAATTTTGATGTTACCATTTTTCTCCAATTTACCTGATACAAAAATAGGCGTTCTGTTTGGGACATCGTTTGGATGTTTTCGACTGGTGAATAATAGATGGGATGAGTAGAGTATCGGTTGCTGCTGGTTTGGTTCCGCTATGAGAGGGAAATCAAAGAAAATTAAAGATAAAAATAGAGAGAAAAGCATGCTAAATTTATGAAACAAGAATCTATCTTTCCGAAATCAATTTTGGATTGAAAAAAATTGGTATAGACATACTATTGTTAGTGGATGACGGCTTTCATTCCTCTCCATTGACTCAATTATTTTTTTACGTGAAAAATGTGCCTATCATTTATTTTGGACTTAAGGTAGGTATAGAAACGTGAAAATTGAAATAACACCTGTTGCGTTCGTGCGAAATTTAAGGACAAAACCGCTTGATGATGATTGGTCTCAATTTGTAAGTCAAATCGTTCTTACTCAAGCGATCCCAAATTCCACACTCCAAGGGATTGATGCATTTTCCCATTTAGAAATCATTTATTACTTTGACCAAGTCAATGCAGAAGACATTGTTTTTGAAAATCATCCTCGTGGGAATCCAAAGTATCCCAAAGTAGGTATTTTTGCACAAAGGAAAAAGGATCGCCCTAACCAACTAGGAATTTGTACAGTCGAACTACTCAAGTTAGATGGAAATCAATTGACGGTAAAATATTTGGATGCAATTGATGGAACGCCTGTTTTGGATATCAAACCCGTTATGCGAGAATTTGAACCGAAATCTCCCATTCGACAGCCAGATTGGGCAACTGATCTTATGAAGCAGTATTGGTAATCATTATGAATGTAAAAAAACATTACGATTCTCATTTAGGAAATTTTTACACTTGGATGTTAGGTGATTGGGAGAAGAAATCAGAAGAATTTAAAAGGTTTTTGCAAAAAAAGAATTTAAGTCCCCAATTGAATCAAAAAGCCATTGATATGGGAGCAGGAAATGGAATTCAATCGATCCCACTTGCGGAACTAGGCTACCAAGTGCATGCGATTGATTTTAATCAGCAGTTACTTCATGAATTAACTGAGAACGTCAAGAAAAGATCATTAACGCTTCAAGTGATAGAGGGAGAGGTTACAAACTTCGATTTATGGAAAGAAATCCATCCAGAATTGATTCTTTGTTGTGGTGACACGATTTCTCATTTGGTTTCATTCACTGAAATTAAAGATTGGTTACAGTTGTGTTTTCAGAGTTTGGTTCCTGGAGGTAGATTACTTTTAACATTTCGAGATTATGCAAAAGAATTAAAAAATGATGAAAGGTTCATCCCAGTCAAATCAGATTCAGATCGAATCCATACTTGTATTCTTGATTACCATGAAGAAACGGTTCTTGTGACTGATTTATTGTATGAGAAGGAGGGTGGAACTTGGAATATGAAAGTGAGTTCCTATCCGAAAGTCCGAATTACTCTTGATTTCATTCAGACATGTTTAAAGGAAATTGGCTTTGCAATTGAAATCAGTGAAGAATTTCAAAGAATGAAATTCCTTGTAGCAGTGAAGTCATAGTGAACAATTGCGATCAATGATTAGATTCAAATAAGATATTAATTCCTGAATTTCTTTTTCTTCCAAAATTGAGGAAAAAAAATTGATAGCAGGTTTGAAAATTAATTCGGAATCAAATAGAACATCCTTCTCTGCAAGTTCTGTCAGTTTAATTTTTGTTGCTCGTCGGTCAGAGGTATCGGAAAGCCTTTCCACAAATCCATCCTTTTCTAAACCGTCGACTAATAGTGTGATGTTTGTCGGACTTACATTTAAAATACGACCTAACTCGCTCATTTTCAAATAGCCTTCATTTCGCAATGTGTACAATAAATTGTGTCTTGCTGCGGAAACCCCACTTTCTTTCACCATTCGATCAATCCATTTGGTGTATTTTGGACCAAATTCTCCCAATGTTTTTAATAGTAAAAGGATACTCTGCTCTTTTGCTTTTTTAAATACTTAATATATTGAATATATTGGTATTTAATAGGAAGGTATTTATTGTTACGGGTGCTTCTGATGGTATTGGTAAATCGTTTATCGAACTAGGGGAGACGACGTTCCTCGTAGCTGAGCCTGCGGATGCAGGCGTTAGCGTCGGCGCGCTTCTTGCGATCGCAAGAAAGCGTGACGGAGAGGAATGTGGCGCAGCCCAAGCGAGGCCTTGTGCAGAAGCGAAGCGTTTCCTCGCTGTTATACGCCGTTTCGTAGTTTCAGTATAAATTCGACAGATTGTTTTAATTCGGGTATTTTGTTTTTACAGATATTAAAAATTATTTCGTGGTCAAGACCTTCATAATGATGGGAGATTACATCTCTCATTTTCATAATTTTTTCCCAATCTGTATCTGGATATTTATTTAGAAATTTACCGTCTAATTTTACAACAGATTTAATATTATCTCAAATTGCTTGTAGTCTCATTGCAATTGAATCTAGAATTGTAATTCCATCATGGGAATTAATAAGATCATCAGGGAATTTTATTTTTTCGAATCTAGTTTGAATGATTACGATCGATTCTTGAATAAATTCAAACCTTTCATAGATTTCTTCAGACATTTATAATATCTTTCTGAATTCTATTTAGAAAAGAAGGCTTAATTTGATTTCTTTTTCTAATAATGTCTACATTTCTTTCAAAAAGTTTTTCTAAAAATATTTTTAAACCTACAAAAGAATCAAAATCGGGACTTTTCATTTCAACGAGTAAGTCAACATCGCTATCAGAATTAACTTTATCTTTTGCAAAAGATCCAAAGATTCCGATTTTCAGAACACCAAAATTATTATTGAGAATTGGTTTGATTTTCGTTAATTCCTCAATCAATTCTTTTTTGGATTCAACTTTCATATGGTATATTATCCTAAGACAAATGGAAAAGTCAATAAATGAGATTGGAATTTTCTTTGCGAAAAGGGCTTCTTATACGAATTTCCTTAATTTTTTCATGTTTTTGGTGAAATTTTTACGAAATGTCGTATAACGAAACTATAATTGAGAATTTTCAAAATGAAAAATTGCGAATCATTGCCCTCGGTCGATCCAAAACACAAATGGAGGCCATGTTATTAAAAAAAATTCCTGATCATATCCAATGGGAAGGATACTTAGGTGATTTTTCGGAACTATCGAATTTGAAGGATTTGATGCAAAAGTGGAATGAAAATCCGTTCAAAGTAGATTTAATCTTCCACTCGATTGGCATCATTTTTCCGAAGAAAAAGAAAACGAAAGAGGATATCGAAATTAACTTTGCGACCAGTGTTCTTTCTCGTTTTTATCCAACCAAACTTTTGCATCAAAAAAACTTTGTTAATGAACATTGCAGCTTCTTCGGAAAAAGTGTCTAACTATTTAAAGTTGGATTTCTCAAACTTCAATAAAAATGATAAACGTTTTGGTATGTCAGGGCATGGACAAGCTCAGTTAGCAAATGATTTATGGGTAGTGGAGGTTGCAAAAAGATATAATATCGTTACCTTGGGTGCAGGACCTGGAAGTGTGAAAACAAATATTAGAAGAGAAATTCCTAACTTTTTGGAATATTTGATTGCACCGTTTTTTATTCTAAAAACAAAAACACCGGCAGAAGTTTCTTCTGAATTGTGGCGTCTAATTGAGTCTAAGTCATTCATGAAAGGAAAACATACGTTCTATAAAAATCAGAATTTTTTTGATGGTGATCCTTGGCTCCTATCAAATGAAAATCGGAAAAATTTATGGAATTATGCAGAGGATAAGTTAACGATTTTAGAAGGACATTAATATGAAAAAAACATTTTTGTACATTTTTGTTTGTTTGTTTATTTTTGACTCAATCCACGCAGAAGCGGTCACATTTCCAAACGGAGAAAGCTGTGTTGCTTGGAAAACGGACAAAACATTGTTTGTTGTCAACAAACAGTCACCAGTTGGAATCAATTGTAAAATTGAATTAAAAATCGAACAAACGAATTTAGGATACGTATTTGAAGGTAAATTCCCAATTTCAGGCTTTAATAGCAATCAAGAAATGAGAGATAAAGAAGTTAGAAAGATATTGGAAGAGGATATCCAACCTAGTTTAATCTTTATTACAAACCCTATCTCCAAAGTAGATTGGACCAAGAAAAAAAATTCTAGCTTTGAATTAAAAGGTATTCTCAAGAAAGGTAAAAAAGATTTTATTTTATCGTTTTTCATATACAAAGAACTTCAAAACGGAAACCTAACATGGAAAGGATTGGCAAAAACAAAATTTTCGGAACTTGGAATGGAAGCTCCGAAAGTGGCTGGTGGACTTATTACAACTGTTAACGACGAACTAGAACTTCATTTTCAATTTATTGAAACTCATATCAATGGATTTCCCAAGTAAGTGACATGTGTCCAAAAGCAAATTCTTTTTATAGAACCTCAAAATAGGAACCTCAAAAGAATTGAATTCCTTCTTTCTTTTGCATCTTTTCTAAAAATTCTGTTCCGAAACTAAGCTTTTTCGCAAGAGATGAGTTTGGTGCAATGACCCTCCAAAATGGAGTTAATTCTGAAATTTTAACTCCATTTTGAAAATTTTCATACGCAGATTCTGCAACGATCCTGATAAAAAGACCTGTGGTGACCGGACATGTTGCATCAGCTTTGAATCTTTTGGCCAAGTCTTTTCTAATTTTTTTTATTTCGACAAATTGACCCTTCGGAATTTTTTTTAGATAGTCTTCGAATATCTTTGGAGTTGCAATTAACATATCTGAATCAGCATTGATATCTGAAAATTTTTTTTCAATATGTTTGACCTTTGGATCTGCTTTTTTTGTTAGTTTTTCATTCCATTGAAGTTTTGACTTTTCTTTCATCCCAAGTTTCTCCTAAACTTAGCGTTAAATCTTTTAAATAAGTTTGCATTACATTTTCGACATCAAAAAACAAATAAGATAAAACACGATAAAATGGTGATACCACAGAAATTGATTCTTCAAAGATAACTGTTGTCCCAAATTCAGATGGAATTAACTTACCTGTCCATTTAGCATTTATGTAATCTGGATCAATGACTTTTATTGACCATTCGTTATGTTTCTCTAACGTAAGAGTTTGGAAAGTAGTTGGTATACCGTTTTGGTTGAACTCCTTCCAGGTTTCTGGATTTTTGGAAAGAATCTCTATACTTTTGATATCCGATCTCCAGTTTTTTTGCCCTTCGATATCTCTAATTTTTTTCCAAACAAGGGTAAGTTCTTTTGCAAAATGATATTCTTTGCGTACCGTCCTTTTATTGGGCAAAAATAAAACTATGCCAATAAACAATAGTATGAATAAACTAACAAGCGAAAGGATTATGATCTTCATTTTGACCTCCAAATAGTATATTAGCAGAAGTATACAAATTCGAATTGACGAATCTTGCTATTCTTTCAATCGGATCAAAATTTCAATTTCTGTTTTTTGGTGAAAAGGAGGAATTTTCCGGTACACTTCCCAAATCGGATCATTTGCAATTTGAATTTGTGATGAGTGAATGATATATTCGTATGCTTTCTCGTATGTTTTTTCTAATTCGATTGCCGGGCCTTCATGTATGATCTGTAAATATTTTCCTTTTTTCCATTTTACTATTTCCAGTGGAGGATGAATATTTTTGATAATTGATTTTGAAATTTTCACCCCAATTTCCCAACGCTGATCATTTTTATCCATGATGGAAGGGGGATCGAAACTCCTTCCATAAAAACGAAATCCTTCATTGTATAATCCTAAGGGTATCGTTTTATCTAAAAGTTGATATAGGGTTTTGATTTTTTGTTTTGTTTTGCCTTCGAAACGTAGAATGCATAAATAAAACTCATCTATTTCTTTAATGCCTTTAAATGGATTGCGAATCTTTTGATTTGAATCTAATTCATTTGTTTTTAAATTAAAATCAGGTTTTTTTAAAATACTTTTTCTGTAATGATTTGGCGTTGTTTGAAATCTCTTTTTAAAATTCCTGATATAGGTTTCAGTGTTTGGATATCCAATTTCAAAACTAATTTCTGAAATTGATTTTTTTGTATAAAATAGCAATTCAATACTTTTGTTTAAGCGAACAAGTGTTACATATTCTCCTGGACTCATTCCAAAATTTGTTTTGAAGAGACGATGGAAATGAAAAGTCGATAAATGTGCGGATTTCGCAATTTGATTTAGGTCAATCGATTCAGAAAAGTTTTCTTCAATAAACCGACGAGCTTTCTTTAATTGGTGAATTAGAAATTTCCTTTTGGGAACAGAAACCATTGAATTATCCTCAATTGAATCGCTAATCTAATTTAATCAATGCTTTCATATCATCTCATTCGGTTTTACCCAAGTATCAAACTCTTCTGCCGTCAAAAATCCTAATTGGACGCCTGCTTCTTTTAAGGAAAGGTTTTCGAGATATGCAAGTTTTGCAATTTTTGCTGCTTTGTCATACCCTATGTGTGGATTCAATGCTGTGACTAACATCAGCGAGTTTTCTAAATTGGATTGTATTTTGGATTCATTTGCCTCAATTCCATCAACACAATGCTTGGCGAAGGAGAGACTTGCATCTGATAGTAACCGTATTGAATTGAGGACATTGAAGATAATCAGTGGCTTGAATACATTGAGTTCAAAATTTCCAGAAGCACCTCCTATGTTAACAGCGACATCATTTCCAATGACTTGAGCACAAACCATAGTGAGTGCTTCTGACTGTGTGGGGTTGACCTTTCCTGGCATAATGGAAGACCCTGGTTCATTTTCAGGGATTCGAATTTCTCCTATTCCTGACCTTGGACCCGATGATAACCAACGAATGTCGTTTGCGATTTTCATTAGAGAAGTAGCGATTGTTTTTAAAATGCCACTCACCTCCACTAACGAATCGTTAGCGGCAAGTGCTTCAAATTTATTAGGAGCAGATTCAAAAGGTATTCCGTTTTCTTTTGCCAAGGCATTTGCCATTTTGGAGGAGAAGTTTGGATGGGTATTCAAACCGGTTCCCACTGCAGTCCCACCGAGAGCAATTCTGTAAAGAGAGGGTAATACGCGGTGGATACGTTCTAAACTATAAGTCAATTGTTGTGTATACCCAGAAAATTCCTGCCCTAGTGTAAGAGGGGTTGCATCTTGTAAATGAGTCCTTCCTATTTTAATGATGTGTTGGAATTTTTCAGATTTTTCTTTGAGTTTCGATTCTAAGAATTTTAGATTTGGTACAAGGTGATGAATTATCATTTCTGCAGAAGAAATATGCATGGCAGTTGGAAAGACATCATTGGAACTTTGCCCTTTGTTCACATCATCATTGGGATGGATGGGTGATTTTAAGCCAAGTGGACTTCCAAATATTTCGTTCGCACGATTCGCAATCACTTCATTGGCATTCATATTAGTTTGTGTTCCAGAACCTGTTTGCCAGACAGAAAGTGGAAAATGATCATCTAACAATCCTTCTATGACTTCAATTGCTGCTTTTACGATTAGCTTTGATTTTGATTCCTCTATTAGTCCAAGTTCAGTATTGATGATGGCTGCGTGTTTTTTGATAAGTCCCAAAGCACGAATCATCTCTCTTGGAAACCGGTCTTTTCCAATGTGAAAGAATTGAAGGGAACGTTCGGTTTGGGCTCCCCAATATCGAGAATTCGTTACTTCGATTTCTCCCATTGAGTCGGTTTCGATTCGTGTTTTTTTTGGTTCCATATATCGATTCCTAACGAGGAGAATTTGAAACGGATGAAGATACGAAATTTATGTATTAAAACGAGTAATCAAAAACGGAAAGAAAATCCTTTCTCGAGTAGAGTGTCCACCGAGAAAGGAAAGTTTTATATTCTAGCTTGGTTGGTAAAAAGCTAAATAAGCAGCAAAAAGTCCCATAATTGGGAATACAAACCATAGGATTTTTGCATATTTTGCATTTTTATATGCTAAAGTCAGTAAACCACCAAACGCAAGCCAGATGACAATCTTTAAGATGATCCAAACGGGAAGAGCGGAGTGAGAAATATCGCGAAACTTCATTAGGCCAAATCCAGCAACTAAGATCAGCACTAAACCAACACCATGCGAAATGGCAACAATTACTTTGAAATTGTTGTCCGATTTTTTCCCACCGTTGATGGAATAGAGAGCAACTCCTCCCAAAGATAAAAATAAAAGATACATTCCGAATATATGGATTAGTTTATAAGCTTCGTATGACACAAAAGTCTCCTTGTTACTTCCGCAATTCTTCCAAACCTTCGTTTTCTTTGCGAGGTTTTTCTAGGTCTTTTCAAGAGAAAAAGAACTAGGAATTCTTTCAGCAAACAAGAATGATTGGAACTTATGGAGATAGATGCAAGTTCTCATCCAAACAACCATTCCAAACTAAAAACGTTACTACTTTTACGAGGCATTCCTGGTGCGGGAAAATCTACACTCGCCAAACAAATCGCAGAAACAAACGTTGCTCCCATTTTTTCCATTGATTCCTATTTTGAAAATGAAAGGGGGGAATATCATTTTGATTACACGAAAAATCATTTGGCATATAAAGAATGTGAATCTAAAACAAAGGACGCCCTAGAAAAAGGGATTCCTTTTGTCATTGTCGATAATACGTTCACATTGGAATGGGAAATGAAACCTTACGAAGATTTGGCGATTGAATACGGGTATCTATTTTCTGTTGTTACCGTAGAGAATAGACATGGTGGAAAAAACGTTCATCAAATTCCTGAAGAACAAATCGAGAAGATGAAATCGAAGTTTAAAGTGATTTTGTAAAATCATTTAATTTTCAAAAAACTTCACACCTGATAGTCCTATGAAATCATTGTCTTGAGTCCATAGCATTGCTTTGTGTAACCTAGCTGTTGCATATATGATGCTTTTTACCATTGGAATTGACTTTTCGACACTGAGTTTTGCTGCGTAAATTGCTATACTAGAATCCAATTGGATTACCTTTCCTAATTGCATATGCGCCACAACTTTGAGAGCAAAGTCTTCTACATTCTCTTTGTAAACCTTTTTGAAAATTTCAAATAAAGACAAACTAGGGACAAGTAAAGTTTCTGTTTTTTCAATGGCGTCCGCATACAAATTAGCTCGATTGGATCCGGTGAAATACTCCAACCATCCAGAAGAATCGACTACATTCAAATTCGATCTCCGAGCACAATCATTTCAAGTTTCATCCCAACTTTGACTCCTATTTGTTCCCTGATTTCTTTTGGAATGACCACTTGGAATTTAGGTGAGACGGTTACTTTTCCCATATCGACACCTCAGTCGTAATACGACAATAAGATCGATTGTCAATGGGATTCGATGAGAATCAAATGATGTTCAATTAGGAACATGTTCGTTTTATCGAACCGACTCTATGTAAAAACTTTTTCTAATTAAGGCTAAGAGAGGAACTAGTTTTTGGGGTAACGAAATCGTAAGGTTGGAAATTAATTTCTGGTTTTTTTCCAGGCAAAAGGGCAAAAAAAAACGCCGCCCAACCTAAGTTAAGCGACGATTTTGCTAACGGACTAGATTATCTCCAGTTGTTAGTTTTAGGCTTTGCGATGTTTACTTTCATCTCACGATTAAGGATGTTTTTTCCGTTAAGATCTTTGATCGCGTTATCAGCTTCTTTTCCGTCTTTCATTTCGATGAAACCGAAACCTTTAGAACGACCAGAGTACTGATCAGTGATGATTTTTGCAGAAGTAACTGCACCGTGTGCTGAAAAAAGCTCATTGAGTTTTCCTTCAGTCATATCGTAAGAGAGGTTGCCAACGTAAATGTTTACTGACATAGTTTTTGTCCTGTTTGTTAAAGTTGACTCGGGAATTCTAGATTTACAATCGTCGGGACCCTATTCGGGATTTTGGGTAAGAACTCCAGAAAAATGCAGGGAAAAACTTGGGAAAGCTACCAGCGTGCAAGCTTGAAAGGACTACTTCGGCGGTGAAAATCAACAATACTCTGAATCTTCTGTCAGTGTAATTACCCTTTCAAAAAAAAGCAATCTGAAAGAAGACTCAGAGGGAAAATAACGCAGGATTTCGTTTTAGTGGTGGTGGTGACCACCTGGGCCATGGACGTGTCCGTGTTGTTTTTCTTCTTCTGTAGCTTCGCGAATGGATTTGATGGTAACATCAAAATGAAGAGTTTCACCAGCTAACGGGTGATTGCCGTTTAAAATCACGTCGGCATCTCTCACTTCTTGGAGATATAGAATCATTCTACCTTCAGGGGTATCCGTTTGGAATTCCATTCCCACTTCTAACTCTGCTTCCGGAGGAAGTTCGGATTTTGGAACTTGGAAGATGAGAGCTTCGTTATATGTCCCATAACCATCCTCAGGCGGTACTGTGACATTTTTGGAGTCTCCACTGACAAGACCTTCTAGTTCTTTTTCCAGTCCAGGGATGATATTTTGCCAGCCGTGGAGGTATAATAGCGGTTCGTCTGATTGGTCCAGAGTTTCTCCCTGGGCGTTCTTTAGGTGATAGGAAAATCCTACAACCATTCCTTTACTGATCGTTTTTGACATATTGATTACACTCTACATACGGAAAAAAATACTGCAACCGAATAAAAGGTTGGTACCATATTGTAATCAAAGAAATTGAACTCTGGAAATATCAATATCTATGAATTGGCCGTTACTCATTCAAGTTTTAGGTGGGCTCGGGATTTTCATCTACGGGATGAAATTACTCAGTGAGTCCTTACAACGTGTGGCAGGAGACAGGCTTCGTTCCTTTCTTTCTTCCATGACACGAAATCGTGTGTCTGCTGTGTTCAGTGGATTATTCATCACATCAACCATCCAATCTAGTTCGGCAACCACTGTCCTTGTCGTAGGTTTTGTGAATGCTGGACTTATCTCCCTTGCGCAAGCCATCGGTGTCATCATGGGTGCCAACATTGGAACCACCATCACTGCTTGGATTGTGTCTCTTTTGGGATTCAAATTTAATATTGCATCTTTCGCATTACCAGCCATAGCAGCAGGTGTTATCCTTCATTTCTCAAGAAAAGAAAGCCGATCGGGTTGGGGGAGTTTCCTCATCGGATTTGGACTTCTATTTTTGGGGTTGGACTACCTAAAGAATTCGGTTCCTGATAGTGCAAAGGATCCAGAGAGTTTTGCCTTTTTGCAACAGTTTACAAACATGGGCTTTAACTCCATTCTATTGTTTGTATTGATTGGTGCCTTGTTAACCATTGTCATCCAATCTTCCTCAGCTTCGACTACGATCACGATCACTCTCGCATTTTCTGGTTACATTCCAATTGATGCCGCTTATGGTATGATCCTTGGAGAAAACATTGGAACTACCATTACTGCGAATTTAGCAGCGATTCCTGGAAATCGAAATGCGAAGAAAGCAGCGCTTGCACACACCTTGTTCAATGTTTTCGGTGTGGTTTGGGCGCTCCTCTTCTTCAAACTATTCACTGGAATTGTAGATGATTTGATTCCTGGTGATCCTCTCACCGACAAAGAATCCACACGGTTTCATATTTCACTTTTCCACACTATGTTTAACGTGACAAACACACTTGTCCTCATTTGGTTTGTGAATACGATTTCAAAAGTGGTGAGTACCATCGTCGACGGTCTTGCTTCCAAAACAGGGAAGGACAAAGACAGCATTCGTTTGTTACAAGCAGGGACCGTTAAAACGACAGAACTTGCTATGGTGGAGCTTGTTGAGTTCACGAAAAAAATCATTCGAGATACGTATGATTTCTTACGTTTGACGGAACAAATTTTACTCCAGCCATATGATGCAGCAAGAGTTCTCCAAGTTCTGAAAAAAGAAGAAGAGCTCGATCAAGTGAGAACGGAAGTATTGACTTACTTGAACCAAGTCCAAGAATCAGGGATCACTGGAAACTACGCAAAAGATGTGTTAGGAATTATGGAACGAGTAAAAGCCGTGGAAGAAATGGGAGATAACTTTGCTTCCATCGCACGAAAGATTCGTAAGTCTCACAGACAAAAGATTTCTTTTGATAAAAACTTTTCCAATTCCATCAAAGACCAAATGGACCTACTCAAACACCACTATGACATCTTACTCGTGAACTTGGAGCAGAGTGAAACTTTTGATATCCTTGGAAACCCACAAGTTCGAAATCAAAGCCGAGAGTATCGTTTCCAAATGATTCGTTCCATTAAAAAGAATGAATCTAAAGTGAAGAAGAAAAAGTATCAGAAAAAAGAAAACTTGTTACCTGCTCTTCTTTACCGAGATATTTCCCGAAACTTAGATAACATTTCAAGATTACTCAATGCAGCAATTTATGCGGACGTATAGTCCGTATGAATTTTGATTTTCTTTTAGGTAATTTCGAATAAAAGAAATGTAATATCGTCGTCTGCGGGACCTTCTTTGGCTCGCAGGCGAATGTGTTCATCAATCCCACCATACAAAGAATCCACTGATTCTGCTTTTCTCTCCAAAATCCAGGTCAAAAGTGCTTCTTCCCCAGAGTCTCCATTTTGCCACAGGTCCCATATCCCATCTGTAAATAACAATAGTTTGTCCCCTTTCTTAAGTGAATGTACTTCCTCGGGATACAAACCTTCTTTGGAAAAACCGATGAGTTTTCCTTTCGGTCGAATGACATCAATGGATGTTGAATCTTGGTTGAATTTATACAAAGCGGGGTGACCTGCATTAGCTACTTTTAAGACTTTTTGTTCCAAATCGATAAAGATGGCACTTGCGGTTAAAAACTGGTTTTTGTAATTTCCAGCAAGTACTTGGTTGATACTCTCCAATACCTTTCCTGGTTTATTGGCAAATGCCAAAGTTTGCATATAGGCTATTTTAAGCATGGCAGCTTCGATTGCGGCGGGAACACCATGTCCTGTGACATCGGCGATCAAACCACAAATTTGTTGTTTCCCATACACTGTGATATCATAGAAGTCTCCACCGACAAGAGAGGCAGGGAAATATCCAGTTCGTATGGCTAGTCCAGGAAATTTGGGAAGGATTTGTGGCAGAGTGGATTCTTGTAGTTTTTGTGCGAGTTTGAGTTCTTTTCCATATGCAATTAACTTTTGTTTGTTGATTTCAGCTTTAATTTGGATTTTTTCTTTCTCTTTTTGAACAACAGAAATACGAGCCCCAAGTCCAAATGCCATGAGTAATACTTCCATTGCCATGGCTGCTTGGAATGCGTTCTCCGTGAATACGTTGACGGGGAAAAAACCCATGTATTTTAACACGGTGGTAAGCCCTCCAATGATCAACATAAAGTAACCAAAAAAATAAAACCTGGCAGGGGGGAAGTTTTTCACAAACGATACGTAATACGAAACAAATAGTGCATAAAAAGCCAGAAAGGAAGATAAAGAATCACCGAACTGATTTAACACTCGATAGGGTAAAATAGGCAACAGGAATAAACAAATCAACGGTATGATGGACAATGCCATAAATCCTTGGTAAAGACGAGGAGCATTTTCTTTTAGATTCATAAACGTGATGCTCATCGGAAAACAAGAAAGTAAGAATAAAAAATAAAGAAAGTTATGTGCTTTGTAAACCAACTCAGGAGAGTTTGGGAAAAACAAAACTGGCAATAATCCTTGTAGTGAAAGTTGAAAAAGAATTGCGGCAAGAAATAGATAATTTACGTAAAAAATATATGCCCTGTCTTTCACCATAAAATAGACAAACAGATTGTATAAAGTCATGACACATACAATTCCGAAAAACATTCCTTGCAGAAGTGTATCGATCGAATTGTAAGTATCAAAATGTTTTTCATTTGCGATCATGAGTGGTACAGAAACTGAACTATCTGTTTTCACTCCTACATAATAGGTGATGGTTTCACCCGGCAATAGCTCTGTTGCAAAAGTGAATCCACGATAGTCTCTGTCTCGATTCTGGAATGGATACCTTCTTCCTTGGATGTTTTTGTTAACTTCGCCTGATTCTCGTAAGGCGAAAAATTGCACTTCGTCCAAAAGTGGGTACTTGATAAAAAGCACTGTTCGTTTGTTGTCGTTTTCGTCGTTGTGCACGACAAAACAAAACCAATACTGGTTTACTGTGTTTCCGAAGTTAGGAATCACACCATTGGAAAATTGAATGGGATTTGTTTTGAATAATTCCTGAACATTGATTAGGTGTCTGATGTGTTTTTCAGTAAATGTGAATGCTAAGTGGTGAGAAAGGTCAGTTGGTTTTCCTTGGTTTGAGGAAATGGGAAAAATGTTTTGGTTGGGACAAGGGTTATCCTCTGCTTGCAGTACAGTATGAAAGAGACATAACAGAATGATGGTGAAGATCTGTTTCATACTGGAAGGTCACTACTATAAAACGTAAACCTTCCATTGTAAATCTGTTTGTAGGGAAAAAAAAGGAATTATGCGGTGGCTACGGAGATTCCTGCTAGGTTGCGAAGGGCGTCATATGCCTTTTCTTTTTGTTCCACTTTGGTTTTGTTCACTGCTTTTCGAATGATCACATCCCATTGTTTTTCTGGGTGTTCCATTTTCATGTTTTCCAGCAGTTCTAGAATGTTTTCATCATCGGATGCATTGAAAATTTCATCTGAATCATAACGAAACATTCCAAAAAGAGCATCAATGTAGTCTCCTACACTCATTGCTTCCTTTTCTCCGGGTTGGATCTTTTTCTTTTCTGCCTTTCGCAGCTCTCTTTCTCTGCGTTCCAGTTCTGTGCGTTTCATTGTGAGGGCCTCTAGCTTAGTTGCATTTGGTTCCAAGACCATCTTTTCAAAGGGCAGGACAGGGAACACTCAATTTGTCCAAAAATTGTCTCGATTTTTGGTCAGAGGGCAAAACTATAGGGTAGATGCTCTCCTTTCGTTGGATCGCTGGTCTTTTAACCTTAGTACTTACCACCCAATTTTTCTTTTTGGGCAGTGGGTTACTCGGGTATTGTTTGGAATCCAATTCGAAACTCTGTAAATGCAACCATGGTTCCAAAAAGGAAAAACACGGGAATGCAGAAGATAAACTGTTTCAAGACACGCAAAACGTAGAGCTCAAAGATTCTGAGGATTCTTCCCATTCTGTGACAAAAGAACTTGCATTGAAGCCGAGTTGTCACGATGCCAAGGCCGGGGAAGCTCACCTCTGTTCCTGCAAAAAAAGTAAAAAAGACGCCATGTCTCTCCGTATGCACCACCAAACCATGGACAGGCCAAATGTAACTTTTGGCATCTTGGTTCCAACATTTTACTCTTATTCTATTTTTGAGTCTCCTTCCACTCTTATGGATGGAAAAATCCCTACTTTGCTTCGACCACCGCGGAATACCTAGGGAATTCACTTTCCAATTTTCACCTCAGCCGGCAGGGGTCAGTTTAATTTGCCGCAATTGAAGCAAGAATTTATATTAGAATATTAGGTATTTATGAAATTATTTAAAGCAACATTAGTTACAATTTTTCTTTTCGTGTTTATGTCTTGTGATATAAAATCAAAGTCAGGTGACAACGAAACTTTGGCCTTATTAGCACTTGCTTCCGCTCCTCAATCTGTGAATTTAAACTTTGAAGCATTGGTAGGAGGGCAATCCGTTACTTTTAACGACACCAATAAAACGGTAGATGGTAAAACCGTTAAATTTAAAGATTTTCGCTACTACATTTCAGAAGTAAAATTGGTGAGGGCTGATGGAAGCACTGCGGATGTTTCATTGGCAAGTGATAATGTTTGGCAAAATAGTGGTGTTGCGCTTATAGATTTTGAAACGTTTAAAACTTCCGAGACGCGAAATCTTGTTACTGGTACTGTGCAAACAGGTGTTTATACTGGAATCCAATTCACAGTGGGAGTACCTGAAGCGCTCAATCATTTGGATCGTGCGACAGCCAGTGCCCCATTGAATATTGGTAGCATGACCTGGGCATGGGCGGGTGGTTACAAACATGCAAACATTGAGTTTAGCATAAATGATAACGTAGGTTACACTCAATTTCATATGGGTTCTTCTGGAACGTGTGGTTCTGCTCCTAACTTTGGATGTACGAAAAAATTCAGAGCTAGTATTCAGTTATCAGGTCAAATTAATCCATCCAACCAAACCATAGGCTTTGACGTAGATAAACTTATACAAGGGTATTCAACAATTGGTGCACAATCTTGTATGCCTGGCACAGCAGCACCCTGTGATACTTTGGTGCAAGCATTCGGAATAAATATTTCAAGTGGGGCAGTGGATAGTTCCATCCCACAGAGAGTATTCAGCTTAAAATAAAAACAAATGATTTCGTTGGTGTTCCTTTGACACCAACGAAAGATGTTAGGAATGGAAAAATGAAATTTCGAATTTATATATTCTCTTGTATTTTCAGCTTTTTCTCAAGTTGCATCCTGATTCCGTTTCAGGAAAAGGAATCCAATAACGATTTACTTTTGGCAGCCATTGGAATTTTAGCTAATCGATCGGATTGGGTTTGGGATTTACCTCCTGGTTTTCCTGTGCCCGTTGTTCCTTCGGAAAATCCCATGACCAAAGCAAAAGTAGAACTGGGAAGGCATTTGTTTAATGAGAAAATACTTTCTGGAAATGAGACTATGTCTTGTGGTAGCTGTCATTTTCAGTCATTGGCATTCTCTGATGGAAAAGAATTTCCTTCAGGAATCACAAGTGAAGTTCATCCACGAAATTCACAACATTTATCAAATGTTGCCTACTTACCAAGGCTAACATGGAATAATCCGAGAATGACAAGTTTGGAAGTCCAAGCAAGAGTGCCTATGTTTGGTGAAAATCCAGTTGAACTAGGGTTGTCTTCAAGTTCATTTATTGACAAACTTAAAGCCAAATCAATTTACCAAACTCTCTTTACGAATGCTTACGGAAATGCTGATGCAGCGGTGAATGAACAAAATATTCGCTTCGCCTTGGCGAGTTTCCAAAGATCATTGATTTCTGGAAATTCACGTTTCGATCAATATACATACCGAAATAACAAATCGGCACTGACAGCGTCTGAAATCAGAGGCATGAATCTTTTTAATGGTGAGGTAGCTGAGTGTTTTCATTGCCACGGAGGGTTTAATTTTACTGATACTTCTTTTCATGGTGGTTCTAAAGAAGAGTTTTTTTACCATAGTAATGGAATTCATGATGATGCGTATTATGCTGGTGTCCCTAGCGATAAACGAGGGTTATTTGACTTAACGGGAATTCCATCAGATACGGGAAAATTCCGTGCTCCCTCTCTTCGAAATATCGGTGTTACCTTTCCATACATGCATGATGGAAGTTTTATGTGTGATGATGCAAACAATCCCAATATCACGTTGGGGAAAACCAAAACAGATTGTGCAAGGGATGCATTGACCAAGGTAGTCGACCATTATCGTAGTGGTGGACTAAACCATTCAGCAAAAGATTCCACTCTGATTCGTGCATTTTTCATCGAGGATTCCGAACGAGATGATATGGTAAACTTTCTCTTATCCCTCACCGATGAGGAATTTTTAACGAACCCAAAATTTGCGAGTCCATTTTGAATACGATTAACAAAACTTTTGTCGGGCTCCTCACTCTTTCTTTAGGAGCTTTGGTTAGTTGTACGTTTGGTTCCGTTGGAAATCGTGAAGAAGAAAAACTCGTGATCCTTCAGAATTTGATTTTCTTCAATAACAACCAAACCATTCCGATCGGAACCAATTTACGCAGTTATGATAATCAAGCGGACGATAACCTCAATCAGTTTAGTCTGACAAGTAATGCTGTTGTTTACAACGTATCTGTCCAATCAAGCACTTACATCCATTGGGAAACGGGAACTTACCGGATCAACCCACCGAACCAAGTGCTAGGAGTTTTAACTACAAGTTCCGAAAGGAGCACGGCTGTTGTCAAAACTCATACGCCGTATACAGTTCCTTTGGATTTGCCAGCGGATGATTTGTATGGAAAAACGTATTCATTTTTAAACGCAAGTACCGTTTCCAATATCACTCAGTTCAATAGCACAATGGAAACAGGGGCAAGTTTTTTGTTTCCCAATACAAAGGTAGCCAATATGCCTCTTGGAGTTGTCGCGATTGCGAATGTGAGTTGGGAAGAGATTTATATTAGGATGGATATAACTGGGGGAACTACAAAATCAGTGACCATTCTTTTACCACAAGGATCTAAAACGATCACACCAAAATGCAAAATTCCAATAAAGAGTGGTCGAACTGGGAATATTGAAATATTATATTCTTTGTCTTCTTTATTTCAAGATAGGACAGTTTCTGGAAATCCTATTCGATTTTTAACTACTCTGAGTGGTAAGCCGGATCCGGTTGTTATCTCTAAAGTTTCGAATGTTGATCTCTACAATATCCTACAACAGAATCTCCAAGCAGAAGACATTGTATTCAGTTTTCCAGGTTGTTTTCCAGGAGTCGAGCGATGAAATATTGGGAAACTAGAAACACATTTCATAAACTTTATATTCTGTTAGGTGTTTTTTTAATATTATTTGGGAATATTTCCCTTTATTCGCATCACACGGGTTCGTCGGATAGTCCTAATGCAACGGCACGTTTTGTCGATCCATTTACAGGAAAACGCGAAAAACCTGCCAATTATTTGGTCATGACCCAAGACTATTACCAATCCACGAGAGAGAATAGTCACCTCTTCACAACCACTGCATTTGCAGAATTGAATTTTTTTGATGGACGTTTTGCACTCAATGCATCGGTTCCATGGAATTATTACCAACAACGTGGTAGAGAAGATGCTGCAAGGATTGGGAAAACCTATCTTGGTTTTAAATACCAACCATTTTTTGATTTGGACAAACCGTACTTTTTTGTCATTGAAGGAGCCGTTGGTTTCCCAAGTGGTCCTGATACGGACAGGTTTACTGGTGGAAATTATTATACTGGTTCTGGGTTTATCAAACTTGGTTATTTATATGAAAAGTGGTCCTTTGTCACAAAAATTGGTGGACTTACACCGCTCTCAAGACCGCAACCAAACAACTTACAAGACAATGACGGAATACCATTTTATTTACGACGACCATCAGCCGTACCACCTGAACCCGAGTATGAATTTAAAAAAACAGCACTTGTGTCTGCATATGTTACGTATTATTTGATGCCAGAAGTCTCCCTTTTTACAGGGATTTTGTATCGAAATCCTTATAACGGAGTGGATTATTCAAAAGAAAAAGACAAAGCGAATCCTTCTTATTTTACAGAAGCAAGTGCAGGATTTTCTTGGAATTTTTCTGAGAAATACAATATGAGTTTAGCATATCGTTATCCGTTGCAACGTGATCGTGAGTACAGATTATACCAATCTGCATGGACATTTGCCTTTTCAATGGAGTGGGGAAGCGATTGACACCTCAAGGCTTTCCTCAAACATTCTAAGAATCTAAATAAATATCTTAAAAGGTAATCTATGAGCAACGTCGAAATCGTACCTGTAGGGGAACTTCCTCCTATTGGAGTTGTGCCAAAAAAAATGCACGCACAAGTCATTCGTCCGGAACGTTACGGTGAACCAAAAACTTCGTTTCAATCAGAAGTGATTGATGTTCCAGAGATTGGTCCGAATGAAGTTCTCGTGGCCACAATGGCAGCCGGAGTAAACTATAACAACGTTTGGGCGGCCTTAGGTTACCCTGTTGATGTGATTGGTGCACGAAATAAAAAAGGGGAACCTGAAAAGTTTCACATTGGTGGATCTGATGCTTCAGGGATCGTATACAAAGTTGGTTCTGAAGTAAAAAATGTAAAAGTGGGTGATGAAGTTGTTGTCCATTGTGCCATGTGGGATCCAAAAGACCCTTGGGTTCTTGCTGGAAAAGATCCTATGTTTGCACCTTCGCAAATCATTTGGGGATATGAATCAAACTGGGGATCCTTTGCACAGTTTTGCAAAGTGCAAGACCACCAATGCCTTCCTCGCCCTCAACACCTAACATGGGAAGAATCATCTGCATATATGTTAGTTGCTGCAACTGCTTATCGAATGTTACACCATTGGAAACCAAATGATGTAAAACCTGGTGATGTGGCTTTGATCTGGGGTGGAGCCGGTGGACTCGGTGCAATGGCCATTCAGATTGTAAAAGCAGCTGGGGGAATTCCAATCGCTGTTGTTTCTTCTGATGATAAAATTGATTTTTGTAAAAATTTAGGTGCTGCAGGTGTCATCAATCGTAACAAGTTCAAACACTGGGGAGCGCTCACTTCCGACATTAATAAGCCAGAAGCATTTGCTGAATGGACAAAACAAGCTCGTGAGTTTGGTAAAGCGATTTGGGACATTGCTGGTAAAGGCAAAAATCCTCAAATCGTATTTGAACATCCAGGGGAATCAACACTTCCTACATCTGTGTTTGTTTGTGAAACTGGTGGTATGGTTGTGATTTGTGCCGGAACTACAGGTTTTAATGCAACAGGTGATTTACGTTATCTTTGGATGAGACAAAAACGTCTGCAAGGTTCTCACTTCGCAAACGACGACAACTGTCGCGACTTAAACCAATTGGTGATCGACAAAAAAGTGGATCCAGTTTTGGCAAAAACGTTTACGTTTGATCAAACGGGTGAGTGCCACCAATTGATGCGTGAAAACAAACACCCAGCAGGAAACATGTCAATTCTCGTTGGTGCAAAAACGACAGGATTAGGAAAGAAGTAAATTTTTTCTGAGCGTGTATTTAGAGTACATGTCCCCGCCCGTATCGAACTGGGTGGGGTTATCCACCCGCCACCCAATGGCTCCTTCTACCACAGAATCTTGGTTTTGTGAAACCAAATTCGAAAATCCAAAAAGTTTTCAGAGAAAAAGTTCATAGTTGAGCAAGGAAGTGCATATATGTATCCACGAATCAATCTCATCACACTTGCCGTTTCTGACTTAAACAGAGCAGTTCATTTTTATGAAACAGGCCTTGGTTGGAAAAAATCCAAAGAGAGTAATGAAAGTGTTGCATTCTTTCAAATTGGAGCCTTGGTACTCGGTTTGTTTGGGGAAAAAGATTTGGCAAATGACATTGGAATTCCTTTTCAAAAAAGGCAAGAGTATTCTGGGATTACATTGGCACAAAATGTAGAAGGCGAAGCAGAAGTAGATCGTATCATAGAAAGTGTACGAAAGTTAGGTGCTGTCATTCTCAAAGAACCACAGAAAGTGTTTTGGGGTGGGTATAGTTCTTACTTTAAAGATTTAGATGGGCATATTTTTGAAGTCACATACAATCCATTTTTCCCACTCAATGAAAAGGGTGAAATTAAATTAAATTAAATCAATAATATTTGTTAGTAGGAATCATTTGAATCTTTTGATCGATGAGAAAGTTTACTGAATCGAAAGTAATATATAAATGAATTGAGTTTTAATATTAAGTCAGGAGAAAGAATTACAAGTTTATGAGACAAGCAGAGATAAAACAATTTGGACTAGAAAATTTAAAAGTAATTGAGGTAGAAGATCCAAAAGATCTTGGACCGAACGATGTTTTGGTTCGATTGTATGCGGCTTCGTTAAACTACCGTGATTCGCTCGTTGTGGAAGGGAAATACAATCCTAAATTTCCTTTGCCACTTGTTCCTTGTAGTGATGGTGCAGGACAAGTGATTCAAACTGGATCAAGTGTTACAGAATGGAATGTTGGCGATAAAGTCCTTCTTACGTTCGCACCCAAATGGATCGCCAAAGAAGGGACTCATGCAGAAATCCGCCACACGATAGGAGGACCTTTGCCTGGAACACTTCGGGAATTGGCGATTGTTCCTGAGACGGGACTTGTGAAGATGCCGTCCCATCTGAGTTATGAGGAAGCGGCCACCTTACCTTGTGCCGCACTCACTGCATGGTCTGGGTTGTTTGAATACAGTCAATTGAAACCTGGTGAGTTTGTCGTGGTACAGGGAACAGGTGGTGTTTCCATTTTTGCTTTGCAGTTTGCAAAAATGATGGGTGCCAAAGTGATCCTTACTTCCTCGAGTGAAGAAAAATTGCAAAGAGGAAAGGACTTAGGAGCCGATTTTTTAATCAATTATAAAGAAATGAAAGATTGGGGAAAAGAAGTAAGGCGTATCACCAATAAAGTCGGTGCAGATCATATCATTGAAGTCGGTGGTGCTGGAACCTTAGAACAGTCAATTTCCGCCTGTCGTCCGTTTGGTGTCATTCATTTGATTGGAATTTTGGCGGGTAGATCTGGAGAATTAAATCTTTTACCTGCAGTGATGAACAATTTAAAAATCCAAGGATTGGTTGTGGGTGGAAGAAACGCATTTATAGAAATGAACAGAGCGATTGAACAGTCTGGTCTCAGACCCGTTGTCGATAAAGTTTTCCCTCTTTCGTATGTTGTGGAAGCAATCCAATACCTTCGATCGGGCGCTCACTTTGGAAAAATTGTCATTACGATTTAAGGGAATGATCTGGTTCTAAGATTGACTTTCTTTCGATGTCGAGAGCGGTCACTGAAAGATGAATCTCGACGAGAGCGAGCACAAGCGATACAACCATAAAAAATAAAGAGAAAGCGAATAAGATCCAAGCAACTAAGTTATAAAAAGGAATCATTCCAATGGAACAAGTGCACAAGATCAAACTCAGGATGCCTGCACTTTGTGAGTATAAAATAAGCGAGATTCGAAATCGTAGGTTGTGGATCTGTTTTGCTAAAACTTCGGATTTTGTATTTTCATACTCAGCCAAAAGTTGTCTCGACAAACTCGCCAATCCGAAGAATCGATTGGTAAAACCGAGCATGAGTAGAGAGATCGCAGGAAATAAGAGACCAGGGATGTTATACGTTAAGTGGTCCAAACGCTATCTATATCTAATTCAGGAATATTTTCAAAGGAGAAGGATGTAGTAGCAAAAACAGAAGATCTACGCTTCTCGATTCCTACAATGTGATGCAAAATAAGGGGCTCTTGATCAAAAGCCCCTCTTTTATCATTATTTTACTCTTCAGCAAAGAGGTTGTTCAGAGAGTCAATGAGTGTATCCACTTCGACTCCGTAACCCATACAAACTTGTTCAATGGTTTCTACTTCATTGATGGAACAATGGGAACATCCACCTAAGTGGTAACTTGAGAAAACAAGCCCCGCTTCCGGATGGATGGCAATCGCTTCGCCTACGGTCATTTCTTTAAAAAAGCGTGGTTTTGTTGATTCAGTCATCTTCTAGAGCCCTCGAGAGGAAATTACTATACAAATATTGGACGATGCTCTATTCGTCAATGGAATGTTTACCCAAGAAAACGGGAAATTTTATGTGAGAATCGAGGGCCGTTTTGAGTCTGCCCATTTCCTTTACCAATACTTTGCAGATGGCTCTGATGAGCCGATCCACGGCCATTCCTGGAAGGTAGAGGTATTTTTGGAGGGAGACACGAACATCCGTCCCGATGGAATCTCCTATGACTTTTTGACAGCTAGGAACAAATTGATGGAGTTAGTTCACTCTATTGACCACATTCTGATCAATGACCATCCAGACTTCAAAGGAATCAATCCTACCTCTGAAAATGTTGCCAGATGGTTCTATAGTGGTCTAAAAGAAGAAGTCAAAGCCTCACCAGGCAAAATTCGTAGAATTGTGATCCACGAAGGCCCGGAGAATTTAGCATTTTTTGAACCAGACTAGATAGTTTTGCCTTTTCCTTCGACGAAACTATCCATTGGTTTTGGTTTCTCTTTTGAACTAAAATGCATCCTGTCCAAAACTTTTTGAAAACTCGATTGTGAGATTGAGGGAATCAAAGTCTAGTTTGGTGCTTGTTCTTCGACCTAATGCAGACATAAGTAAAGTTGTTTGGTTATCGAGAGAAGAAAAATAGTATTGGTTGAATTTGATATTCATCCTGTCTCTCGTATAACCCCACTTAGTAGCAAACCAGCTTGAATAACGAAACACAACATCGAATTGATCCTGTACACCATTGTATAAAAAATCACTTTGGATATAAAACGGAGCATAGAATAATGCCTGACTGGACGGAATTAAATTCAACGCAGTTCGACTTACATCTCCTCCCATATTATAATACAAACGACTCAAATGAATTTCAAACCAACGGGATGGTTTGATTTCCATGTGAATTCCTGGAACCCAACCTTTTGTGCGTAACTGTGATTCGATTGTTGGAAAGGTAATGAGAAGACTATTATCCGCTGAATAAAAATTTCCATAT
The DNA here is from genome assembly GCF_040833955.1 of Leptospira sp. WS60.C2. Classification (NCBI taxonomy): domain Bacteria; kingdom Pseudomonadati; phylum Spirochaetota; class Leptospiria; order Leptospirales; family Leptospiraceae; genus Leptospira; species Leptospira milleri. The sequence goes on along the minus strand of NZ_CP162133.1, from coordinate 3,077,596 downwards.
TCGGATTTGAAATCTTGTTTGATATTCGCATCGCGGAGGGAGATTCCTAAACTTAGAAATTTTTGGATTGGATGAAAGTATCCAAAACCTGCTCGTTTTTGGTATTCTCTAAACTTTAAGAGTTCAGCAAAATCACCGCCTTCTTTGACAGTTCTGTTTTCTGCAAAGATTCTAAACCGATCTTTGAAACGATATTCTATCTCATACTGTCCAAGATCCAAATCTCCAGAAGTCAATGGTGTTAGCTGGTAGATTCGATTCTGTGCTAAAAGCAAACTATCAGTCGTCTCCATTCTTTTTTCAGGAATTTGACCACGTGCCACTCCTGACACAAATCGAAAATACAAACGATGATTGTCTGGGTCGATTAACTCTGGTTTTTCGTGGATGTTGTCGGTTTCCCTTGCCATTAATTCTTGGAACGGGTGATTCAAAAGAACCAACATTCCAACCAGGAAAATTAGTCTCGCTTGTGATGCGTTCAATTTATTCACCCCAAGCGATAATACATTCTCTGTAGAATAAAAATCCTAGAATGGAAAGTGATTCTCTATCCACTACAGCAACTTTTTGAATCTTTCCATTGCGTGCTGCTTCCTCAATAGAATTTCCTGCTCCATAGAAGAAAACATTGATGATATAACCCGACATGGAACATGATTTTCCGAATTTTACAATCTTTGCGGAAGTTAGATTGTTACCAGTGCTATCTCCAGTCGTATGTTGAGTGGAATATTGGTATAAAAATGCAGGGAATGGCCCTGATTGACAATTGGTAAAAATGGAAAGAAAAAATACAAAAGTAAATATTTTAATTAATTTCATCTTATTCGCCTACAACAAATGTACAATAATTTCGAACTAAACCGCTAAACAAACTAAACGAAGAGTGATCAATCGTTGCGATTTTATTGATTCCGTTTTTGTTTGCGATGCTTCCCGCACCTGCATCACCATAAGTAACCAAGTATAACACCGTGTATTGGCATCCCTTGGCTTCCTTGTCTGCCTTCACATTATTTTCTGGATTAAATGTACCAGGAAATTGTGTTTCGGTGATGATATATCCATGAGTTGGTCCTACAGCACAGCCACTCATTAGAAAAAATGATAAAACAATTGTTATGTAAAAAAGAATATTCTGTCTTTTGAATGCTTTCATTAGTTGGAACCTTTCACGATGGTGCAGAATTGATGGTAGATGAAGCCGGCTAATATGCCTGTATTTTCGTAATCGACAAACGCCACTTTTTGAATGTTTCCGTTCTTTTTAGCAGTTTCGATGCGAGAATTTCCAAAAGAGAACATACCAATATAAGAATGGCTGCATGCCTTTCCTTCTGACTTTGGTTCAGCGCCAATTCCAATTGGTCCTGGTGTTGTATTTCGATGATAAAAAAAACCACCTTTAAATAGAGGAGCTAGAGTCGCATATTCTCGGCTTGGATTGGTGTTTCCGTTGGCGGACGTATCGTAAAGCATATTAAAACCCGTACATTGAATGAAAAACAGGAAAATGGTCAGAAAAAATAAATGAATTTTCAATTGAAACCTCGTTTCGCTTTGTTCGTTTTTACAAACAAACGATTGTTTGTGTAAAATTGCAACCGAATTGCGTTCACCTAACAAAATAAATGAAGGTCTTATGGATTCGAGTTTTCAAAATATGATTTTGAATTTATTGCATACCCTAAGTTTTTTTCAGGAAAAAATTTTGGCTATAATCGATTGCAATTCTTCTGCCTAAATTGAATCTAAGGTAGAAACCCATTGTTTGTATGCCTATTACAGAAATAAAACATAGTCTAGATCATATCCTTCTCGTGGAGGATGAAGCAATTCTTGCGGTTTCACAAGCAGAGTTTCTGAAGTTAAGGGGATACTCAGTTTCGCATGTTTCTAACTCAGAAGAGGCGATTCAGTGGATGAGTTCTGAAGAACTTGTCGATCTCATTCTTATGGATATCAATCTCTCCGATGAGTTAGATGGTGTCCAATTAGCAAAAAAAATTTTAGAAATCAGAGATCTTCCCATTCTATTTTTTAGCGGTTATTCTGATCAAAAAACACTCAATCGTGTTGCCGATATAAAACACTACGGATTCATTCCTAAAATCTCTAGTCCAGATGTTGTGGAGTGTATGATCAAATCCGCACTCAAACTTTACCAATCGGAACAAAGCCTTGCCGTTCGGGAAAAAGAACTTCGTGTTACCTTCGAAGCTATGGGTGATGCTGTCATCGTGTTAACTTCAGAAGGTCAAATTCGAGACATTAACCAAAATGCTTTGGATTTGTTAGGTTATCCTAAAAAAGATTTAATGAACCAGGATATATCATCTTTTTTATATGTAGTACAATCAGATTCGCGAACTAGAATCAATTACTCATCTCTTTATAAAGATAAATCGTTGGAACAATCCAAAAGAAGAAATGATTTAATCGTTATTTCGAGCAAAGGGCAGGAAACAAACGTAACAGAGACGATTTCGCCAATCTTAGATACGAATCGGAAGTTAAATGGAATTGTCATTGTGTTTCGTGAGAATCCAGAATCTCCAGTTTTGGTTCCACCAAAAGACGCCGCAAGTTTGTATGCAAAAGTGTTTGAGCTGAGTCCCATTGCCATGGCAATTTCTACGATTAAGGATGATACTTACTTGGATATCAATCCAGCCATGGAAAAGATCTTTCGTTTTGAAAAAGAGAAAGTCATCGGTAAAAAAACAGAAGACTTTCAATCGTGGAGTGACCCAGAACAAATTCAGAATCTGAACAAAATCTATCTTGAAAATGGAAGGTTGTCTGGAGAAAGGATGTCTGTTCAACATCCAGATGGAAGCCACTACGAAGTGTTGGTATTTAGCCAAGCGATTGAAATTCTTGGGGAACGATTTGTACTTTGGTTTAATTTAGATGTAACAAAAATATTGGATATCGAAAGTCGACTAGCAAAATCTCTCGAAGAGAAAGATGTTTTACTCAAAGAGTTGCAACACCGAGTGAAAAATACTTTGGCCATCATCTCAGGTTTACTGAACCTAGAGTCTTTCAAAGTTGAAAACGAAATAGCAAAAAAATCATTTTTAAATGCACAATCTCGGATCATGTCTATGTCGAAGGTTTATGAAAACTTATACCAATCAGAAGATTTGGAATCTGTGGACCTTCAAAAATATATCGAAGATCTAGTTTATAGCTTACACGATATTTTTGTATTGAATCCAAGTAAAATTCGTTTTGATGTTCAGTTAGAGAACATCCGTTTGGATCTCAAAAGAACCTTGCCTTTGGGGTTGATTTTAAATGAATTGCTCACTAATGCATTAAAGTATGCCTATCCCAATGAATCTGGTGGAGTGATACGCATCAACTTAGCCAAGTCAAACGACAGTGTGATGTTAACGGTTGGTGATGATGGTGTTGGACTACCAGAATCGGTCAACATTGAGAAGGGAAATCATTTTGGTTATGAACTCATTCGAAGTTTGACATCACAACTCAAAGGAGTCTTCTCTTCGGTTTCCAAAAAAGGAGAAGGACTCAATATCATCATTTCTTTCCCTCTTTAACACCAAAATAAGAATCCAAAATCTGTTTTGAGAAAATAAGGTTCGTTAAGGATCAGTTTGTTTTTTACCTATGTCGGTGTTTTCTGCCACGGATCGTACCAATAAAAACCAAACGAACTTGTTTGATCGTTTTCACTTTGATTTTCCGCATCTCAAAATGGGCTTCCGTATCTAAATCTAAATAATCAGAAGCCATTTGAAAACAAATACTGACAATGAGTTCGGACGCAAATAAGGTATCTTGAATGGAAATTGATTTTGGCATTCGCATATCTTTTGCAAGTTCAAGTGCAATCATGTGCATGGCATCTCGAATGCTCTCACGGATTTTTCGATTTCCACCAGTCCTCTCTCTCGCAATGAAACGAAAGAGGGAGCGATTGTTCGTTACATAATCAAAAAAATATCCGATCGTAAGTTGTAAGGCGGAGCGGTAGGCACCTTTGTTACGTGCATCTCCGACGATGGTTTGGATGCGGTAGCCACATTCTTCCACCAAATGGAGTCCCAATTCTTCCATAGACTTAAAATGGCGATAAAATGCGGCCGGGACGATTCCTGCTTTTGCTGTGACCTCTCGTAGGCTTAAGTCCCCGAGTCCCTTCTCTTCGCCCATCAGGCCAAGGGCACTTTCTAAGAGTTTGGAGTGGGTTTTTTGCTTTTGGGTGTCCCGTTTGTTCATTTTGGCTTGGAATCTGAGTAAACAATCGTTCACTTTTTTTCAAATGCAAGGAAAAAAAGCCCTCTTTTGGGTTGACATAGCTAACATTGTAAGTTAACACTATTAGATAATTGCGTGAACACATGTTCACTAAAATGCGAAAAAGAGGCGAAAATGAAAACATTTCCTTTTATCTACAACGAACCCAGAGATTTTCTAAAATCTCTCCAACCCAAGGCGTGGGCCGATTTCTTTCTTGGGGAATTGAGTCCCAGGTTCTCAGTCACTGCCATAAAGGCAAAAGTCATTGCTGTGAAAGAGGAAACTCCAGATACCAAATCCTTTGTATTAAATCCAAACTGGTTATGGAAAGGATTCCAATCCGGGCAACACGTTCCCGTGACAGTGGAAATTGCGGGAAGAAGAGTCACACGATTCTATTCCTTATCATCCCATCCAAATGATAAATATTTACAAATCACTGTTAAACGCCAAAAAGGTGGCCTTGTTTCTAACTTTCTCAATCAAAACGTAAAGAAAGGTGATATTTTAGAATTAGGAGAGGTTTCTGGAGAATTTGTACTCGAGAAAAATCTTCCTAAGGACTTGTTGTTTTTGGCAGGTGGAAGTGGAATCACACCTATTTATTCCATCCTCCAAGAGTTACAAAAGTTAAATGGCGATAGGAATGTCACCCTTTTGTATTTTGTGAGATCCTACGAAGATATCATCTTCAGGTCTTCCTTCGAATCGATGCAAAAAAATGCTAGTTGGTTGAAGATTCATTTCGTATTTTCTGATGTTCCAAAAGAAGGTTATGAATCTGGATTTCTAACAAAAGAAATTTTAGATAAATACGTTCCCAATTTAAAATCAACAAGTGTTTACGTCTGTGGACCAGCACCGATGCAAACAAAAGCCCTCTCTTTATTGGAAGGTCTTTCCGTGAAATCTGAACTCTTTTTGTTACCAGGACAAAACGTAACCAAAGTAAAAAAAGAGGGAACTGTTGATGTGTTTTTATCCCTTAGCCACAAGACCATTCAAGTGAAAGGGGAAAGATCTTTATTGGAAGAGTTAGAAGAACAAGGTATTTATCCGCAAAGTGGTTGTAGAATGGGAATTTGCCATACATGCGTCTGTAAAAAACAAGCGGGTTCTGTTACGGATCTTTCCAGTGGCGAAAAATCTCAGTTAGGTGAAGAAAATATCCAAATTTGCGTTTCAAGAGCTGAATCCAATTTGGAGATAGAACTTTAGGATTCTAATCACAATGAAAAAACGAAATGATCATAGGAAAATAAAATGAGAACGATTAGTAAAAAATTAAACAAAGAAGAAATTGAAGCTTTTGGAAAAGAAGTTGATGCGCTTCGCGAAGAAGTGATGTCCAAAGTCGGAAAAGAAGACGCCGATCACATTCGGTTTATTTATAAAACCTATCGATACACAGAGGTTTTAGGAAGAGGATTGATTCATTTCAGTTTCGAACCAATTTCTTTTGTGGCTGGGACGTTACTATTATCGATCTCCAAAATTATCAATAATATGGAACTCGGGCATAATGTATTGCATGGCCAATATGATTGGATGAACGATCCTCGTTTTAACTCTAGAACCTTTGATTGGGACATCGTATGTAGTGCACACCAATGGAAATTTTACCATAATTATATGCACCACACCTATACAAATGTTTTGAATAAAGACCACGACTATGGTTACAACTTCACAAGATTAACCGAAGCACAAAAGTGGAAACCAGTACATTTAACCCAACCTTTTACAAATATGTTTCTTGCTATGAATTTCCAATGGGGCATTGGTGCTCATGGGTATCGTGTAGAACACTTAGAAACGCCTAAAAAACTCAGAAAGAAGAAAACATTAAAAGATTATAAAGCACTTTTCTTCAAAAAAGTTGAGGTACAACTTTTGAAGGATTACGTGTTGTTTCCTGCTCTTGCTGGATTGAATTTCCCAAAAGTGATATTAGGAAATATGATTGCAAACTTAGTTCGTAATCTTTGGACTTATGCGGTGATTTTCTGTGGTCACTTTACTGAAAATGCAGAATCCTTCACTGCCAAAGAGATTGTTGGTGAAACAAAAGCACAATGGTATTTGCGACAACTGAAAGGTTCTTCAAACTTAGATGGTAGCAATTTGTTTTATACAATGACAGGTCATTTAAGTCACCAGATTGAACACCATATGTTTCCAGACATGCCAGCAATTCGATATCGTGAGGTTGCACCTAGATTAAAAGAAATTTGTGCAAAGTACGGACAACATTATAACACTGGAAGTTTTGTGAAACAGTTTGCATCGGTTTGGAAACGAATCATCGCTTATTCTTTTCCTGATCACATCGCACGCAAATTCATGGGTAAACGTAAGAAGTTTTTAGAGCCAACGATTGTATTGACGCAACCTAGTTTTCAAGTCTCTCTTCCTTCTGATGAGAAGACAGTGTCTATGACATAATCTGAACAATCTTGGGCTTTCCAGATCGCACTGGAAAGCCCATCCCTTTCCTTTCTAATGGGTCCTCCGAAACGAGGGCCCTTTTTTTATAGTGATTTGAGTTTGATTAAATTCGCTGATAGGATTGCAAAACTATCATTATGAAATTCTTTACACCACTTAGTCCGAATTTCCTTTCTAGAATTAGATTTGTTTTTGCTTCTTTCCATAAGATAACCGATGATCACTCTTGCGGCTGATTCTACGACTTCAAAGCTATATGCTTCCTTTGTATTTTGTTCTGATATGGTTTTGTAAGTTTCCACAATTGATTCAAAAATGGTTCGTATCTCAGTTAATTTTTGGTTTGATTCCGCTCCAGTTGATAAATGATCTAAATACGCCCGGAAGGTTCCCGTTCCACTCATTCCTGAAGTAATTCCACCAATGGCTGCATTTACTTGGATTTGTGTTGTACCATCATAAATATTTGTAATTCTTGCATCTCGATACAACCGAGAGAGATCATAGTCCTCCGTAAATCCTGCACCCCCTAATACTTGTAAACCATCATAGACTAAATCATTACACATTTCTGAATTATAATACTTTGAAATAGGTGTGAGTGTATTTGCTACTTTCTCCCAAAATTTTGCAGATTTGATTTCTTCGGAAGTAATTTCTCTACCATCTTCATACCAATAATATTTATCCACAGAAAAAGCTGCCTCCACCATAAGGCATCTCATCCCAGCAAGTTCCCTTTCCATTCGATCTAACATTCTTCGAACAGCAGGGATTTCAAAAATAGGTTTTCCAAACTGAATTCTTTCTTTTGCATATTTGATGGATTCTTCAAACGCCGCCGTAACGATTCCTGTCCCTTGTGATGAAACACTCAGTCTTGCTCCATTGAGCATTCCCATGACATATTTCACTAACCCAAAACCTTCTTTTCCAACCAAATAACCTTTGCTATTTTCAAAGACTGTTTCGCAAGTTGCAGAAGCTTTGATTCCTAATTTTTTTTCGATTCCTTGTATTTGGTAGTCTTTGTTTTCAACGATAAAAAAAGAAAGACCTCTTGCGCCACTTTCTTGTGTTCCAGTTCTTGCTAAAGTGAGTGTGATTCCAGGTCCCCCGTTCACTCCACATGCTACAGTTTGATATCGCTTCGTTCCATTTAACAACCATTCGTTTCCATTTTTTGTTGCTTTGGTTGTTATGTTTGGTAGATCGGAACCAAAATCTGGCTCTGATAAACCCATAGTTACTGTATAATTTCCTGAAATTAGTTTCGGAATCCATTCGTTTTTCATTTCTTCTGTTGCACAAACTTCTAGGATGGCAGCAAGACCCATACTTCCTACAGCAATTGTAATGGAACTATCGGATCGATACATGATTTCTGCAATCATCGCTTTGATGATACTTGGAACTCCAAGACCACCATACTTTCGTTTGAAGGCCGCAGGACCAAGACCTGCATCATGATACATCTGGATTACATCAACCATCTCTTGAGGGTGGAGGACTTCTCCATTTTCAAATTTTAATCCGATCGAATCCACCTTCGAAGCGACTTGCGACACATACATTCCACTGATTTCGCCACAAGATTTTAATATCTCTTCGTAATACGAGAGGGCATCGTCCACATTTGTAGGAGCCAATTCAAGCTTTGGATTTTTAGATGTTTGATAGAGTTTTGCATCTGCAAATTGATTTTCGTAAATGGGGACTATTTCATTCCAATCGATTAACTCGTAGAAATGTTCTTTTAAATCTTCGTTACTAAGAAAGTAATTATTTTGGATCATATTTGTCCCCTGGATAAAAAGAACGAACTAAGCTTTGTCTTGCGATCAAAAAAAACTATGCTCGAAAAAAAATCAAAAGAAAACCGATCGGTATACTCTGATAAAAACCAAAAAGTGAAACATTCGTTCTACTTATGTTTCAATTCTATTTTCAATGGTCTATTTTGATTTTGGAGAAATTGTGGGATATGTTCAGCAGGGAATTCTTTTCAATTTTAATTTCAAAATCCAGGAAAGTGATTCCCCTTTTTCTAAATTTTTATCCTTTCTTTATCTGAAATTATATCTAAGAATGGAAAAGCCGATTTTGGAATTGAATTTGATTTCAAAATCGAATAGGAGAATTATGAAGCTGTTCCTTTCCTTCTTCACAACATTGTTGGTTGTACAATGTAGTTCGTTACCAACGGCAGAACTACCAGTCAAAACATCAATCACTGGCAGTCCCTTAGAATACAAATTGGATGGTAAAACCTACGAAGGTTTCCTAGCCATGGATGCAAACGTTACAGGCAAAAGACCAGGAATCCTTGTGATTCATGAATGGTGGGGTGTGAATGATTATCCAAAACAAAGAGCCAAACAATTGGCTGATTTGGGATATGTTGCCTTTGTTATGGATGTCTATGGTAAAGGAATTTTAGCAAAAGATCATGTGGAAGCTGGAAAACTTTCTAGTGCCAATGGTGATCCAAAGGTTCTTTTGAAAAAAATTTACAAAGCAATTGAGATATTAAAATCAAATCCAAATGTTGACCCGAATCAAATCGGAGCCATTGGTTATTGTTTTGGTGGCGCAGGGGTAATTGAACTTGCGTTAGATGGGGCAGATTTGAAAGGAGGCGTTGTTTCTTTTCATGGAATGTTAGGAAGTAAGAATTTAGCAACCGGTGTGAAAAAAATCAAAACCAAGGTTCTTGTTCACCATGGTGCTGATGATCCTTTTATCCCAAAAACCGCTGTAGAGACATTTGTAAAAACTATCACTGATGCAAAAGCTCCAGTCACTTTTGTATCTCACCCTGGAGCGGTTCATGGATTTACTCGACCTGGCGCTGAAAAACACGGATTACCAGGACTTGCTTACAATGAAAAAGCTGACTATGCGTCTTTTGAAAGCATGAAAGATTTTTTTGCAAAAAACTTTAAATAAACAATAGGTAAGACAAAGAGGGTTAATGCACTTGCTGTGATTAATCCTCCTATTACAACGGTTGCCAATGGTCGTTGTACTTCCGCACCTGGTGAGGTACTTATGGCCATTGGGATGAAACCAATCGAAGCCAAGAGTGCAGTTGTAAGGACGGGCCTTAGTCTTGAAATAGCTGCTTCTTTGATAGCGACTTCTAATTTTGTTCCATTTTCTTCCAATGATTTGATAAAACTGATCAGAACGAGTCCATTTAAAACTGCAATTCCAAACAAAGCAATAAATCCTACTCCAGCAGAAATACTAAACGGTAAATTTCGTAAATACAGAGCAAAGATTCCTCCTGTGATGGCAACTGGTACATTCAAAAATATGATAAAAGCGGACATTACTTCATTAAACGCAAAGTATAATATCAAAAATATTACAACTAGTGTGACTGGAACAACAACTAACAAAGTATTGGTGGCAGATTCAAATTTTTCAAATTCACCACCTAAAGTATAGTGGTAACCAGGAGGAAATTTAATATTTTCCTCTAGAATATTTTTTACATTTCCGACGGTAGTTACCATATCACTTCCTCGAATGTTAAATTGAACCAAAGCATATCTGTTTTGATTCTGATGGTAAATTTGTACGGGTCCATCCTCGACCTTAATTTCAGCTAATTCATGGAAAGGTGCAAATTGATTTTGACCTACGTTAACTGGTGTATTCCAGATTTTTTCTGGATCGGAATTGATATCTGTTTTTACAACAATATCAAAACGTTTCATTCCTTCATAAACGATACCTGCTGGTGCACCTGAAGAAAATGATTCTGTGACACGATTGATATCATTTATGTTTAAATTGTATCTCGCTAATTTTTCACGATTGGGTTTAATTCTCAAATATTCTAATCCGTACAGTTGTTCGATTCTGAGATCAGCAACACCTTCAATGTTTTTGATCTTTGACGAAATTTCCTCAGCTATTGATTTTAATTTAACCAAATCGTCACCAAATACTTTGATTCCAACATCTGCACGGATACCAGCCATGATCTCATTGTTTCTCATTTCAATTGGTTGGGATAAACCATAAGCAACTTGAGGTGCCACTCGTTGGATAATTTCTTCCAATTTATTTTCTATTTCTGGTTTTGATTGTTTCCATTCAGACCTAGGTTTCATGTTTAAATACATGTCTGTTTTTTCAACACCCATGGGCTCAATGGCTAGTTCGGGAGAACCAGTTCGCGAAACAATTTCGGTGATTTCTGGTATCTCTTTTAATATTGCCTTTTCAATTTTAATCGAAGAGTTGAGCGATTCTGTAAGAGTTGTCGAAGGATAGCGACTAATTTCAATTAGCAAATTTCCTTCATCGAGTTTTGGTAAAAATTCTCCACCTAATCGAAAAAATAGAAAGATTGATACAAGAAATATAACAACAGTGGAATATGTAATTTTATTTGGTTCTTTAAAGCAATATTCAAGTTTTGGAATGTACCAGTCTTGGATTTTTTGGAAAAATATGGTTTTTGATTCTTCTTTTCTGTCGGCATGTAAGAAAAAGGAAGCTAACACTGGAATAATCGTTAGAGTGAGCACGAAAGAGCCAAGTAGTGCAAACAGAACCGTTGTTGCCATAGGAATGAACATCTTTCCTTCCGTTCCGCTCAAAGTTAGGATTGGAATGTATACGATACCGATGATGATTTCTCCATAAATGGTTGCTTTTCTAACTTCGATCGTTGCATCTAAGATTGTATCCCTCTTTTCAGTAGAAGTTAGACTTCTTTTGAGTTCTTTTACTTTTAGTCCTAATCTTCTATGTGAATTTTCAATAAGGATCACTGCTCCATCAACGATGAGTCCAAAGTCAATTGCTCCCATCGACATTAGGTTAGCTGGCAAATCTCTTACATACATGAGTAATATTGCAATTAACATCGCAAGTGGAATGACTGATGCAATGACAAGACCAGATCGGAAATCTCCGATCATTAAAAATAGAATGATTATTACAAGTAAGGCTCCCTCTGAAAGGTTCCAAACAATCGTTTTTAATGTGTTTGATACCATTATCGAACGATCATAATAAGGTTTAATTTTCATTCCGACAGGTAATGTTTTTTCGATCTGAGTGATTTTCTCTTTTACTGATTTGGTGACTTCAAGTGAATTTTCACCCAGTAACATCAATGTAACAGCACCAACTACTTCTGATTTGCCTGAGGAAGTTGCAGCTCCTTTTCTTAATCTATAGCCCTCCGCGATTTTAGCAACGTTACTCAAATAAATCGGAAATCCGTCTTTCGTCTTTCCGATTTGTATTTTTTCAAAGTCAGACAATGACTTTAGTAGGCCATCACTACCAACAATCAATTGTTCATTGGATCTTTCGATGTAACCACTGCCTGTAGAGAGATTATTGGATTGAATCGCTTCAACGATTTGATTGAGTGAGATTCCTAAGGATGCGGCTTTCAACGGATCTACAATAGCCTGGTATTGTTTTGTTTTACCACCAAAACTATTCACTTCCACAATTCCAGGAACAGTTTTGAGTGCAGGATTGATGTACCAGTTCAAATAGGTTGTTAATTCCATTTGGCTATGAAAGTTACTTTCAATCGTGAATTGAAAAACTTCTCCAAGACCCGTGGTGATTGGACCAATGACCGGTTTCCCATAAATAGCTGGTATGTTTTCAGAAGCTTCACTTAATTTTTCACTCACCAGTTGTCTACTTTTCCACAAATCTGTCCCATCTGCAAAGACGGCTGTGACTAGAGAGAATCCGTATCTTGATACTGATCTAACTTCTGTTAAATTTGGAATACCAGTGATGGCTCGTTCCACGGGTAGAGTAATGTATTGTTCGATTTCTAAAGTTGATAAAGAAGGTGAAGTGGTTATGACTTGCACTTGTACATTGGTAATATCAGGTACTGCATCAACTTTTAAGTGAGACGTTGCATAAAATCCTCCGAAGATGAGAAGTCCCGTACAAATGATAACTAACAAGCGATTGTGTAGAGAAAATGAAACTATCTTTGTAAGAAATTCCATTTTATTCCCCACCGAAGGTATCTTTAAATAAGATTGCCTTTAATTCAAATGCACCATTGGTCACAATGGTATCTCCTTCCTTTAGACCCTTCGTGATTTCAACTTTTTGATCGTTCGTACTTCCAATTTCAACCTCTGACCATTGGTAAGTTTGAGGATTGATTTGTTTAAAAACAAATTTACGATTTTGGTAGGATTGAATTGCTACTTCGGAAACTTCGATTCCCATTCGTTCGTTGACTCGAAGTATTGCTTTACCAAACAATCCAATTTTTCCTTTTTTGTTTTGGTTTTTGAAGACAACGCGAGCATGTACAGTTCTCGATGCAAGATCAACTTTTTCACCTATGTGTTCTAATTTGCCTTTGAAAATCAAATCTGGATACGCATTTAAAATCACATCGGCATTCAGTCCTTCCGATAAGTATTTTAAATCATTTTCATAAATTTTTGCCTGAAACCACAAATTGGATAGGTTGGCAATTGTCGTTAGGATTTGGTTACCAGTTATGATGGATCCAGGAATTGCATTTCTGGTAAGTGCCAATCCTGACCTAGGAGCAAAGACTGTATATTGGCCCGTGGAACTGTTATCAATCGACAAACCATTTGCACGTAAATTTTCTTCTGCTGAATTCTTCTCTGATTCGAAAACTTTTAAACTCGACTCTGCATCAATAAGCTCTTGTTTGGCGGCTAAATTCATTTTTACAAGAGAATTAATTCTTGTTACATTTTGTTCTGCAGCATTAAATTTAGATTTCGCAACTAAATACGTTGATCTAAGTTTTGCAAGTTCGGGGGAGTCAATGATTGCAAGTTTTTGTCCTTTTTGGACATAGTCTCCTTCCACAAAATATACCGAAGTGACTCTTCCTGAAATTCTTGCTGGCACATCCATTATATCATCTGGTACAGCTTCTGTTTCTCCGATGAGCTCAATATTGGTATGAATTTTTGCTACTGTAATTGTTTCTAAATCAATTCTGATTTCTTTTTTTTCTTCCTTCGTCAGTTGAAGAATGTCTTTCTTTTCTTCTTCCATTGGAAGGTTTCCTTTTGGTTGTCGTGATTGCCAAAAATAAAATGCACCAAAAATAACGAAACTGGAGAATATAAAGATCTTAAGATTGTTTTTCATGGTTGGATTTCCAATGTATTGATAGATAGGCCCAGAACCCGAATTAGCTCGATTTGAGATACTTCAAACTCTGACTTTGTATTGAGATAATTTAATTTTGTTTGTAGTAGGATTCTTTGATGATTGATTGCATCAATGATTCGTATTTTCCCAAATCGAATTGCTTCTTGTAGATTTTTTAGATCAGATTCAGCTCTTTCCATTTTATTTTGGTCATAAAGATTTACTTCCTCGGAAAGCGCTAAAAAGTTTGTTAGTGCAAACAAAACTTCCTGTTTGATATTCCTTGATACTGATTCCTTCATTTCCTTTGAACTTTCGATTTTTGAAGAACTAATGATTGACTCACCTTCGTAATCTCTCCAAACGATGAGTGGTATCGTTAGCATTCCACCTACCACGCGTTCGTTAAATCCATCATTTTGCGCAAATGCACCTAAGCTAACATTTGGGACTTTTTGTTTTCGCACTTCATTATGCCTGAGGAGAGCAATTTCAATCTCCTTTTCCGTTAGAAATACTTCTGGTCGATACTGATACGCAATCTTGATTAATTCTGATTTTTCGTTTGGAAGATCTTTAGGTAATTTTGAGTGAATGGATTGTTGTATCTGAAAATCAAAAGAAAATCCCAGTAACACTTCTAACTCAGATTTTGCATTTTCAAACTGACGTTGTGTCTGATTCCAAATTTTAAAAATTCGAATTTCTTCTGATTCAGACAAAGATTCATCAATTCCTGGCGATAATCCTTCATTGATTCTTGCCTTCGAAACTTTTTTAAGTTCTTTAACCAAGTTCAAACTGTGAAGGCTATTTTCTTTTTCCAAATAGAGAAAATGGAATCGTATGAGTTTTTTGAACGCCTCAAATTCAAGAATTCGCCTAATGGATTCAAGACGAAACACTTGCGCTCTAAATTCTTCATCTGCAATTTTAATTGCGATTTCTCTTTTCCCATTCGTAAAAATTTCTTGGTTTACCATTACTTGAAAGTTATTCGCAGTAGTGGTACCTGTTCCCAGTATGGGATTTGAGGTATCGCCATTTCGATTTGCAATATATCCAGTGAAAACTGGATTGGATGGAAAGTAATAAGAAGCAATTTTTTTTCTGCCAGAGATTTCTTTTAGTTTGATTTCTTCTATTCTGTAATCGGGATGGCGAATCACAATGCATTGGCTTAAGTCAGCAAGTGATTTCGCATTCTGACAATTGACATTGCTTAATTCTTCTGCTTCTATTTCCATATTTGGTAATGATGGAGTCAAAAGCAAAAAGATCATAAGAAATCTTAAAAATTTAAGTTTCTTTTTTATTTTGAATAAGATAAACATGGCACCTCCCACGTATTCGACGCAAACAAGATTAATTGCGATATTGCGATATTACGATATTACGATGTTAGGTGAACTTTTGGTGGTCGAAAAAGAAAGGTTGTCGCGACTAATTTTGGAAATTGTAACTCTTGGGATTGAAAGTAGATTTTATGGAGTTGGATGAGGACATGGGAGAGATAGAGATCCCAAGTAACAGAAACAATCAAATTGCAAGGGCATGAGATGCAAACATGTTCAGAATGGTCGCCATCCTCTCCTAAGTCATGTCCAGGATTCATCCCCAAAGTATGGTCCAAAAATGCATAGGGACAGCCACCTTCGGGGGAACCGAGGGAACCACAGTTCACTTCGTTGTCCATAATTCTTTGGTAGAGGAAGTTGAAGGAAAACACTAAAACAAATCCGAAAAGGAAAATCCTTTTGGTAGTTTGTCTGTATGATCCATTCAGTTTCATAGCTTTATTGAAAGTTTGGTATATCCTTTGCAGTTTGCAATAACTTATCTACGATTTCTGGCACACAAATTGTGGAAACGTGGCTAGAATCTGCATAGGTTTTACAATTTGTATTGCCTTTGTTTAAAGAAATGGTTCTTATATTTTTAGAGTTAGGGTTTAGTTGTGGTAAAAGGATTGTCTCATATAGGTTACCACCAGTGATCGATTTTCGCAAATTTTGATAGTAAGGATGAACCTGAGGTTCCCAGATAACGGTTGGTATATTATGAGTCTCAGCTAAATTTATGATCTTCTTTAAAAAACCAAATTCGGTATCTGAAAATCGATAGTTTCTTAACATCATATCTTGAATTTCTTTTGTATAATTGATGATCCTGCTTTCATAATCTTGAGGAGAAAAGTTATCAATTTCAATACCAATATGATTGGGATCGAAAGGTCTTTTTTTATTGAGATAGGATGATATTGCAATGAAGTATAAATCATCACTCGCTTTTTCACCCTTGATTAAATTTGAAATTCCTTGGATTGGACGTATGTGATAGTTATAAGAGAGAAAGATCAATCGACTCATGATCTCAAGTTTGTATTGTGGATTGAAAACGGGAAAGATATCAAGTAGCTGGTCCTCCGTTAACATCAACTCTTTCCATTTGGTTTTATAAGAGAATGAATTGTTTTCATTGAGCATTTCTTCTGAAAATTCAATGAACATTAAGTTTGGTTTAAAACCTGTATCAATCATCCCTTTCAGTAAAAGATAATTGAGCATATATTCGGAAGCTTTTACTGCCGAACGTGTTTCAAAATAGACAGGTTTGTTATAGGTAGTTGGTTTTACAGGAATCTCTTCCCACTCATGTAAAATTTCGGATCGTGAAGAACCTGTAACAAGGATTATCTTTTGGTTTTCTAGCTGCCTAATTTTATTCTCTTCCCAAACTTTCGGAAAGCCTAAAAGTATATTTTGCCCAGGTTTATATGACCTTCTTGCTGCTTCCCTAAATTCTGGAATACATGCGATCTTATCGATGGAAAAAATAAAAAATAGAACGATAATCGGATAAAAATAAATTTTCTTTTGGTTCATATTGATCTCAAAATTGGAAATAAATAAACGTTTCAGTTGCTACTTCGATTTTTACTAACGCGAAAAACAAGATAACACTAAATAATGGAATTAACCAATTTATGTATGGCTTAAAATAATCTTGGAAATAGTTTTTATATTCAATGATTTGAATCAGGTAGCTACCGATGATCAAACCCCAGAAATCTGGTTTATAAATGATTTTGCCTTTTAGGTTAAAGCTAGAGGACCAAAAATTAGCAATTTTTTCGAGTGTATCTATTCTGAAAAAAGTAGATAGGATACAAAAAATTGAAAAAATCCAAATGATCGCAAAGATTTTTTTCATTGTAGACATGGAACTTCGATTCGGTTTTCCGAATGCAAATCGTTCGATTGCTAAAAATATTCCGTGGAAAAATCCCCAAAAGAAAAAAGTGTAAGTATTCCCATGCCATAAGCCAGAGAGAGACATTACGATGATGGTATTGATATTGTATCTAAGTTCTGATACGCGATTTCCACCAAGTGGAATGTATAAATAGTCTCTGATCCAAGTGGATAGGGTATAATGCCAACGACTCCACAATTCCGTAAAACTAACAGACAAAAATGGAGATCGGAAGTTTTCTGGAATTTCATACCCTAAAAGAAATGCGGAACCTCTCGCCAAATCTGTATAACCTGAAAAATCTCCATAGACTTGAAATGAGAAGGCAACAGTGGATAAGAAGATGGAAAGACCGTCATACTCAGATGGAGTTGCAAAAACTGGGTTGATCAGTTTCGCAAGTTGATCAGCAATCAATACCTTTTTTACCAATCCTGAAATGATATGAAGGATTCCTCTTTGGACAAAATCTAAGTTTAACTTAGCATGATCAATTTGATCATAAAAATCATCATGGCGCATGATGGGACCAGCGATGAGTTGAGGAAAAAATAAAATGAAGAGTAGGAAATTGATAAAAGGAGATTCATGAAATTTCCCTCGCCATGCATCTACCAAATAGGCAATCATCTGAAACGTATAGAAACTAATTGCAAGCGGTAATACTAACTCAGATAAGGACTGGAAGAAGGGAATTGATACTTCTCCTTCTAAGGTGAGATATTTAAGGTATGTGAGTATATATTTGAAAAAACAAAGGTTGAGTAGATTAAGTGATACTCCAAGTACAAGAAAGATTCTCTTCTTTGTTTTTAAGATTCCGAGCACACATAGATGTGTGAGAATAATAAAAAGTACAAAGTGTATTAAAAAAGAACCGCTCCAGTATCCATAAAAAATTAAGGAAAAGATGATGAGTATGTACTTTCGAAATCGAGAAGGTGAAATCCAATAGAGAATATAACATGCGATGAAAAAGAAGAAATAATCAATCGAATTGAAGAGCATTTTCCCAAGAATTTCTCTAATATTTTTTTCTACCAGCTATTTCTGTAAACATACTTGCCTACAAATTCGAATTCAGAAAGATCAGTTCTCAAGATGGCTCAAAATGCTCTGTGGACACCTGTCAATCTATCTACGAATCTTACTCGATTCCAACGTCATTTAGAATCAAAACTTGGGAAGTCGTTTCCCGATTATGTTACATTCCATAAATATTCGGTAGATGAATTTCAAACGTTTTGGATGGAATGGCTAAAGGAATCTGGTTTTCGATTGCGCACAGAACCAACGAAAGCATTTGAAAGGGGAGAACACTTCTCAAAGAGCAAATGGTTTCCTGGGGCCTCTTTTAATTTCGCCGAAAATTTAATTGAGAATGGTAATCCGAATGCATTGGCAATTGTGTTTTATGGAGAGAATGGAGTTGTACAAAGGTTAACGTATGGTGACTTAAAAAATGAGGTCATTAAACTTCAATCTCATTTGATTACTCTTGGAGTCAAAAAGGGAGATCGAGTTGTTGGTATTGTTCCGAATGCACCAATTTCTACAATTGGAATGTTGGCGACCACTTCGTTAGGTGCCATTTGGGCAAGCGCATCACCAGACTTTGGCGTGAAAGGTATCCTAGATCGTTTTGAACAAATCGAACCCAAGGTAGTCATTTCTGTTGAATCTTATCTTTTTAAAGGAAAAAAGATTTCGATTCTCGATAAATTGGAAGAAGTAACACAATCTCTTGCGTCTTCAAAATCATCTGAATTCAAACAAACAATTCTGTATGATTTCATAGAACCGATCCTGCATTTTGGAAAAATTCAAAATCCATACCGATATTCAAATTTGAAACCAATGGAAGGTTCTCAAAGAATGGAATACACTCCTATTGAATTTTCAGATCCTGTTTATATCATGTTTTCTTCTGGGACAACTGGATTACCGAAATGCATCGTACAAGGTGGAGGTGTCCTATTAAATCATACAAAAGAACTCTCCTTACACTGTAATGTTTCAGAAGGAGATCGAGTATTCTATTATACAACTTGTGGGTGGATGATGTGGAATTGGTCACAATCGGTCCTTGCTCTCGGAGCAACCTTATACCAGTTTGATGGCAATCCATTTTATCCAACTTGGGAAACACTTTGGAACATGGCAGAAAAAGAATCCATTCAAGTTTTTGGTACAAGTGCAAAATATCTTTCTGTATTGGAAGAAGAGAATGTTTCAGTTGGAGAAAAATTTTCTTTACCGAAGTTAAAAGTCATTCTTTCTACGGGTTCTCCACTTCCAACTTCTGGTTTTCATTATCTTTATGATAAAATTAAAAAAGATGTTCAACTCTCTTCGATTTCGGGTGGAACGGATTTAAATGGGTGTTTTGCTTTAGGGAATCCCAACTTACCTGTGTATGCTGGAGAAATTCAATGCAAAGGTTTGGGAATGGATGTACAGGTATTTGATGATATGGGTAAATCTGTGATCGGAGAAAAAGGGGAACTGGTGTGTCCTACACCGTTTCCTTCGATGCCGTTGTATTTTTGGAATGATGATTTGGGTTCCAAATATAAATCGGCATATTTTGAGACGTATGAAAATATTTGGTGTCATGGAGACTTTGCTTCCATAACTTCTTCAAATGGGGTGATCATTTATGGTCGCTCTGATGCTACACTTAATCCTGGAGGAGTTCGTATTGGTACAGCTGATATTTATTCAGTTGTTTCCAAAATACCTGAGATTAAGGATTCCGTCATCATTGGACAGGATTATAAAGATGATGTTCGAGTCATTTTATTTGTTGTGATGGCTGATGGAATCACTTTGGACGATGTACTCATGAAAAAAATCAAAGAACAGATCAAAATCGAAACTTCTCCTCGGCACGTTCCTTCTTTGATCTTGACTGTCCCAGAAATTCCATATACCGTGAATGGCAAAAAAGTAGAAATTGCCGTAAAACAAACTGTAGCTGGGCAAGAAGTCAAAAATAAAAATGCCCTCGCTAATCCCCAAGCTCTCGATTTCTTTCAAAATAGGAAAGAATTAGCTGAATGAAAGTTACATTCCTTCCATCATTCATTTTGTTTTTGTTTTCTGTATTTCCGCTAGTAGCTGAATCTGAAAATTGGAAAACATGTTTTCATTCCCATTGTATTTCGTTTCGATTGTCGTCCAATTGGTATCTTACGAATCGAAGATCCAATGGAATCACAACAAAGTTAGATCATTTTCGAACGAAACCTATCAAAGAAGAATCTGGGCGGGAGATCATTCCTGCTCTTGTGATTGTTTTTAAGGAATCGGAGCCAAAACAAATGTTAGATCCTTTGCTCTTTCATATTGAATCAAAAAAATATACCCTTATTTCAAACATTCGAGAATACTACCAAATTCAGAAATTATCAGAATCCAAAGAAAAAGATGTATATAAATTTTTGGGAATGGTGGGAACTTTCAAAGACAAAGAAGATTCCATTGTGCAACACTATATTACTGCTACAGAAGGAGAATTTGGTTTCACAATTCTCGTTACTTGTTTTGAATCTGTATACCCTCAAATCCAAAAAGACATCGATTTGTTTTTAGCATCATTGGTGTATGAAAAACGAAAAACACCTCGTATCTTTGTTTCGGTCAATGATCAATATAAGAAAGCAAAAGAAATAGAGAAAAGTGCACAGGCTCGTTTGCAAACCAAACAAGTGGAAGAAATCAGTATCGCATTGGATGAGTTAAATGATGCTTGTGAGCTAGGATCACCTTCTGCTTGTGAACTCTTTACAAATTTGATGAATATTGGACAGTGAATCAAGGTATCATTCGGTGTGATTTTCCAATTCATTTTGAAATAAAATTGGAAAATCTTTTTTTTTGATGCCTACGCTTACAAAAGACCTTTTGATTTGAGAAACTCTGGATTGTAAATTTTGGACTGATATTTTGTTCCTGTATCACATAACACGGTGACTATGGTATGCCCTGGCCCTAAGGATTTTGCAATTTGATAGGCTGATGCCAAATTGATTCCAACACTCCCTCCCATAAACAAACCATCTTCTTTTAACACTTTTTGTAAGATCTCCAAAGCTTCTTTGTCATGGATGCGAACGGCATCATCTGCAGGCATTCCTTCCATATTTTTTGTGATTCTTCCTTGTCCGATCCCTTCTGTGATGGAGGAACCTTCAATCGATATGGTTCCTGTCTTCACAAACGAATACACGCCGGATCCATACGGATCTGCTACAATGCACTTTATGTTTGGGTTTTTAGATTTTAGATACATAGCAGTACCTGCATAAGTTCCACCCGTTCCAAGAGATGTTGTCCAAACATCAATTTTACCTTGGGTTTGTTTCCAAATTTCTGGACCTGTTGTTTCATAGTGTGCATTCCGATTGGCAAGGTTGTCAAATTGATTCGCCCAAACGGAATTGGGTGTTTCTTTTGCAATTCGTTCAGAGACTCTTACGTAATTGCCAGGATCCACATAAGGTACGGCAGGCACAAGGATCACTTCTGCACCTAACGTTCGTAGCATTTCAATTTTCTCTTTGGATTGTGTTTCCGGAATGACGATGATTGCTTTGTATCCTTTCGCATTACAAATATGAGTGAGTCCAATCCCAGTATTGCCAGCTGTACCTTCGACAACGGTTCCCCCCTTCTTTAAAAGGCCTTTCTTTTCTGCATCCTCGATGATATAAAGTGCTGCCCTGTCTTTTACCGATCCCCCTGGGTTTAAGAACTCAGCTTTTCCGAGGATTTCGCATCCAGTTTCTTCACTTAAGGAACGAATGCGGATGAGGGGTGTGTTTCCAATTGTTTCAATAAATCCGTTTCTAATTTCAGTTTCCATGAGAATCGACTTGACTCCTTTTGATTAGACATCATTTTCCAAGTTTATGTACCAATCCATTCGACGATGGTTTGCGCCAGCGCCAGCAATCCCACAGAAATCGAAAGAAGAGATTCAAACTCTTTATCCAAAATATAGATTCCAAGTTTTAGAATCAACTTTCATCGGTTATACGATCTATTATTTAACTCGTAATAACTTTTCTCCAGTTTCCAAAGAATTAGGAGAAGCATTATCATATTCAAAATCCGATTTAGGTGATATTTTAGCAGTGACTGCGATCACATATGGTATCGGTAAATTTTTTATGGGTGCTTTGTCTGATCGCTCCAATCCCAAAAAGTTTATGGCAGTAGGATTATTACTCACAGCCATTTTAAATTTTTCATTTGGATTTGCGAATCATTATTGGGTTCATCTTTTTTTGTGGGGTGCGAATGGACTCGTGCAAGGGATGGGCTGGCCACCTTGTGGAAGATCTCTGGGACATTGGTATTCCGTGCGAGAGAGGGGTACCACGTTTGCATTTTGGAATATTGCACATAATATTGGAGGAGGACTCGTCGGAGTGGTTGCCTCGCATTCTGCCTCAAAATTGGGATGGCAGTATGCCTTTTTTGTTCCAGGTGTCATTGCTCTTTTGGGTAGTGTTTACCTATACATTCGACTTGTAGACACTCCGCAATCAGAAGGTCTACCTCCCGTGGAAGTTTACCGTAATGATTTTCCACCTGAAGAGAAAGAGGACCATGAAAAGGAACTCACCACAAAACAACTTATCGTAGAGCAAGTGTTACTCAATAAATACATTTGGTTATTTGCAATCATCAATTTTTTTGTCTATATCATCCGCTACAGTTTGATTGATTGGGGACCCACCTATCTTAAAGAAACAAAAGGGGCAGACTTACTAGGAGGGGGATATTCAACTCTTATTTTAGAGTTTGGCGGAATCGGTTCGACTCTTTTAATGGGTTGGGTCTCTGACAAGTTTGATGGAAGAAGAGGGATGGTGAGTTTGCTATGTATCATTCCCATCTTTTTTGCTTTTTTGGGAATTCTGATGAATCCTCCAGGTAATATTTGGATCGACTATGTTCTGTTTGGTTTGATTGGATTGTTTATTTATCCACCAGTTATGTTGTTAGGTGTCGCTGGTATGGACTTTACCTCTAAAAAAGCAGTGGGTACAGCTGCTGGATTCATTGGACTGTTTGGCTCTCTTGGTCGGACAGCCCAAGGTAAAGGTCTTGCTGTGTTATCCACACACTATTCATGGGATGTGGCACTTGGCGCAATTTTGGTTTCGACATTGATTGCCATTTTTCTTCTGATTTTTAGTTGGAATTTGCGACCTAGAGGGTAAATCAATTGACGAAGCAAACTTTTGATAGAAATTTACTGGTTATGAGTCTCGGAAGAAAAATCTCAATCGGAATCATTGGTATCATCGCAATCCCACTTGTGTTAGCTATCTTTTTGCCATCTAGTTACCAAGTGGAACGATCGATTGATATAACAAAACCTGCGGATGAAGTTTTTAGTTTCATTCGTTTACTGAGGAACCAAGAGAAATACAGTGTATGGGCAAAACGTGATCCCAACATGAAAAAAACTTTTCAAGGTGAAGATGGTAAAGTTGGTTTCATCTCTCGTTGGGAAAGCCAAGTAAAAGATGTGGGAGTTGGCGAACAAGAGATCAAAATGATCAATGTCGACAGCATGGAAATGCAAACTGAACTTCGATTTTATGAACCATTCGAAGGAACGGAAAGAAGTTATATGAAAGTATCTTCCCTCGATACCAAAAAATCGAAAGTCATTTGGGGTTTTGATGGAACGATGCCATATCCATTTAATTTGATGTTACTCTTTATGAATTTTGAAGAATTGATTGGAAATGATTTTGAAGAAGGTCTTTCCAATCTAAAAGCAGTTTTAGAAAAGTAAGGATTTTAATACATTTGAACCAACATAATATCTATTGGCAACTCTACCAAGATGATCCGATCATCAAACCAGGATTTCCATCTCCGATCTTAGCTGATCCCAGTTTTCTATTTCCAGAATCTTGTCCAGATGGACTCTGGCATCTCTTTGCACATAACATCTTCGGTGTGTTAGAGTATGTTTCAGAAGATGGTATCCAATGGAAAAAAAAGAAGTCTATTGTTCGAAATGCAATGCGACCTTTTATTTTTTTTGAAGATGGAACTTACTATTTATATTATGAGAAATACAAATTTTTACACGTTCTTATGTCTTGGTTTCCATTTCGAAAATGGAAATCTAGAATTGAAGTAAAAACAAGTACGGATCTAAAATCATGGTCCAGTCCTAAAACTGTCATCATTCCTAAATTTTCATTTCACAAAGATCCAAACTTTGGAGAATCGGTGAGTAATCCCTGTTTGGTTAAGTTTGGAAGTAAGTACAGAATGTACTTTTCTTCCTCGCTTGTGATGATCCCTGATTGCGGCTTTTGTGAGCCTAAATACATTACAGTAGCGGAAGCAAATTCACCGTTAGGACCATTTTCTTATTTTTCGGATCCAATCATTTCTCCTAATGAAATGGATCCTTTTTGTAATTTGGGAGCAGGTTCCATCAAAGTGATTCCTTGGAAAGGAAGGTATTTAGGATTTCAAAATGGAATTTTTTGGAATCCAGTTCGGAAGGAATCTTGTTCGGCCATTCTATTTTTGCAAAGCGAAGATGGAATTAATTTTGATCGTATCAATGATACACCCATCCTTGGGCCAACGGGAAGAGGTTGGAAAGCAAGCCACGTGTATGCTTGTGATGTAAAATATTCAGAAGCTGAGAAAATATTCATCCTCTATTTTAATGCACGCGATAAAGCTCACTGGACCCAAGGAAAAGAAGCAATTGGTCTTTTTGTGGGAAAAGTGGAAGAAACAAAATGTTCACCCAAAAAGAAAACGACAAAAGCAAAACCGAAACCGAAAGCAAAGAAGTCTAAACGCAAATGACAAAATCACTGACTGGACAACAAAAAGATTTAGGAGACAATTTTATCATCCGAAGGGTGTTACCTGCGTTGGAAAAACGATCCATCGGACCTTTTGTTTTCTTTGATCATTTTGGTCCCGTCCCTGTCGTCACAGGGGAAGAACTTGTTGTTCGTGCCCATCCTCATATCGGCCTTGCCACCATTACATTTTTATATGATGGTGTGATCACGCATAGAGATAGTTTGGCGGTAGAAATGGACATTCGCCCTAATGAAACCAACTGGATGGTGGCTGGATCTGGTATCGTACACAGTGAACGATCAAAATTTGATCCAAAGTATGAAGTTTTAGAAGGAATTCAAACTTGGATCGCTTTGCCAAAAGAGAAGGAACAAATTCCTCCCAGTTTTCAACATCTTTCTGAATCCGAAATCCCTGTCTGGAAACAAAATGGCATTACATTGAGATTGTTAGGTGGAAAATTTTTAGGACTAGAATCCCAGGCTGTTGTACATTCTCCTCTATTTTATGCTGATATCGATATCAAACTAGAATCAGAAAAAATTGAATGGCAACTTTCTGAATCCGAAGAAGCGGGTTTGTATGTGGCGCGTGGTGCGATCGAATCCAATGGGGAATCCTATGCAATGGGAAGTATGGTTTTGTTTGAGAAAGGATCAACAGTTTCCTTTTTTGCAAAACAAAACAGTCGTTTGATGCTCCTCGGTGGAGAACCATTAAAAGAAAAACGTCATTTGTATTGGAACTTTGTCGCTACAGACCAATCCTTGATTGAATTGGCAAAGGAAAGATGGGCAAAGGATGAATTTCCAAAAGTTCCAAAAGAAACCGATCGCATTCCTTTGCCCAACTAAATTTCAATTTGTTATTTTAAAGCGTCAGCGGCTTTTTTATATTCTTCTGCTTCAGCTCTAAATTCTTTTGCAAGATTCAAACAATGTTCTTTGAATTTTGCTTCCGAAATTGCTTTTCCACCTTTGTTACCAGCCATTTTCTCATGGCGTTTTGCATTTTGTTCTTTTTCTTTTGCCATCGCATTCAGATAAGAACGTGCAGCTTGTTTACTTTCTGGGGAATTTGCCTCTTTAATCATCAAATTCTCTAGTTCGGACAACGCGAATAGTGAAGTAGACGCTAACACGAGTAAAATGGAAATAAGTTTTTTCATAGAAACCTCTCTAACTTCCATTATAGGAATTTTTTAAAGAAGTCAAGCCCGCAGTCTATTGATATTTTACAGTATCGGTTCCGGCAGACATATATGCTAACTTGGTTCCTGGTGCCGCGTATGCATTAATGGTTTCCTGAAATCCAGTTGCCGTTACGAGGAAGGTTTCATTGGGACCTACAACACGTTGTAACTCTGGAATATAAACGGAACCGGAAATTGTGAAAAAAATACCAAAACATTTTGGCTCAGATAAGGAAGAAAAAGTGAAGTTTTGTGCTTGGTCAAATTCCCATGATTCCAAACGAAATTTATCGTTGGAAGTGAAACTATAACGAGGGAAAGGATGGTAACCAATCAGTTGTTTTTCTAATTTTTCATCTCCTTTTGATTTATGAAACTGCAAAACAGATAAAGCCTTCTCTAAATGAAGTTCTCTTGGTTTTCCATCATCACCAATTCGACCATAGTCATAAACACGATAGGTGGAATCGGAAGATTGTTGCACTTCTAATAAGACAACACCTCCTCCAATGGCATGGATGGTTCCTGGATTGAGTAAAAATACATCCCCAGGTTTTACTTTCCATTTCTTTAGAACAGCTTCACCTAAGTTTTGTTTCACCAAAGATTCATACTCATCGCGATTTGTATCGATATCAAATCCAACAACAAGTTCTGCTCCAGGATCTGCGGACAAAACGTACCAACATTCTTTTTTTCCATTCGATTTTGGGTCGTATTTTAAGGCATAGTCGTCATCAGGGTGAACTTGTACGGAAAGTTTTTCTCTTGCATCGATGACTTTTACTAGGAGAGGTAATCCGGATTTAGCAAATGGGGCACCCAAAACTTCGTTAGGTGCTTTTTTGATGAGATCCGTTAGGGGAAGGTTATGGAACTCGGAATTTTGAATGGGGGATATGTCGGAGCCATATACGGATACTTCCCAAGATTCTCCAATGAGTCCTTCTGGAATCTTACGTCCTAATTGGGACTCTAGTTTTCTGCCTCCCCAAATCTTTTCTTTATAAAGAGGGGATACAAATAAAACCTTAGGGATCTTTTCCATCAATTTCCTTTTTAGACAGCAGTCTTTGTCCGTAAAGGGATATTTTTGTGAACGAGTAGTTTGACTCGAAGGTTTTTTTTCTTAAAGTGGGTGAACGAATCGGGACGAAATTTGGAAAGATCAAATTCAAAAATTTTTGATGGGATCAGAGTGGATACAGGAAATTCTACATTTAACTTTCTATAACCTTTGTAACTACCTCTTCCATTACAAGCAGGACAGTGAGGATCACTTCCCATACAATCACGACACACGATTCGAACAGTGAGTGGTATCACAACAATCACAGGTCTATTGGTTTCTGATTCTTTTAAATCGATCACTAGATCGTAATCGATTCCAGTTACCTTTCTTCTGTCTTTATTGCGAAAACCTTTCCGCATTAATCCACGTTTTGCAAGGTCAATGATTCCCGTTGTAAATCGAACGCGGGAGACAGGAAGGATGATGGGATGTTCTTCAAGTTTTCGTTTTAAGAATGCTTTGGCATAATTTTTTTTAAATTCTTCGTCATACTGTCTTCTGTGTATGCCAGTTAGAGTTTGGTAAGCAAAATGGATTGTTTGAAACTTTGCATACGAACCCGTGATGGGATTATCAGGATGGTAAAGTTTTGCGAGACGACGGAAGGAAGACTTTACTTCTTCCGTCGTTGCTCCAAATGGAATTTCTAGTACTTCGTATAGATTAATGTTTTGAGGTGGCATCTAAAACTAAAATCCCACCAGTTTTTGATTAAGGCTCTTGGAAATCTCCACTTACAGATACTTCCAAAATCGATTCAGAAACCATTCTAGCTTCCAATTTTCCTTTTGCTTGGATGTAACGGTCAATGGTTCGTGCCACTTCACGGAGTCGATCACGGTAGGCAGTTGCCAAACGAAGACGTTCCCATGGGCTTTGGATTTTTTCTAACTCATAGTTTAGAGTGTTGTCATCTGCATTTGTAACAGTTCGTACCGATAAAACGAGTCCTTTTACACCACCGGAAGTATTATTTTTTAACTCTCTGTAAGTTGTGACAGGCTCTTTTCCTTTTTCTGTCAAAGATTTGCGTGACCAAAAAGAGAGTTCATCAAGTGAAAATCCACCGCCTTCAGCACCACCGCCACCTTTCAATTTCATCACAAAACGGCTGTGCATCACATAACGTGGCTCATATGGGAGGTGGATTTCCCTCGCATTTGTCACTTGTCCATAACGACTATCTTTGATTTTTTTCTCAAAATTGAGAAACTTAACTTTTTCATTGATCACCGCGTGGTAATCATCCACTTCTTTACCGATTCGTTCGATTTTTTGCTGCTGTTTCGCATTGTAAGGAATCAGGGCAATGCTTCCATCTGGATTTAGCCTATGAGCATCCGATTGGTTCACAGGTTCATTTTTTTCATCTGCGGCAAAAAGCCCAAATGTGAAAAGAAAGGTAAAAATTAAGACAAACGAGGTACGCATACGAACTCCCAGATAGTAGACTCTATATCTATCTTCGACTTTTGAAATGAAATTATTAATTTGTTAAAAATAAGGTTGAATAAAAAACGTAAAAACCGGACGTTAGCGGTAGGTCTCCCATGGAAATAAATCTGAAAAAGAATGCAGACGCTTTTGTGATCAGCATTTCAGGAAGTTTGGATATATACACTTCCTTGGATTTCAAGAACTTCCTCGAAACCAATATTCCAAACCAACCAACTTCAAACCTGCATGTCATCATCAATTTAGAAAAATTGAATTATATTGACTCGTCTGGAATTGGAATGCTCATCAAACAGCTGAATTATGTCCAAGAATTGCAGGGAAAGTTCTCCATTGCTAACATGAAACCAGCCATTGAGAAGGTATTCAAAGTTGCAGGGCTTACGAGTTATTTCCAAACCATTAGTGAGGACGAATACCGCGAAAAATACGCGGTGTAGTCATTCTTTCTCTTCTAAGCGATTTTCCACCACAAAGGCATCCCAAATTCCCCAGAACCGACCAACTGCGTTTTGGCTTGGCAATAACTCTACGTAAATTTTTCCATCCGGGTATTCAGACGGTTCTAGAGGGATTTCTACGGGATTTTGGAACCCTTGGTATCTCTCATTCAAAATGGAACGTTTTGGTTTTCCATTCACAAGGATTTTGAGCTTTCTTGGTTTGAATTTGGAACCCTTGAGCGGGCGGTATTTTGTTAGGTCCAAATAGAGATAGACAGTCGATTTGGATTGGCTTGGTTTTTCGAGTAAAAACCGAAGCCCTGATTCAGGTACCATACGGCAGATGGAATCTTGTAATCCCAAATGGGGAGCATCAGGTTCCAATTCATAGGATTGGTAAATGGCCCAGGTTTTGAGTTCAGGATAGGTTGAAATGTCTTCAGGGAGTAATCCTTCTTCAAGTCCAAATTCCTGTTTGGGAATTTGGGAACCATCTGCGAAGAGTGTACCTATGTTTGATAAAAAGATTGCCGTAAAGAGAAGGATTCGTAGTTTCAATGGTAGCACCTATTCCAAGTATCGGATTACGAGACAAGTCCCCCTTTGAAAATTATTCGCTCTTTAGAATCGATCCAAAATGAATTCCCAAAAGGCTCTTCCTTGACACTTGGAAATTTTGACGGTATTCATGTTGGTCACCAAACACTTTTGTTACGGACAGTGGAAAAAGCAAAAGAACTTGGGATACCTTCTGTTGTCGTTACCTACTTTCCAAACCCGGCTGTTGTCCTGGGAAAAAAACCAAATTTCAAATACCTTTCTTCTGAATCGGAAAAGGAAGAACTCATTTGCGGTTTTGGAATCGACTACCTCATTGTTTTAGATTTTACAATCTCTCTTTCGAAAATGTCCGCGGAAGATTTTTTAGAAAAGATCATGATGAACACCTTGCATGCAAAACACATCGTGATTGGTTATAATCATTTTTTTGGTGCTGAAAGACGTGGCGATTTTACACTGCTCGACAATTACAAAGCTAAGTATGGTTATACGGTAGAACTTAGAGAAGCCGTTTTAAAAAAAGACAGTAAAATTTCATCTTCACTCATTCGAGGGTTTCTCGACAAGGGAGAAATGGAAGAGGCAAAAATCCTACTTGGACGAAACTATCATATTTCAGGCACCGTTATGGAAGGAGCCAAACGTGGCCGAACCATCGGGTTTCCTACTGCCAATCTTCGAGTTCCAAATGATAAACTTCTCCCTTCCGTAGGTGTGTACGCCTGTTTTGTGAAATTCAATGGGAAAGACCACAAAGGAATGGTAAACATCGGGTTTAATCCCACCTTTGATGGGTTAGGTTTGCATGTGGAAGTGAATATTTTTGATTTTGATGGAAATTTGTACGGAAAAGAAATTGAATTGGAAATGGTAAAAAAAATTCGCGATGAACAAAAGTTCAGCGGAATCGATGCTTTAAAAAACCAACTTACCAAAGATAGAGAAACAAGCTTACGAGTTTTGCAATTATAGTTGGTTTGATTTTATCAAAGTTTGACAACATGATAGAGTTTTCCTTTGCGTTTGATTTTACCCGCAATGGTCTTGTGATTGGATTCTTTTTCTAAGATGGCATCCAAAGACGTTTTAGAGATTGCCCAGTCTTCTTTTAACTCATCAAAGTAAAAACCACATTCTTCTTTCTCTGAATTTTTAGTAAGAATCACATGTTTGTTTTTGGATTCTCCATCTTCCATTAGGATAAAACCAGGACCAGGAAACATAGGAATCAATTTATCTTTGATTTTAATTTGTTTTTTGAAGGCAGGTATATTACGAAGAACTCGGTATGATTTTTTGGGTAAAAGAAAATGAACTCCTTCTAATACATAACAGATAAAACTGAGTTTTCCTGAATTTGTTTTTATCTTTCCTTTTTGGATGGATGAATCAATCGAGGATGAATTTTGGACTTCCTTTTTTTTCACCAAATGGTGTGCAATTTTTGAAATTCGATTTTTTAAAGCAGAATCCAAAAATTCAATTTTATCCTCCGATTTGATTTTATCCAAGATATGGTAGAGGGAATCAAATTCCTTCTGTTTGTATTCGTTTTTGATCTTGAACTTGAGGATTTCCGCATTCAGACGTTTGCTACGTTGTAAAAAATAGGGAGATTCATTGGACTCCGAACAAACAATCAGTTTTTCGGATAACTCAACTAACTTCGTGATTTGTTCGTTTACTTCCCGTTCCAATCCTTCTAGATGGATGAGTTCCTCTTCTAACCTAACTTTGGTTTGGAAGAATTCATTCGCATCCAGAATTTTTTTGGTAGGTTTCATTGTGAAATCTTAGTTCGCAAACTTACGTTTTTTGATGGATAAAATGATTCCAACAGCTGTCATTGCCATCACCAAATGGGAACCACCATAACTCATAAAAGTCAGCGGAACACCTGTTACAGGGAGAAGTCCAATCACAATACCCACGTTAATCGCTATGTGGAAAAAAATCATTGCGACAATTCCTGCTGCAAGTAGGGAACCAAAACGATCCTTACTTTCAAAACTAATTTGTAAACCTCTTAGTGGAATGGACATCAAAAAGAAAAGTAACAGTACACTTCCAAAAAAACCTGTTTGTTCTGCCCAAGACGCAAAAATAAAGTCTGTTCCCGATTCCGGAACATGAGGGACTCTTCCTTCTGTCATCTCTCCATGGAAAAGTCCTTTTCCGAATACCTTTCCGGAACCGACTGCCGGTTTGGAAGCACGGAGTTGGTAACCTGCCCCTTGTTTGAACTGGTCTGGATTTAAAAAGGCGGTGAGTCGGATCACTTGGTTTTCGCGGAAAGGAATCGATTTGTGTACCGCAATTGCGGATAAAACAGAAAGTCCAAGGATACCGATAGTAATATAATAATTTCTAAGATGTCTCGAACCACGAGCAATTCTGATAAAGATCATCACAAGACTGATAATCGCAAGTGTTCCACCCAAACCAAACATAAAGGCTTCATTGGATAAAATTTTATATCCTACACTTGCATACTCATCTTTCACAATTTCAGCCGCTTCCCTAATCATTTGTAAGTTCTTTGGATTTTCGATACCCGGAAGGTTCACGCCTGAAACTTTTTTTCCATCTAAGATCAGCCAAATCTTTCCTTGGAGTTGGTTCACAAGAGAAACAAGTTCAGTTTTATTATCTTTGCGAAGTAAATCAATGAGAGGTTGGATGAGCGTGAGTTGTGAGTATGCTAAATACATTGGAACCATGAGGGAAATTCCACCAAAGGTTAGAAGTGATCCAACATGAAGAATATCCGCACCACCTAAATACAACATCGTAAATAACATGGGTAAAAAGGAAACTGCCGTTCCAAAGTCTGGCTGCAAGATAATGAATAACATTGGAACCAAACAGATGATAAACGGTATGATCAAAACAGTAATTTTGTGCATTTCCTTTTCTTTCATCACTAGGTATTGACCAAGTAGTATCACTGTAGCCAATTTAGAGAATTCAGAGGCTTGTAAAGTGATGGGGCCAAGTTTTAACCAAGATCTCGCACCTCGCCCAGAAGGAAGATAACCAATTCCAGGTATAAGTGTTAAGATCAAAAGAAAGATAGAGAATAGGTAAATGAAAAGAGCATAAGAACCAATCAATTGGTAATTGATCCTCGACATAAACCACATAGCAATCAGACCAACAAAGACAAACGAAAATTGTTTGTACCATCGTCCAAGTCCATCGGCAGTATTTGCTTCTTGTGTGTAAAGAGTAAGGACTCCTGCCATTGCGACTAACACAACGGAGAAGATCAAAAAATAATCTAATTTTTCTGTATTACGTTCAGCCATTAAAATGCCTCTTGTTCCACTGGTGCTTCTTCTTCCATTGTCTTCGCACGGGATCTGTCAGTTCTTGGGAAAGAACCTGGTGGGAATGCCGCTTTGAATACTTCACGTGCTGCAGGTGCTGCAGAAGCCGCACCACCAACACCATACTCGACGAATGCAGCAACTAATATCTGTTTTTCGGGTGGTGCATTAACAGGTGCGTATCCAATGAACCAAGCATGGTTTGAAGAGGAGGCTCCCCTTCGTCTCGTTTGCGCTGTTCCTGTTTTACCTGCAATTTCGGGTAAACTTGGTGAATTGAGAACACCTGATGCAGTTCCTGAATATCCCACTAAATATAATCCTTCTTTCAAAGCTTCGACAGTGGATTTTTTAAGTGGGATGTCTCTTAAAATGGTAGGTTCTGTTTTTTGAATGAGAGAATTATCGAGTGGGCTTCTAATTTCGGACACAATGTATGGTTTATAAATTTTTCCATTGTTCACCACTGCCATATAAAACAATGCCATCTCAATAGGCGTGACAGAGATAAAACCTTGTCCAATGGATAAGTTCACAGTGTCACCATCGAACCATTTGTTTCCATAAGTTCTTTTTTTCCAATCAGAACTTGGGATAAAGCCTGTTGTTTCTCCTGGAAGGTCGATTCCAGTTTTTTTATCTAGACCAAATAACCGAGAATAGGCGAGAATTGGTTCTGCTCCTAATTTATAACCAAGTTGGTAAAAATACACTGAGTTAGATTTTTCCAAGGCTTGTGCCAAATTTAAATCACCGTGGTTTTTTTTGTCCCAGTTATAAAATACTTGGTCAGGTACCCCTTTGAAAGTAGACTTTAAGGTAAAACTGGCGGGACAAGAAAAGGTCTGTTTTGGATCAAAATTGATCTTGTGTTCACTTTCCATCGCAGCAAGACCCACCAAAGTTTTAAACGTGGATGCTGGTGGAAACCTTGATTGAATTGCTAAATTTAGAAACCCACCGTTATTTGTAACACGTGTAAAATGGTTGGATCGTTCGAGTTTGTTTTTTCCTGATAAAATATTCGGGTCATATGCAGGATTGGAAGCCATCGCCAGAACTTCACCAGTTGTTGCTTTGATTGCAAGGACGGTTCCACGCACACCTTTTAGAGCCTTGTAGGCAGCAATTTGCATATCTCTGTCAATGGTTAGGATTAAGTTGTTTCCTGGGACAGCGTGTTCGATGACACGTTCTTCTTCGATGTTGCCTTCGGTATTTCGTTTTTGAATGCGAAATCCGTCTTGGCCGCGGAGTGTTGTGTCATAGAGGGATTCAATCCCTCCTTTTCCAATCAATTGATAGGTTTTTATTTCTTTTTCTTGCAGGTCACTCGTCGTAGGTTTTCCCACATAACCCGTCACATGTGATAAGGCTGGACCCATATGGTAAACACGTGCAGGCGAAGAAACAAGATACACATACCGATTGATATTATCTAATACCAAGATTCTTTCCTGTTGTTCTCTGGATATTCCTTCGAGTAATACAAAAGGTTCTCTTGACCGAATTTTTTTGATTAGGCGAGATTCTTGTAATTCTTTTTCGTAATAAACGATTGGAATCGAGAGGGCCTCACAAAATTTGTATATGAATTCTTTTACTTTTTTTGCATCGTTTTTGAGTAAACTTGTATTTAAAATCACATCAAGAGATGCAGAATTGGAGACAAGTGGTTGGCTTGTTTCTGGTGTTAAAAAATTTCGATCAAAGATATTACCTCGGTCAGCGGGAATAGATTCACTTCGACGAACAAAACGTTCGGCTTTTAGAGAGTTTTCACTTCCTTGTACAATTTGTAAGTTAAATAATTGTAAAATATACGCGGTTAACGTAAATACAATCATCCCGGTAAAAAAATACAATCGTTTCCGAAAACTTGCTTCTAAACGAAACTCAGATGCCGATTGGCTCATTGCCTTACCTCATCTCCATCCAATCGATATGCCCATGAGAATAAAAAGAATAATGCAGGCCCTAGGAAGGCATTATAGAGAGATACATACAAAAAGGAATAACTATGGTTGGAATGGAAAAACATGAGAAAGAGTAAATATGTAATGAGTCTTGATACAAACGTAAGTCCCAAAACATAGATCGTGATGGAAATATAGTTTTCTGTATAAGAACTTCTAAGCACTTTTCCAACAATATAACCGATGATTGCATAGGAAAATGAATGAAGTCCAATTTTGTAATAAACAATATTGTCTCCACCAATTTCACCACCAAGTGCCGTGTCAGTGAGAAGCCCACCGAAGAACCCAAGCCATAGTCCATACATGGGTCCTTTTCGGAGTGCAAAAAACACAACAAAAATCACCATAAAATCGGGACGGATTGCATTTCCTAATTCAAACACATTCGAACCATTCAAAAAATGAGCGAGTAACATCCCAATGATAATGAATAACTTATCTAAAATCATGGGTTCACCTCCTTAGGTCCTTCCATTGTTTGGGGAGAAGGGGACGGAGCTGGAGTCACCTCTGATGGTGAAGAAGGATTGGAAGTGGTACGACCTGTATTCTGTGTACCAAAATTTGGTCCTCCAAATCCTTGGGTTCCTTGTTTTTTCTCTTTTTTATTGTAATCTTTTTCTTTTGGGAAATCAATTTCACCAAAGTATGGGCCTTCGATTTGGATTGTTTTTTCTGCAGGCCACTCTTCTCGCCATTTTTCAGGTAACTTCTTCAATACAATCACATGTAAAAGGTTATCAAATTCAACAAACGGACGTAAGATGGCAGTTTTAAAAGATCCATTCCGTGGGCCTTCTTCAATGATCGTTCCAACAGGAATCCCTGGTGGGAAAACGCCAGATCCACCAGAACTATAAACAGCTTTTCCGATTTTACTAAATCCTTCCGTAAACATTGTGTTCGCATTTGTTGGTGGGGGATTCGGTCCCATGGGAAAATTACCAATCGCTTTCGGATCAATCACGATTCCCGAATCAATATAATCTAGCAAAACATCCGTTCCACGACCACTGTTTCCATTGAGAGATGCCCACAAATTGGTCCCTGGAATGGATACTCCCATAGAAAAGTTAGAATTGATAATTGGTTGGATAACAGCTGAACCTTTTGAAACAGCTATGATTTTTCCAACTAAAGCTTCTGTGAATTTGCCCTTTTCATCTAACGCACGTGCTACGACGGGCATATACGGTTTGATTCCTGATTCAGAACCTTTGTTAATGATGATGGTTCTATAAATTGCATTTAAACGGACGCTAAGAACTTCTGCACGAACCGATGGATATTCGGATCTAAGTGGAAAGTTTAGCTCTTGTCTTAGGATTGCATTTTCTGCTTTGAGCCGATCCACATCTTTCGAGAGCTGGCGGTACTCTTCCATGACGTTTAAACAAGAATCGCGCTCTTCTCTGACGCGTTCGAAAGACTCGAGTTTATTATAGCTACTTTTGATGAGAGATCCAAAGGAATCAAAGGACCCAGAGAAAAAGTCGCCTACACCCTGAAAGCTGGCAATCCCTCTTACCATGAAGTTGCCATTCCAAATTAGGGAGGTAAAGGAAAACAGGAATACGAAAAGTAGGGAGAACAATTCGTCATTATTATGGTTACGATTCCACTTCATGGACTTATGTCACATTAATTTTCGTGGAAAGAATATTTCAAGCGAGAATCGTATTTGGTCCATTTTTCATACGGAAGGCTCTGATCTCTCCAGGGGTCGAAAGAAAAACGTGCTGGTGGATTCAATTTCCACACTGCCTTGGATTGTTTGAAAACCTTTTGGTTCCCGATAGACAGTGATTCTCGTTTGGCTTGGGGATTGCCACCGCATTCGTCGTGGTCCCAAGCGGATTCTCACTTCCGAATGGCCTGGGTCGACTACTTGTGCTAAATAGACGTCCTTTCCCCAATGAACAAGGACAAATTCTCGGATGCAGAGCAGTGGGGATGGATCCCTGGCGGTTCCTAAAAACTTGGATACGAGAGAAAGAAAGTATCGTTCTTCGTCTTTGTCCAATCGTGAGACAAATTGTAGAAGATGGGCTCGTAGGTATTCTTTGGCATGGTTGTGTGCGAGTAAAACGCGGTGGTGTCTATCCAATTGGTTGTAAAAGGTTTGGAGGAGGGTGCGTTCGATTTGGGTGCAACCTGCTCGAAGTGCCAATCGATCGAGTCGTTTCCGATGCATTTGGATGAGTTCATATCGATGGGTGAAATAGGCACTGATCCGAAAGGCATAATAAAAGAAGAGTATGAGTCCAACGAGTTGCAATAAGACAAACTCAGGATTTCCCTTCCAAATCCAAACAGGTTTTTCTGGAAACATTGTTTGTTAGACGAAAGAAAAAGATAAAAATAGGTGCTCTCACAAACCATCCACCAATTGAGGAGAGCCGTCGAACTTACGGAAAGTTTGATTTGAGGAAAGACAATTTTATCAATTAATTGGTTTGCCAAAAAAAACTTTTTCGTTAACACTAGTTCAATGAAAATTAAATTGAATATTCTACTTTCGCTTCTTTGTTTGTTTAGCATCCTTATGACTGGGAATTGTGCTACTTATATGAAGTATGCAATGCAAGGAAATCAAGATTTGAATGTGATTGGACCAGAAGACAGCCATATTTATTTGAATGATGAAAAGATTGGTGAGTCCTTTATCATTAAAGATGTTGGATTTCCGAAAAAAGACATCGAAGAAAAAAAGACAGTTCGGATCGAAAAAACTGGTTATGCTCCACAAGTCATTGAATTGAAAAAAGGGACAAATAAATGGGTATGGGGAAATTTTTTATTTTTACTCGGTGCCCCAATTGGCTTTGGAATCGATTATGTGTCGGGTGTTTTTGATAGTTTTGCTCCTTTACGAATCAAAGCAGAGTTAGTTCGCGATGACAAATTTAAAGTCGATTTGAATTCACCTTCTCAGAAAAAATACAAAGCCATAACAGACGAATCCTCCAAAATACCAGTTGTCATTACCTTTTCAAATCTAAGTGGGTTTGTCATGGAAAAATTGGATGAAAAGGGAAATGTCATTCCCAACGCCAATGATGAACACAATAGTTTTTTACAAAATCAATCAAAATTCAGAACGGTAAATCCTGGCACGTATCGCATTAAAGGTGTGTACCAAACTTCGAAACACAATGGAAATTCGATTACAACCTACACGGCAAAGAGAGGTGGGGAAATGATTGTGAACATTCCTGGTGGAGGAGCTGGCGCATTCTGTGGACTCATCGATAAAGAGAAAAAAGCGACATCGTTTCGCTTCATTCATATCAATGAACCAAGTGCCAAATCCTTAGAGGGATTTTTACCAAGAGCTCAACTTTCTACCCGGGTGGTGGGCAGTTGCGAAGAAATCTTCGGAATCCAAGACTTACTGAGCATGTAATTTCTAATTCAGATGACATACATTCTTGTTTTTGGCGAGTTGTGTGTCATCGAAGTTGCGTTGACACGATCATTCCAGTGCTAGAGAAAAAATGAAATTTTGACTCAACGACTTTTCTCTTGGTTCAGTTGATTCAGAAATGATTCAATTCTTAAGAATCGCAATTTCGATCCAAAACCTTTTATAAAATAGCTTATGATTGGATTGGTAAGGAGAAGAGTATGAATCCAATCATAAAAACAGCAGGGATCATCCAAATCGGTATCATTACCGAAAAATTGACAGAATCGAAGGAGTTTTTCCAAAAATGGCTTGGCTGGCAAGTTAAGTTTGAATCGGATTGGTTCCTTCTTTTGTCACATCCCGAAAAAGTAGATCGAGAGATTGCGTTTATGTTGCCTAACCAAACAGCCGTAAGAAAACCATATTTTCAAAATGCCTATACTGGTCAGGGGATTTGGCTCATCATCGAATCAGAAGAGATTGAGACACTCTATGAGCAAATGGTGAAAGCTGGAGCGCCAATCGATCTTCCCATCACCGAAGAAGAATGGGGCGATATACATTTTACAATGATCGATCCTAATGGAATCGGTCTTGACTTCGTGCAAATGAGAAGCTAAACTTTTATGGATTGCCTTCCAAGAAAGAATCATTCTTATATCCGATCTGGGAAAAATTAGAAGCTAATCTTTCCAAAGAATTTGCACTAAATGAATTAGCATTTTTTTCTACCTATTCTCCTTGGCATTTTCATCGATTGTTTTCTCAATTTCAGTCGGAAAATGTTAAGGACTATGTTAGGCGACTACGATTAGAAAAAGCTGCCTTTGAAATCAAAACTACCTCGTATCCGATTTTAGAGATCGCTCTAGAAACGGGTTATACCAGCCAAGAGGCATTTACAAAAGCATTCAGAAAGACCTTGGGAATGACTCCAGCTGCCTATAGAAAGAAATTTCAAACAAAACAAAGGAACTTGGGTGGTTTAGAGTCATTAAAAATGTTTGGGATCGAGAGAGAAGATATTTGTATAAAAAAGATTTCTTCATTCCATCTGCTTTACAAACGACACATCGGACCATATGAAGAGATGCCTGGATTTCCTAAGGATTTAACATTTTTAAAACCATTTGAACCATATTTGGCAAAATACAATCAAACCTGCACAGATCAAAAATGGATTGGTATTTCGTAGGACGATCCAGACATCACTGATCCAAATAAGATCAGATTTGATATCGGGATTCCTGTTTCTTCTCAAACGTTGTGTCCTAACGGACTAGGATTACAAATTGTAAAGGGTGGTGAGAGAGAATTTGAGTATTTTAGTGAACCCTTACAGCAATGGTATCGCGTACATGTCTATTCCACAGAAAAACTTTGTTTGCAACTATGTATGTAGATATCACCGACCGTAAAAGAATAGAAGCGGATCTGATTGCAAGTAAAGACCAATACCTATCAATTGTAAACAATATCCCTAGCATTACTTACCGTTGTAAATTCGACAGTGATTGGACGATGTTGTTTATTTCGGCACAGGTCGATTGCATTACTGGGTATTCGGCAGACGAGTTGCTTCATAACTCAGAAATATCGTATGGCATTTTGATTCATAAGGAAGATCAGGAACTTGTGACTAGAGTCGTAGAAGAGGCAATAGCAAACAATGCTCCCTGGGTGATCGAATATCGTGTGCGTCATAAAGATGATAATCTTCGCTGGGTTTATAAAAAAGCGACTGCCATTAAAGATACTACAGGCCAGGTGCAGCATCTGGACAACCTGTTCGTTGGACAGGAACAAATGTGGATATTACAGAGCGTAAAATGTTCGAACAGGAAATCCTTAAACAGCAAGAAACTTTGCTTCGGCAATACGAGAAGGAAAAGCATTTGATGAAGAATTTATAGCACTAAGTTACTGGGGCTTGACTCCAAAAGAAAATGAACCATTGGAAGCGAAAGCTCCTACTGAAATGAAAGAAAAAAGATTCAATTCTTCGTTTGAAAAAGAATACATTCGTAAAGATGGTAGCAGATACCCAATTCGCCTTAACGGTGTTGTTGTGGAAAGCAAAGAAGGCGAAGGTTCAATTTTTCATTTTGCAATCATAACTGAAATGAATGATGATAAACTAACTAACAAAGATTTGATGAAACAGAGGAACCTACATGCATCTCTCGATCAGTTCCAGGATCCAGAAAAGTCAAAAGATGAAACTGCTGGATCATTGCCCTGACAGCAGGAGCTTTTCAAGAGGAAAAGGAAAGATCTATGGCTGCCGGTATGGATGAATTTTTGACAAAACCAGTGGAGATGGAAAAGGTGTTCGCAGTTTTAGTGAAGTATTGTGCTTCCAAGAGTGAAGATTCAAAGGGTTTTTGAGACAATCTTCATCTTTGGATACAAGTTGGCTAATTCTTTGTTTGCCTGTGAACGAAAGCAAAATGTAAGAGTGGGATCAAACCAAATCCCACCTGACCGAGAAGCCCAATTCTGCCCGCTGTTGTTCCAAAGGATCCAATCGTCTCCGACAAACTACGTCCAAATGCAAAGGAGAGGAGGAATTCAAAAGCGATTAGTATGAAAAAAGCAATCAATCCTGTGAAACCTGCCAATCGGATGCTGTTATGGAAAGAAATTCGTCTCCATACCAACCACGAGATGCCAAGCATCAAAGGTAACTCGCAAATTGTAGCACTTGTCTCGCCAATCCTGGGGACAAGGATCATGACCCTGATTGTCCCTAGAAAAAAGCCGAAGCCAAACACAATACCTGCATACGTCGCTGCTTTTTTAAACAAACTCTCTCCTTTATGAAATCAGTGCTTCATAATAAACATTTTCCAGACAGAGGGGGGTTTTTTGATCCTTTCACGTTACAACCATTTAAATTTCAATCCAATCGAGAAGCCGTTTTTGATAATTCTTTAATCTCTAGGGAAATCTGGTTATTGGCATCAACTGCATTTTTTAAAGATTTATAAAAAGAATGGAGGGAATTGGTCACTTTCTGTACAACACTCTTTTCCAGACTAGATGCTTCTTTTACAGATTGCATTAATGTTTCAAACTCCATCAAGTTTTCATTCATTTTTCGACTTGTTTGGATTTGCATATGGATCACATCTTTAAGTGTTTCCAAATTATGAGAGAGTGAATCGATGCTATTATGTGATTGTTCCATTGTAAGATCGACTTTGGTTATATTCGCTCTGCCATTTTGAATTTCTTTTGCATTAATTTCTATGAGGGATGTGATATTCGATATTGATTCTTCGGTTCTAGTTGCTAACTTTGCCACTTCACTTGCAACAACAGCAAAACCTCTTCCATGGATACCGGCCCTTGCCGCTTCTATTGAAGCATTCAGCGAAAGTAATTGGATCTGTTCAGAAATTCCCTGTATCAGTTCTAATACTTGGCTCATCTCGTCAGAGCTCGCTTCCACTTTTTCAAACGAAGAGAATAATTGCTGGATCGATTTTTGGCTAGCATGTGAAAGTTCATTCAAAGATATAAATTGATTTTGTGTTGTACTCAAAGACCTCACGACTTCAGCAAGCTCCTTTTCCAAGGTTTCTTTTAGCTCTTTTACAACTTGAAATCGAGAAGTGTTCATTTCAATCATCTCGGAAATTCTTTCGACATTTCTACTAACTTCTTCCATCGATGCAGAAATACGATCGGATTCCAAACTTTGATCGGAACTTACCTTCAGAAGATCTTCTGTTTTAACTTCAATTACATGGCTTGACGATTTTACCTTTTCAGAAATCAGATGTTTCTTCTGAAGGCTTTCCGCAAACAAACTAAGTACTTTCATTAAATTACATACTTCTTCTGTATCATTTTCTGTTGTTTCTATTTTTGCCTCAAAATTGCCCAAAGTTAGTTGGTATAATGAGCGAGAAGCAAGACTAATGCGATCGATTGTATTTGATTTTAACCTCTTCATAAACAGGAAACCGAAGACAAAACTTAGAAGAGAAAAGAAAATCACGGACGCAATTTCAAAAATATGCCAATATAACTCTTGTTTCGTCTCCTTTAACATTTCATCATTTGCCATGTTGCATAGATTTTCTACTGACAAAAGTGCTTGTTGGGTAGTTTCAAAGAATGACTCAAAGGTTGGCAATTCACGATTTGTCTCAAGTTGAATCGAAAGTGTTTCCATAGCAACTTCATGTTGATTTTTATGCAAGAGCTCAGCTTTTTGATAAGAAGACTGAATTCCAAATACATTTGGATCTTTCTGGATTAAGATGCTAAGTTGATTCCACAATTGTTTCGTAATATTTTGGAGGGAGAGAATTCGTTCCTTTTCTGCAAGCGTGGGACTTTTTTTATTTAAGACTGCAATCGCCCAATATGTGCGCTCCCTTCCTGACATTTCTCGTATCTGCCAAGCCAATCTTGCAATCGATAGTAGTCCTTCAATCTTCTTAGAATTAGATACGATTTGTAAATGGATTCTCTCTGCCTCTAAACTTTCCAAAGCATTGGGAAAAATAAATGGAAATTTTTTAATGAATTCAGGCTCTCTTTTTCCTTTAGGGAGGACAATTGCCTTGTCGACTTCCTTTCGATAGGATTCCAATTCTAACAGGATCTTTTCAATCTTTTGAATTGGTTTCTGGGAAGATTCTGTATCGATTTCTCTCCATTTTTGAATTGCAATTTTGATC
The DNA here is from genome assembly GCF_040833955.1 of Leptospira sp. WS60.C2. Classification (NCBI taxonomy): domain Bacteria; kingdom Pseudomonadati; phylum Spirochaetota; class Leptospiria; order Leptospirales; family Leptospiraceae; genus Leptospira; species Leptospira milleri. The sequence goes on along the minus strand of NZ_CP162133.1, from coordinate 3,034,469 downwards.
TTTGCATTCCCTTTTTGCCTTTGCAAGGAAATGAGCTCCCGATACTGATCTGGAAGTGGCTCTTCCAAATTTAACCCAATTTGGCTCACACTTCTTTCTAAGGAAAGATCAACAAGGCCTCGGATTAACTCACTTGAAATTTCAACTCTTTTCGATACAGAATGAAATGTTTTTAAGTCATGGAATGATATGTATAATTGGATAGATGCTAAAAAAAAAATGAAGCCAGATTGCAAGAGGTAAAGGCTGAAGATACGATGTTGCAAGCTTTGTGGTTTTTTCATTGGATTGTTCTGGATTTTACTGCAAGTTTTCTCTTTTTATAGGACGAGTTTCCAATGTGAAAGTTTAGACTTTGAGAAAAATTTGGTTTTTAGGTGAGGATTCTTGGGGTGTGAACCGAGGAAGATACAGATTTTGAAAAATGAAGTCGTATTATTTTTATCCCATCATGAATCGATATTGCTTTCATTCTTGTCTTTCTTGTTAACGTTCGCTTGCTCCCAATTTAGAAATGATATCCGGTGTTCTATGCAAAGCAAATTGTGAACGGTGTTCCCATTTCCGTAAGCAGAAAATATTGCAATTGATCTACTATCATGCCAAGAAGTGACACCATAACTACCACAACTAGCTGAAATATTATCTGTCCACGAAGAACAAGTATGAGCAGCATTGTTTCACCGATCCCAGGAAGGATTGTTTCTGATTTCAGTCCAAATCCCTGTAGGCAGGCGCAGACATTACATTCAATAATGTACCGTAAACACTCCATTTACATCTGAAATAAAAACAAAATTGGATGTGTTGATAGAAACAGATACTGTATTCGGAGCAAGTACCCAGTCAATTTGTTCTTTATGACCGCCTGAAACACAATTTACACTCGTACACGTTATTCGATTGATATCGTCTACTAACAAAGCCTTATGTGATCTCGCCGATGGTTTATTCGCAACAACGGAGTAATTATTATTAGCTTCGATAATGCCTCCGAAGGCAGCATTGTATGGCGTTGCTGTAAGAAACATATGACATGGAGAACAGCGATGTGCGATTGGTATCAAAGAAGTAGTAGTATCTCATTACAGTAAAATAAATTGATAAATTTTCCACATTAACGTGAGGTATTGCTAGAATTGCAGAGATTTGCTACCTTACAATTGGGTATAAAAGAGACTACTTATAAGAAAAGAGTTTATCTGTTTATCATATCAAAATCCCTTTTATTATTCTCCGTGATTCTTCCGTCTCAGAAATTCTGAACGAAGCAAGATTTTCCTACAATCAAGTCGCCAAATGCAAGTTAGATTTCAAAGATAGACAATCCTATCCCGAATAGAATTTCAATTCCTATATCGAAGCCAATCGGCGCCTATAAAGGTCCAAGCGAAGATTCAAATTAGGGAATCGATGACAATTGGTCCGTCGCAAATAGTATCTACCGAGGTGTTTGGCCAACGAGCATAGCAAAACCCAATCAAATTAATCCAGCCAATGGAAAGGGATTTGGATACTTCTTTCCAAAGCTTTCGATTGAAGTGCAATGATCACGTTTGTCAGTCTGGAATGGCGCTTTGGGCGAGTCTTTTCCCACATCCAAAACATTGAACTTAGTTCAAAAATTCTCACCGGTTCGGAAATTAATTATTTGACACTGGTTCAAAAAAGACATCAAAATGTCTAAATTGTTCAAATTATGTGAAAAATGTTCCGATTCGGAGGAAATATGAACACAAAAAAAACATTCGGTTTGGTGCTCGCTTTGGTATTGGCAGGATCTTTGTCTGCGCAAACGCAAAGCCAGATGTTCCAAAAGGTTGGTGTGATTGGGGATTCCTTGAGCCAAGGATTCTTTGGTGTGACCGTTGAGAAAAAAACGCAAGATTGGGCTTACCCTGTTCTCGTATCCAAACAAGCGGGTGCCTCGGTATCTTACAATGTACTGAAAGGACCTTTCGTAAACTTAGAGGATGTTCTAAAATGGGACTGCGGTGTGATTTGTATCGCAGAAAGCATCATCGGGGGAAATCAGTCTACCGTTTCCTTGCCAACTCATGCTGGTATCACTGGTGCGGAATACACAACGGTTCTCAGAACTTCTGGTCAATGTGAAGACATCACTGCCACCAAACAAGAGAAAGAATGGTATTGGAAAGAGTGGTATTGGTACACGTACCGTTGGGTAACGGTTGCTGATTGTAAGGAACCAGACAAGTTTCACCGATTCGGTTTACGCGATGCGGGAACACAAGCACAAGTCATGGAAAAAGTAAAACCAACCTTCCTTTTTGGTTCTGCTGGTGCTAACCACGTTCTTTGTACGGCACTTCATACATCTACCGATTGTTTGGACGAAGCACGATTCAAAAGAGACATTCGTGAATTTTTCCGAAGAATGGCTGCGATGGGAAGTTTGAAAGGTGGAGTGCTCTTTACTGTTCCAAACGTAACAGCGATTGCTTTCCTTGAAAGTTACAAAGATCCAAATGGTAGAGCAAACTATTCTGGACTCAAAGCATTTTTTAGAAATTCAGTTTCTGATCCGAACCAAGTATTGGATGCAAACGAAGTAGCAACCATTTCTAACTTTTTGAATATGTTGAACAATGAAATCAAAGCACAAGGAGCAACCATGCGTTTTGCAGTGGCTGACTTACGTGTGATCTTTGATGACATCAAAGAAAACGGAAGACCCATTCAAAGTGCTTCTGGATGGTCTCCAGGTAGTGCACGTGCTAACTGGCCAGTTCCCAACCAACCAGGTGTGTTTGGTCTTGACGGAGTTCACCCGAACATGTATGGTCACTCATTATTTGCAAACGAGTTGATTAAAGCAATAAACACTCGTTATGGATTTACTATCCCACAAGTGAGTGAATACACTGCTTGGTATTATGATACACTCAACAGAAATCCAATTGATTTGAAAAAGTTCTTAACTGAGAACATTTTTGGTCAGGCAATTTCTTGGGTAGTGTCTATCTTTACATAAGAGATTAGAAAGATGGGTAAACGGCTAAATGGAATTGGCGTTAGCGATTAGTCCTTTGGTCGTTTGCTTACAAAAGAATCGATTGTATCAAAAAACACTTTTTTATTCTTCCTTTTTATAAAATAGTCTAACGAACATTCTTGTGCAATCATATGCAAGCGGTTTGAAATGAAATCGCATCAAAAACAGATATACGCTAAAAATATCTATAAAATGGTTTCACTCCTCTTATGTTCGCTTTAATATAAGAAAAAATTAAAGTGGCAATCGTTATATCTGAATCTGGGATCAGTAAGCATTTCTATCACTTAGGAAAGTCCTTTGCCTTTCAATGCCATCCACTCACAGAATGCAGAAAGCACCGACATTTACTTAGGATTCGAAATGAAGATAGGAATGAGGAAAAAATAGTTGATTGTTTTTTAAGGAATGTATATTTTAGGAATATACATGAAGCTGCCCGACTTCTCGTTAATAGAAGGTTTTGATTGGGATCAGGGAAATATTCATAAAAATTGGCTTAAGCATAAAGTAAAGGTCGGGGAGATTGAGGAAATTTTCTTTAATGAGCCTATCCTGATTGCTTACGATGAAAATCATTCAGAAAAAGAAACGAGATTTGCTGCCTTAGGAATTTCCAATGATTCAAGGAGACTGTTTGCTGTATTCACCATTCGAAATAATAAAATTAGAATTATTTCTACTAGAGATATGAGTAAAAAGGAAAAAAAGATTTATGAAATCTATCAAAAAGAAAATTCCTAAATTTAAATCCATTGATGAAGAAATTGAGTTTTGGGATAAAAATGAAGCTACTGATTATTTTAATTTTGAAAATTCAGGGAAAGTAAAATTTCCAAATCTTAAACCTTCTACTAAAATGATTTCTCTGCGATTACCTGAGTCACTACTTGAAAGACTTAAAACATTAGCCAATAAAAATGACGTACCTTATCAGTCTCTAATCAAGATATTACTTTCAGAAAAAGTGAGTGAAGAATTCAAGAAAGTCAGCTAAGTGCCTTACCACAGATTGGATTTTAAAAAAATATTTCTGGAAAAAGGTATGATTTAAGTTGAGGCTTCTGAAAATACCAAGTTTGGACTGGGAAGAGTTATTAGAACCGAACAGATTTGTTCAGGTGAAACTAATTCCTATGTTTAAAGCCTATAGAGATACAACTGTACTATTTTGTAATGCTTGAGTTATGTAATCGAGAGTTAATTTATAGAAAAGAAAAGAGAATCAAAATTGTTATCAGAGTTGAGGCATGAAATTTTTTCAAAGTGTTTTGTTTGCAATTTATTCCATTTTTTTAATTACGAATTGTGACAAAAATCGTAATTGTATCATTAATGAAAATGGTGCAAGTTTCTACATTAGAAAATTTGATAACAGTCTTCAATTAGAAGGCGTAATTATTAAAGGTACTACCTTGAATGTTGCGCACACAATCAATGAGGGCGGAATTAATTATTTGAGAATCAATCAAAATCTAAAAAAAGAAAGTAAGTATTTTGATGTAGAGTACAAGGTCTCTTTTTGGATTAAAGAAAACCAATGCCAGTATGTTGATTTGGACAAAAATGGATGTTTTGTATTTTTACGATATTTTTGACAAATATAATGAGATCGAACCTGATAGAAAAGTTAGTTTTAAAATTTATTTAATGGAGGATAGTCACGTTTTGTTTTTACATTCGTTGAAAGGTGCTCCATTATGGATCGACGAATTCAATACTTGGGGAATTACTTATTTTGCATATGGTAGAATCGTTCACAAGGATGGGTCAAAATACTCTTACTTATTTGAAAGTGCGTATACATATCCTGAGCAAAATATATTAGAAGACACATTTTTGTTACCAGTGATGAAAGATAAAAATAAAATAAAAATAAATTTAGAAATACAGTGCGAGTTGTTGGATGAGGATACGGTATGTCATTTTGCCAATAAAAACACAAAATTTCGAAGTAGATTGCTCAAGGAAAAATATATATCTTTTGATAAATTATAAAATTTAGTGCATGAAGTCGATTAATATATGTAAAACATTTTTAGAACTTTCATTCTCCTTTTAGTAGTTTCGATCTACCAAACCCAAAAGGTAGCTTAGGTAGTGGTAAGGAAAGCTCACGATAGGAATTTGGTAAATCGTGTCAGGCATTTATAAATGATTCGTCATATACACATACGGAGTATTCATATGAAGAATTTCTTTTTGTTATTCTCTTTGCTATTTACCGGTTGTCTGTCAGTCCCTGAAGGTGTTGGTACCGTGAAGGGTTTTGAGCTTGAGAGGTATCTTGGGAGATGGTACGAAATAGCAAGGCTTGACCACTCTTTTGAAAGGGGGCTTGTGGATGTCACCGCTGAATATGCAATACGAGACGATGGCGGAGTAAAAGTCATTAACCGTGGGTATGATCAACTAAAACAGGAATGGAAAGAGATTGAGGGGAAAGCCTTCTTTCAAGATACACCTGACAAGGGTTTACTAAAAGTTTCATTCTTTGGGCCGTTTTATGGGACCTATAATATTGTTGAACTTGATAAAATCAATTACAGTTATGCCCTTGTCTGCGGTCCCGATAGGTCTTATCTCTGGATCCTGGCAAGGACTCCAAAGATTTCGAAAAAAATCACCGACGACCTTATGGCTAAGGCATCCTCTCTTGGTTTTGATACTTCTAAACTGATTTTAGTAGAGCATTCCAGAAAGTAAGAATATAATAAATCTCTTTGAGAGAGCTTTGAGAGCCACTTAGGAAAGGGAGTTGTCTTTTGGCACAATTCAATCAATGAATGCTAAAAGCAATCCCGATTCTTACAAAAAAATACCCATTACTTGAACTTGAGTTTGCCGTAGCGTGTTACTCATTATATATCAAAAGGTAGGAAACCAATCGGTTCAAGGGAGACTCGGTTTATCCGTTTCAATAGAATCACTTCCGCAAGAAGGACAACCCTCTAAGAATTTCGATAATCTGAATTGAAATTTGTGGCAAAGAAGACCATTCAAAATTTCTGTTGGTGTTAGTAAAGATTACTCTTTTATAGATTTAGGAACCAATCTTCGTGCAACTACCCGGGAGGATATTATAGCCATTTGGTATAAGGTTCCAAACTCTCAAATATCGAAAAGTGCCATCGATCGGATTGCCTAACATCATTCCCTTTGTTTGGTAGGCAATGGTCACAATGGCTTTATCATTGATGATTTTGATTTCTTCTAATTTTGATTCGATGGATTCTACGACCATGGTCTTACTTCGATGTGATTCTAAATCCATTAGTTTTGTAACAACGATTCCATTCGGTGCAATGAATCGAAGGTCTTCATGGAGAATCTCATCAAAAAAATAGATATCGCTTCATTAAATCGCTTCGATGAGTTTTATTTCTAAATTATGAATTTATTTTATTTTAATGGTATGGTTCATTTCGAATGAATCCTAGATGATTTTTTAAACTTTGTAAAGTTAGACGGCATTCATTTCATTTTGGAATCATTATTTTGGAAATGGATTTGAATTGATTTGCTATTCAATACTTATATGGATGATTTTGTTACGTGTGTTCAGAAAATAACACCCACTACATTTACAACCCTTGCGCTTTCCGAAGTGTTTTAGCTTGAGTTTACCGAAGGGTCAATCCGTCAAATCTACTTCTTCGAATGCCTCTGTTTGGTGACGAAACATCCAAAGTTTGTTTCTTGCATAAAAATTGATAAATCCATCTCTCATTTCGAATTGGTAAATGCGACGGAGAAATAAATTCTGTTCGTATTGCATCTCGGAGGCTAAATCGATCACAATGATTCGGCGAGAGGTGATGATTGCTACCTTGTCATATAAGTTGGCAAATCCACTCAAGGTTTCTTGTTCAAGGCTAATGGTTTCCCAATGATTCGTATAACTGTTGTATAGGTAGAGTTTGCGTTCACTTGCTACAAGTGTCGCTTTGTGTCCCATTGCCACTTGGTAACGTTCCTCTCCAAAGATATGTCCCTTTTCCCATTCTGTGCTAGAATTACTTACACCTAACAAGTTTTTTTGAGATACGATGATACAATGGTCGCCAAAACATTTTGAGAAACGAATGTGTTCCCCTCGAGTCGAATAAGCGACTTCTGTCCCGTCAGAAAGAAAGGCTTTGAGAGACAAATTCCCTTCCACAAAATTGATCGTTGTTTGGATATAAGGGTATGCAGTTTTATCGGAAGGCTCATTGGAAAAAACTGTTACCTCTTGTTTAAGAGGAATGTTAGGAACATGTAGGTCAGGATGTGGTCTTTGAGGTGGCCGGTTTCGGTTCTGACTGACTGAATCGAAAAAATAAATATCTCCCTCATCATATGAGGGATTGGCATCGAGAGTTGGGGACGAACCAAACGATATAAGTAAACCCAGGAATACGTAACCGAATTTTAGAAACTGTTTAGTATGCAAGTAGAAGAACACGGTATCCTGTTTCCTTCTCGTTAGATTTCCATTAGATGGCATCTTCCGACAACCATTTCTCTTTTTTAGACGGAGAATAGTTTTGTAAAACAGAGAGTAGATTGTCCGTTTCGTTGACAATTTGGATGAGTTCCAAATTTTCCTTTTTTAAGAAACCTGATTCTACCATGGTTTGGAACATTAGCACTAAAGGGTCATAAAATCCCTTCCAATTGAGTAACACAATCGGTTTATTGTGAAGTCCCAGTTGGGACCAAGTGACTACTTCAAAAAACTCTTCCATGGTTCCAAACCCACCTGGTAATACCACAAAAGCATCCGACCGATCAAACATGATTCGTTTCCTTTCGTGCATGGATTCTACTTCGATGAGTTCTGTAAGTCCAATGTGCTCGATTTCTTTTCGTTTGAGAAAATTGGGGATCACACCGATGACTTTGCCTTTTTTCGCCAAACAACCATTTGCAATTGCTCCCATAAGACCCACACTCGCACCACCATACACAATCCCAAGGGAATGATGAGCTAATATCTCACCTAAACGATAGGCTTCCTTCACAAAGTAGGGATCTTTTCCGGAGGAGGAACCACAGTAGATTGCAATCATTTGTAGGTTTGTCATCAGTTGGACAGAATGTCGGATCCAAAAGAATTGGAAAGTCGAAACAGGATCTTCCGACACTATTTGCGAAATTCGTAAAAGGCCGCTGTAGGAAATTCCCATTCTGGTGTTGGAAAGGTGGCACCTTGGGGAAGTGTAAACCAGGGAGAAAGGGACGATCCATTCTTTAGGATATGCATTTCTTGCGACGGCATATAACTTTGGGCAAGAAGGAAAATCGTTTGTCCATCTTTTCCCATCGCTTTGTCTACAACCATCACCACGTGACCTGGTGATCCTGCTTCCATCCAAACATCTCCTGGTTCGAGTTTTTGAATCGATTTTTTTTGAAGTTCTGATTTTAGGGAGATTGTTCCCGCATAACTATAAATAAATTGTAAGTATTCTTCGAAAACTTCGCGGCCGATTCCTTTTTTAGCTTTTGTTTGGATCCAACTTGTCTTGTTCCCTTTTACGAGCACCCTTTCTCCTTTGGAAAAACGAGAAAAAGGAACATCCATCCCATTGCTAATGGTAAATCGAATTTGATTCCACTCTCTCTTTGCATAAAAATACTCGGCACGAAGTTTCATCACAGCATCTGCACATTGAATGAGGTCCCGTTTCAGGAGTGGAAAATCGAGAACGGCTACATGGACTTGGTTTTGTTTTTGGTTTCCATTGTATAAAAGGACAGGGCTTCCTTTTGGTTTTAAAGGAAAGTTTTGCAGATAAGTCGAAAAACTTTCCTTTGGATAATAGACACGACTGTATCCGTTAGGTGGAACGAATCGTTCTTGGATGGACTCAGAAAAAATAGGGAAACTAAGAAGAAAAGGGATAAGGAAACAAATTCCGCATCGTAAATCTAATTTGAATTTTAATCCAAATTCCAATTTCAACGAGTTACCACCAGTTTGATCGATTCTTCCAACCATGCTTCTTTTGCGTCTTCAAAGGAAACTGTTTTTGTGACAATTTTTTCGGGAGTGAAACTTCCATTTTTGATTTCTGGATACAGTGCCTTCATGGAGTCGAGTGATTCCACTCTGCCAATATGGATTTCGGCGCCTTGGTTGTACATTTCCAAATATGGAATTTCAAAGCGGTTGGTCCAGAAGATAGAGGCAGAACTTAAAATTGCATTTTTTCCCATGGACCTTGTGGCAAACTCCCATCCTTCTTTTGTGGCGGAAGCATCACATACCAAATCATACTTTTCATTTGGTTTTGGAAATGCTATGAAGTGAGTGACGGGAATTCCAAGTGAATTCGCAAGATCAATCCTTTTGCGATCTGTATCGACATACATAATATCTGCCTTTTTGGTTTGGTGTAAATAAAGTGCAGTATATAGTCCAATACTACCTGCATTTCCTCCGACCACGAGGGTTTTTGGATGTTTCTTTCGTTCTAAAAATCGGCCGGCTAATTTCCAAACTTCCGCAATGTTGTCACTCAAACTGGCAATTCCAACAGGATCGATCTTGGAGTCTACTTCAAATAGCATTTGTTTTGCGAATGGAACTTTGATGAGTTCAGCGATAGCTCCTCCCACATGATGGGCACCAGGTGGCATTCCGTAGGCAGAGGTATACGGTACAGTTTCACAAGAATTGGAATGGTGGCTTAAACAACTTGGGCAAGTTCCACATGAAATTTGGAATGGAAGTGCGACGGTAGAACCGATGGAAACAGTATTCAGTAGGTCTTCCGATACTGCTTTGATTCTGCCAACAAACTCGTGTCCTACGGGAAACGGTGCGCGAAACAATGTTTCTCCTCGAACAATCGGTAAGTCCAAATCACAACGTGCAATGGCAATGGGTTCTACGAGTGCTTGGTTCTCTCCATTGATAGTGGGTGCTTCCGTTTCTTCCCATTCCAAGATTCCTTTTTTCCGAAAGATAAGTCGTTTCATGAGACCCTCCATGTATACCGATCGGTCTACTCTTGGAAGTTCTATTTTTCTTGGCAACTAAAAATGTCGGAACCAATCGGGTAAATGAGGTAATTCTTTTTCTTCCCAAGTCCAGTCCCCAAGAACCGTCACGATGGGTGCCTCGTTTTGTAGTGCTTTTGTCAGTCCCCGGGTTAGATCCTCTCTTACGGTTGGTCGGTAAGGAGTCTTCTGTTGGTTTTGAAACGCTTCCTTTTCATGTTCCCATGCATAGGAAAGGAAAAAATCCATGAACTTCTCTTGGGAAGATTCGAATTTTGATTTGAGTTTCAATAGATCCGGATGGTTTGTTTTTTTCATCCTTCTTTGTAATACGATTGAGATCCCTCTCACACTTTTGGAAAAAAAAGTACCGGCCCTCACGATCCGACGTTTTGACGGATTCTCCAATGCCCAAAGATCCGCTTTGTATTTGGCAACTCCCATGGATCCATAAAAGGCCAACGTGTGGGGCAACCAGTAAAATGCAGAATAGGCGATTGTCAATTCTGGCTCTAAACTTTGTTCCAAACTGAGCATTGGATCCAAACAGATCCCAAGCGTATCTTTGATTTGTGCATCGGAACTTTCTTCAATGGGAAATCCAACTTCCCCTAAGGCTGGAGTGTAAATTAGAGCCTTTATCTTTTGCAAACGACCCTCACTTGAAAGGTCTTCTCGTATGGCATGGGAGAGACCAGGTTCGGCTCGCTTCCCAAATAAAGTTAAGTCAGAATTCGACACAGGTTCACTTGTTGTAGTGGTCGCGATGATAAAGGAACTTGGATCGTAAGCTCGGATAGCAGTAATCGCACTTTGCCCCGCTTCTCCCGAACCACCTATGATTAAATATTGATTTTGTCCCATGAATCCCTACCTGAAACTTCTAGTTGTTTAATTTTCGATTGATCAGGGTAAAGTCTCTCGGATTCTATAACGGAACAAGCGAAATATGAAAACGATTTTATCCTGCTCCAATTGTCTCAGTGGTCATTCTATCTCTTCTTCGAAACTAGAAGGGAAAAAAGGGAAATACAGATGTAAAAAATGTTCCATTTGGAATCATTTTGATTTTAGAAAACAGATTGCTGGAGAACACTCCGACTCACTTGTGTTATTTGATCTAAACTTTTCAGGTCAAATTCCGAATCACAATTTGCAGGGCCAAATTTTTGGAAGGTATACTACCGATTTTGTATCGGATTGGTCCAATGAAGAACTTGTGTTCTTAAAAGATGAAGAAGGCAACGATGATGATGTTCGGATTTCCATCTCTGGTCTTCCCGAAATTGTTCGCTTAAAAAATTTTGATTACGATATCACAACAGATACTCCTTCCAAAACTCTTTCTATCATTATCAATCACAATGCGAACTCTGCTCCAGTCAGATTGTCTTTGACGGTTGAAGATTACGATCATGCATTAGTCAATGGCAAACTCTATTTAGCAATCTCTGATGAATGGAATACGTTTTTGCATGGTCGGTTCACTGCGACCCATATTTACAAAATACAATTTGATGAATATGGTGTGGCAAACAAAGAACTTCCCGATTTTATTTCAAACTTTCTTGCGGCAAAAATTTATGCACTTGCAGGAAATATCTTGCTATTACAAAAATATTTTTCGCTTCTCAGTGAAAATGAAAAAGATGAATTGTTGACTTTGGTAATCTACCATTGGCCAGATAGTCAAACTGCTGTTTCAGAAGTTCACTTTAAAGAAGGAAATGTGCATGCAGTATTTCATCTAACTCAAAGAAAATTAAATGAAACGTTTATCTTTTTAATATCCAATCAACTAAAACCAAATTCCAATCATTGGCATATCATCCATGATGTGGTATGTCATTCTGAAAAAGAGCCAAGCTTCCTACAATTTCTGAAAACAAAATTTCCAGAGGATTACCAAAACAATTTAGGAAATCAACTGGATACCAAAAACGAAGATAAAACTTTGGATTGGTTAGAAGAAGATGATGTTTATCTATTGGATTCCTTTGTTCGAACAGTAGGTTCATTGGATTATATCATTCAAGATTCGATTCGAAATCCGCTTGGTTTCACTTTATTACAAGAAGCTTTCGTTCGTTCCAAGTACAAATCATGTATGCGTCTATTGGAAAGAGGAGCTAACCCGAATATTTTAGATATAAATGCAGAAACAGCCATCTTTAAATTGTGCCAAGACAACAAACTTCGTTTGTCTGAGAAAACAAGTTTAATGGATGAGCTCTTAAAACGAGGAGCAAACGTAAATCTTCAATCGATCAATGGAATGTCTCCCTTACATTGGTGTTCGGTTTTTGGTGAACCAAGTTTGGCCAAAAAACTCATTCAGGCTGGAATCAACATCCATATGGCAGATCAGAATGGAAGTACGGCACTTCATGAAGCTTGTAAATTTGGAAATTCGTCGGTTCTTGCATTGTTGTTAGAATCTGGTGCAAAGGCGAATGTAAAAACTTTGGATGAAAAAACAGGTCGTGATTTAGCATTTGAAAACTTAGAAATCGCAGACCTGGAAGCAGACGAAGAGAAAAAGAATCGATACCAAAGAATTCTTTCTCTCTTAGATGTGTATGGCGGTTAAAAATTAAAGTTTTTGGTTTTGAATCCTCGGACTAAAAAATACAAAACGAGTCCCACTGGTCCAAAATAAAAAGTCAATAGATGAATAGGAAGTAATATCAAACGATGGATTTGTTGTTTCCATCCATCTTCTGCTTCCCATGTCCCGATAAATAAATCAAACGCTAAATAGTGCACCCAACCAGCTAATAAAAATTCGTCGTTTTGGAATAAGGAACGAACGGATTCTAAGCTTCCAAAGTTTCCTTCGGCATTTCCAAATCCAAGTGCCAAAGAAATAATGTACAATCCGCCTAAAAACAAACCTGCTACCAAAACTCGCAAATAAGGAATCACCTTATTTTGATTTGGTGAAATGATTAAAACCAACCAAGCGAAAACTGCCAATGCATTTGCAATTGTAAAAAGAAGTGATGAGTTCATATTGTTACCTTCATTTCAGAATTGGGAGTAGTGGTGAAAAGACGTATCCCGAACGAAAAAACCAAGAAGAGAATGAGTCCATAGATTCCAATAAAGAAAGGTTGATAAGAAAAGATGGATTGTCCCATAAGAGTTTGTATCACCATCACAACATTCATAGTCAAAAGTAAAATACCAACGAAACGAACGATGACAAGATGGTCTGAAGTTTCCAACTTTCGAGTCAGGAAGGCAGCAAGGACGAAGAAAAGTTGCATCACATGCATTCCAAAAAAATGCGGAACTCGCATATCACCAATCACAGTGCTCCATCCAAAAAACAAGAGCCCTGTGCCTGCGTCTCCTTTCCCAAAAGAATGAGATCCGCTCGTTTGATAAATCCCTTGTTTCATGAGTTCCAATTGTTCGGGTCTAGGTGTTGTCATAAAGAAACCAATGATCATACCGAAACCTGCGATCCCCAGTCCCCAAAGAAGACTTTCTTTCACTGCTTTGGCGATTTGGTTGTTTCGAAGGATGGGCAAAATCATTACTAAATGAGATAACCAAAAGAGAGAAATACTTGTACCCATGATTGAAAATACAACTTGGTTCCAAGTATTAGAAACATTGAAGTGACTTGCCTCTCCTCTTGCGGCTTGCCATGTGATGAGAAGGATTTCAATGGCGGAAGTGATGGTAAGTGCGTATTGTGTTTTTAGATTGTACTTCCAATCGGATAAAAATCGTTCCAAAATCCAGACAGTCGAAAAGGAGTAAATTCCAAGGGAAACGGTAAATTTAATTGGTTTGATCCAAAGATTCACCCCAAAAAGGGTTCTTGTGTCTAGAAAAAGGAAAGGAATCATGGTTACGGTAAGGGCGACCATAACGATTCCATTCCAAAAAAGTGGTTGTCTTTTGAAGTTGGCGTATTGCATCATGTTGACAGTGTAAACCATAATGTATACTCTGTCAACATAAAAGTATACATTGTAAACATTTTATGAAACCATCCAAAAAACAATCTGTTCCTAAAAACCCGAAATCTACCTCAAAAAAACCAACTATTCCAGAAGCCCAAATTTCAGGCTACCACCATGGAAATTTACGAGAGGAAGTTTTGGCACATTCCCGAACGGTTTTGGAGAAAACAGGAGTGTCTTCTTTAAGCCTTCGGGACATTGCGCAAGACCTTGGTGTGAGCCACACCGCACCCTACAGGCATTTTCCAAAGAAAATGGATCTTCTCCAAGCACTTGTGGCGGAAGGGTTTCGAGAATTGTCATTCGCTATGATCCGAGCATGGGAAAGTTCAAAAGATCCTTTGCAAAAAATCCGTAAAGCAGGGGAAGAATACATTTATCTGTTACTCAACAATCCAAGAAGGACAGAACTTATGTTTGGTGGTGAAATTTATGTTTCCGGAGATCCTGTTTCGGAGGAACTCCGCAAGTGTGGACAAGATGCCTATCTGGGAATGTTTCGAATTGTGGAATATGGACAAAATCAGCTGGTATTAAAAAAATCGGTACCAACCGCCACTCTGATGATGAGCTTTTGGAGTGGGGTGCATGGATTTGCCGTACTCAATGAACGAAAATGGAAGGCGATCCAATCTTCTGAGGAAGAAAAACAAACCTTTCAAAAAGAGGTCTTGCAGATTTTAGAGATTATGATTGAGGGGACACGTCTGTAAAGTAAATGATGCGACTTGTGATGATCGTATGATCTCCTTCTGTTTCCAAAGTCACTTCCATCTCCACTGGATAATCTTTTAGAACCATGATGAGGCCAATCCCAGATCGACTCGATTCGGGATCATTGGATTCAATTTTTTGAAAGTACAATTTCTCTAAATCGTTTGCAGAGAAAATTTCTTTTAAGCTTTTTTCATAGGCCGCCACATTGGACTCGTTTGTTTTGTTTCGAACAAGCATCTCAAAGGATCTCCCTCTGTGAATGAGGGAGATTTCTATGTCTGCCTTTTTGTCATAAGAGTATTTAGCTGCGTTTTCTAACAGTTCATTGAATACCGTTGAGATAGAATTCACAATCTCCGAATTCTTCATGTCCATAGAATCGGTGGGAACATTCGGCAAAAATGAGAACCCATAAAAGTAACCGATAAAATCAGAAAGAATTCCAATCCTACGCCAATAACGCATCAAATCCAAGGGTTTGAGATGGATTTCGATAATCGACTCTGGTTCTTTTTCAGAAACAGATGAGTGTGTTAGGTTGCCATATTTTCGCATATTCGTAGTTCAACTAAAGAACGTAGCGGAATTACTTCAAAGCCGCAAGCGCTTTTTCTAATGCATTTTGCATTAATCGGCGTTCCTCGGGGTTTGTGCTGAGTTTGTCAAAATGTAAAGGTTTTAGTAGGAAACCTTGGTCATCAAATTTTAAAAATGGATTTTCCTTTTTCTCTTGGTTGTCCTTAAGACCAATGACTTGGAAGGTTTCGATGGGAGTATGAACTCCTTTGACAACCACTTCTCCCTTAGGAATTGTATCAATAAATTCGTCTATCAGGGATTTGGTTGCATTTGAAATTAGAATTTCACCAGCGTTTGACACATGTTCTAAACGGGATGCAACATTCACTGGCCCACCGATGATGGTATAATCCATTCGTTCGTTGGTTCCGAAATTTCCAACTGTCACATAACCCGTGTTGATTCCAATTCGGCATGTTAGGTTGTGGTTGATTCCAGATTTTCTCCAATATTCATCTAACGCAGGCAAACTGTCTCGCATCTCAATCGCCATCTTGACACAGTTTAAAGCATGTGCTTTATCATTTTCAAAACTTGGCGCACCGAAAAAGATCATTATGGCATCACCAATGAATTTGTCGATTGTCCCACCGTATTTGATCGCAATGCTAGACATTACATCTAAATATTTGTTCAAACAATCAGAAAGAATTTCCGGTTCGATTGAATCAGTAATAGTTGTAAACCCAACAATGTCTGAGAAAAAAATTGTGAGTTTTCTTCTTTGATGAGAGATGGAAGTTTCTACCTCTGCACCTGTGATCATCTCATACAATTGAGGGGAGAGGTAACGGCGCATCCGATCCAAATACATTTGGATCTTTTTATTATTTTCTAAGAGTTCGTTTTCGATTTCTGTGGAGTGGTCAATGATGTTTTGGTAGAGAACTTCCAACTCTGCGTATTTGGCTCGTTCCTCTTCCAAAACTTTTTCATTATCCATAAAACTCTTAGCCTCGTTTCCTCATGATCATTATGGTAATGTCATCATAGACATCCATCCCATCGATAAAAACATAGATATCTTGGAAAATAGCGGCCAAAATTTCATCCGTGGTGGGAAGACTTGCATGTCGTTCCAAGGATTCAATCAACCTGTGGGTTCCGAATTGTTCCCGTTTTGGATTCTCTGCTTCCGTTGCTCCATCTGTATAGAGAAGGATGATATCCTTGGGTTGTAATGGAATCGGTTTTTCATGGATAAATTCGTCGATGGATTCTGTTAGACCAACTAACATACCGTTGTCGATTGTATCAATGATTTCGGTTTTTTTAGACGCATGCCGATAAACCAAAATTGTTTCGTGTTGTCCTGCAGTTGTGAACACTCCATTTTTGTAAGAAAATAGAGAGAGTGTTAGGTTGCGAATATCATTCATCCTAACATGGATATTGGAAAACAAAATGGAGTTGATGGAACGAAGCGATTCACGTAAGGAAATGACTTTGGAACGTAACGTGGTGATAAATGCCGACTGTGTCATGAGCATCACAACACCCGATGCGAGTCCGTGGTCAGTTACATCTCCTATTCCAATGTAAACCGTTCCATCTTCATGATGCACCACATCGTAATAGTCTCCACCCACTTCATTGGCCGAGTCCATCCTCGCAGAAATTTCCAACTCATTGATTTGTTTTAATTCCTCATTGCGGGGAAGTACCATGGCTTGGATTTGCCTTGCTACGTCTAATTCCATACCAAGGCGCATGTTCTCTTCAAGGATCGCTTGTTTTTCTGTATTGAAAATTAAGTCTGCTTGTTCTTGTGTCGTACGGGATGTGTTAAGGATGGCGTATAGAATGAGACCACCAGTTACGATCATGTAGAGTAAGATGAGAAAGATTCCCATCGGTACGGCACTGACGAGAAAGAAGGTACTGTTTTCTTCTAGGAAGTTGGGTTTGAGATACTCTGACAACTCCATGAGTTTGGTGTTGAGATCTGTCATCTCTGGGTAAAAGTAAATGGTGAGAGATGCGTATTCAACAATGAGTACGATCACGGCGAAGATGATAGTCTTAGTATTATTCCGTATGGAGGCAAGCGCGATGAGAATGAAGAAGACATAAATCATCGGTGCTGCATAAACAAGACTTGGGTTTTTTTGGGAGTATGCCGTATACCCTGTAACAAATGTAAGGAGAGTGATCTCTAAAAAAGAAGACGAGAATTTAAATATATTGAGATATTTACCCGAATTCTTTAATGAATATAGGACAACAAAGTTGTAACAGAGTAAAACAAGGATAGCGGAGATTTGGTAATAAAACTCTACAGGAGGACGACCAGAAAGCAGTCCGAGTGTAGCAAAGATAACCAAAAAACCCAGGAAAAAAAATCGGAACTTGGTGGCGAAGGTTTCCGCCCTAAATTCCCCCTGGAAGGCAATCTCTTTAAGTTGTTTCTTGTAGTAGTCCGAGAGGACGAAGCGATTTTCGTTGGAAGAGGATTGCGGCATAGAGTAAAGGTTTCTTTCTTTATATTTCGTTCTAGAGAATGCAGGAAATTAACTGATAACGTCATACATTTTGCATAAATTGCAAATGATTTTTCAAATTTTTAAGGAGGAGGGCAAGTATGAGTCATATCAAAGTCCATTTGGCAACGACCGAGGAAGATCGTAATAAAATTTACCGCCTCCGTTACGATATCTATGTTCAAGAAATGAACAGAGTCCAGGAATACGCCGACCACACCGCCAAAATGATCAAGGAACCCTTTGATGAAACAGGGCACCTTTTCCTCGCGGAAACGGAAGAAGGAGAAATCATCGGAACCGTTCGCATCAACTTTCGTAAGGATGGAAGTTTGGAATGTGAGGACTTATATGAAATGGATTTGTTTCGGCCCTTTTATCCAGACAAAGTTTCGATGTCCACAAAACTCATGGTGAAACGGGAATTCCGCCATACAGCCGCAGCGAGTATGCTTTGCATGAAAATCTATGAACATGCCAGAGAAAATGGGATCTTAATCGATTTTATTGATACCAATCCTCATTTGGTGCGTTTGTACAACCAGGTTGGGTACAGGATGTACAAAAAGAACATCCACCATCCTGAATATGGGATTGTAATTCCCATGGTATTTTTGTTAGACGATAATGAATATTTAAAACAAATCCATTCACCTTTCCTTCGTTTGGCAAAGCGCTATCCTGCCGGAACAGAACTTGCTCATCTGTTTGAAACCAAGTTCCCAGAATACAAAGACATTCGACCACTCTTCTCCATGGAAGGGGATGAGGTTTGGCAAAATATCGTTCATGATATGATGCTTCCTCCCAGTCAGTTCCTCTCCTTTTTGCGAGGGTTTACTGAGGAAGAATCCAAAAAACTTTTGTCCATGCTTGATCTGATTGATTATGAGGATGGCGACATTGTGTTCCACCAAAACCAGGAAAGCCAGGGATTGTTTTGTGTATTAGAAGGAAGTGTGGAAGTGATTGTGAATCGTGAGGATGGTGTTCGTTCCACCATTTCCATCTTAAACCAAGGTGAAATCTTTGGAGAATTGGGTTTTGTCGCAAAGTCCAATCGGAATGCAGATATTGTGGTGCGAGATCATGCGAAACTTCTCATCCTCACGCCAACGGAATTTCAAAAATTAGAAATCCAAAGTCCTACCTTAGCGGTGAAACTTCTTACCAATTTGTTTGTCATCTTAGCGCAAAGATTTAACGAGATGTCCCGCCGCATGCTCGAATTTAGAAGGTTGTACGAGATGGGCGGAAGTTCGAAGTGAACTAGAGAGAGTGAGTGGATTGGTGGTTTAGGAAATTTCCAAAACCACTTGGTCCCAAAGTTTTTTGAAATTGGAAAGAGACTTTGATTGCCAAGAAACATTGAGAGATCCTTGGATTTTGATCTGGTAGGTAGCACTTTTTCTAGAATCAATGATGAACATCGAAAGTGTTGTGATTCCAGAACTGTTCACAAATTGAAGTTCGCGAAAGTCCATCGTAAGAAGTGCCCCTTGGCATTGTTTTGCGACATCTCTTAAGAATAATTTAATAGGTTCATAAGCGGGTAAGTTCTGCAAGCGGATGGATCCAGTGAATTTGACAGTCTTAGTGGCTTCGTCGTATTGTATGTTGTAATCTAAATCTTTGATTTCCATGAAGCTTCGCCTATTATATCTCTTCTACGTTGATAATTGCTCTTACCGTGATTTCATGAGTATCGGCATCGATCTCAGTGAAACTATAACCAAAACGAACAGGATAGTCCTTTAGCATCATTAACAGTCCAAGTCCAGACTTGGTATCACCATCTTCTTTGGTTTCGAGTGTAGAAAAATACATCTCCTCCACATTTTCTGATATGAGTTTGTTCACGAAAAACTCAAAACTATCTCTTAAGGTTTTTGACGCCACATTTAAAACATCAATTCTTAAAAGATTTCCGTATTGTTTTAATTCCACATTGATTCTGCCCTCTCTCGCTTTGGAGAATTTGGAGGCATTTTCTAATAGTTCATTGATGATGGTGGAAAGCGAATTGGCTTTGGTCTCACTTTCTTCGTAACAATAAGAATAAAAACCAGCAACGAAATTGGCTGTGAGTCCACATCTCCTCCAGTAGGTCGTCATGTCGATCGGTTGGAAAACCAATCGCAATTGACCATCCGCAGGCAAATTCTCTGGAATGATGTGGTATTCACCGATGATGATAGGTGCCTTTTGATTCAATTTTGCCTCCGTTTATTTTTGGTATAAATGCGTTTCTAATTTGATCGTGAATTTCACACGATTGGACATATACTCTGACTGCAATTTGGAGTAAAGATCCTGCATCCCTTCTGGATGGCCCATAAAGGACATCATAGACCAACCAGTCATCATACCCAAATGAATTTTGGGATATTCTACGATCGGTTTGTCATCATTGCCATCATTGGATGCAATGAAATCTGTTCTATGTTTCAATTGGAACCCTAAGTCTTCCATGATCTTTGGGACTTTTTCCATCACAAACCGATCCGCTGGATGGATGGTTGCATGTTTTGCTACCATATCCAAAAGAACAGGAGGTCCTGTAAAGGTTTTGTCGTTGGGACAATGGATGAGAACCTTTCCTCCTGGTTTTAACACACGGTAGAATTCTTTTAATGCTTTTTCTGGTTCTTTGATGTGAATTAGAACCATCGAGTTGAAAATAAAATCAAAATGATTGTCTGGGTAATCTAGAGACCGTACATCGGAGACCTTCCAGTCTACTTTTGGATAGACGAGTTTGCAATATTGCACCATATCCTCGGAGATGTCACAAGCTGACCATTTGAGGTTGGGATTTTTCTTCACAAGAAAACTGGTGAGAACCCCTGGACCCGCTCCTGCATCGAGTGCGGTTCCCACTTCTTTTTCGTATTCGATGGAATCTAAATAGGGCTCCAATAAGAGTTTGAGAAGGTTCGCCTGTGCAGATAACCTGGGCATCTCATCCTGGATGGAAATTTTTTGTGTATAAAGGTTTTCGCTCAAAGTGAATTCGCCAGAGGAGTGGTTCTAAAAAAAGAATCCTTTTTTTAAAATTGGTCAACTGAAATACGAACTCAAATAGAATGTTTTTTTCGAAAGCCTTCTCGGTGATCAATCATCCGACATAATGGTGAGTGGACTCACTGGAGTTCGCGTGCCACCACTCCATCGACATCACTTCCATTGTAACTTCCGGGAGGCCATGGGAATTTGGAACCTGGTGTGCTTGGATTATCTACAGCACTTGCAGAGGTAATTTTGATAAATTTAAAGCCATTGGTTTGGATATAGGTTACGTCTGCAGGTTCACAACTAACATCGTTAGGATCACTAGCATTCAAATCATCTAAATCAAATCCATCACCTCCACCGATGAGGAAACCATCAGTCCGAGGATCTAAGAATAAATCTTCGTTTGACAATGGATTGGTGGTCATATTGTAGTAAACCGGTCTTAATCCACCAAACTTTGTCCAGCTGGCCATTTGGTTGATCGTTCCACTGTTACCCGTATAACTAGGATTAAAACCGCAGAATTTGTTTCCATCAAAGGAGACTTGGACCACGGAGGGGTCCATCGCATAGGTATTAGTGTCGCTTGAGATACGAAAGCTATTATCGTAGATGATAAAATCATAGTCGGCCACATTCTTCACAATCCGTCCGCCCCAACTTAGGATCATACTTGCACCAGCACCTGTTTTTTCGAGTGCATACACATCCAACGAACCCGCCAGTTCTCCAGCCCCACAAACTCCATTGATTGCTTTTGTTGGATCCGAAAATCCAGAAATACTTGATGAGGCACTCACGATGGTATTTGCCAAAAAGATATCGGAGGGAGGTGCGGATTTTGGACAGAGGTTCGCTGTAGCGGCACTGCTTCCGAGTAAGGGAATGAGAGCCGCCAAAGTTTCGTCGGAAGAAGAAGCAGATGGTTTGCAGGAAACGATCCACAAAAAGATGAAACAGAAAAAAGTAAGTTGGTGATTTGCTTTCATAAAATTGTGGGATCCTTTCCTGATTCTAAAAATTGAGAATTAAAGTCCAGTCCAAGTTGAGTTTTCAGTTCTCAATAAAGCTCGACTATAAGTCGATTTAAATATTTCTCCACAGCCATTAGTCGTATATTTCGCTGGATCACTTGTCACGGTGCTCGCTAACACTTCTGAGTAAGTAGCTTTGTTAGATAATGTTTCACAAAAATAGAAACATTTGGTGGCCCCAAATTCACAACCAGAAGTGGTAACAGGTGTATAATCAATCCTACCAAACGTTGAATGATTAAAGTTATTCCCTCCTGGTGTGTTTTGGTAATACAATCTGCGAGTGGACTTATCAAAAGACAAAATACGATACGTAGTATCTCCTCCACCAAAATAGTCTGAATTTTTTTCGAATCCTGAAATAATACTTCCTGATCCATCTGGGTTAGTGGCGATGATGAGCCTACCCGTCAATGATGCTTGTGTCACTTTACCATTTGCATCATACGCATAACCTGCGTTCCATTGACCGTTGTATTCCAAAAGAAAAGAAGTGGAGAGCCCACTTCCTGCTAAAAGTCCAACGAGTAAATTTTCATTTGCTTCTGATTCGGGAACTTGTGGTTCCATTTGGCAGGCAGTGAATAAAAAGGTAAGTCCTAAAAGGACTAAGGTTTGAAAGAGGGTTTGTTTCATAAACGTTTCCTAAAGTTAATATTTAGGGAACACCGAGCCAAAAGATGACAACGAATGGTTCTATTGGAAAAAAATTCCAAATGTAAAATTCAACATTGTAATGCTTGTTTCGGGTGCCCCGATGCCTTCGGGGCCCCTTTCCTCCAAATGGTAGACATTCGGATTCAGTGTGTAAAGTTCCATTTCCGCGTGGAGTGCTTTACGGGGAAGATCTGGCTCACCAAACATACGTTTGGAATACAGTTGCGGGTCAGCACAGGATTTACACCTGTTTCCTCCCTGAAGGTATTTTCCAAGATTTTGGGAAACCTTAGATTGTCAATTTTTAATTCTAGGATTTCTACGAACCAAAAACGTACCACTTGAAACAGAATTGTATTGGAATTGTAGCGAAATTCTTTGTGAAACTTTTGCAACCTCTGGCACGGGATGGACACATACCAATTAAGAGGAAAAGTTATGTTTTATTATGTCGGAAGATCTATAGGATTTGTTTTGATGTGGATCGTAGTGAAACCCATGCGACTCAAATATGGAAACAAAAAAGTAGAGATTCAAGACGATTTCGTTTTACGACAGTTAAACGGAAAATCTGCGATATTCATTTCGAATCATATCAAACCAAGAAATAAATTATTAAGATTGATTACTATGCCTTACGATGCTTATGTCATTCGCGGTGTCCTTAAACGGTATGGCATTTATACCACAGCACTTACCAGTTATGATTCTGGAATGGCAAACAAGGGTAGAAAATCAAAATGGCTTCGAAGAAAAGAACAAGTTGTAAAAGGGATTGTGAAATCAATCGATCTCATCCCTCTGAATCGAAATGAATCAGATCCAGCCACAATCAAAGATTTCCAAAGACGAATCAAAAAAGGGAATTTAGGAATTGGAATTTTTCCAGAGGGATCCTGGTATAGGGGATTTCGAAAGTCTCGGAAACTCTATCCTGGCATGGTGGTTCTTAGCAAACGATACAATTTACCAATTGTTCCCTTGTATCTCGATGCATATAATTTAAACAAACCCATTCGTTTGTCTGTCGGAAATCCTGTTTGGCAAGTAAATGACACAACAGAAGTGATGGGTGTGATTAAAACCGAACTCATTCGTTTGAACCAATTGACGAAAAAACAAGTGAGTATAGCCAGTCAATCAAAAGAAGAATTGAATCTAGTATCAACGGAGATAGTGTCAGAGGATAATGACGGGATGGAAATGTCAACAAGCGCTAGTTAGTCTGGTTTTTTGCTGAGTAGTTTTTTGAAATAGGAAATTCCTTCTTCAATGGGATTTCCTGCTCCTTTTCTTTTTCGGAGCATGCCTGTCATATCCAAAACAATCACACCATACATCCAACTCCACATCATTCTGGCAATGGCAGGGTATTCATTTTTAGGATAAGGTATCTCACCAGAATCAAATCCGATCCGTACGGTCTCTAAAAAGAATCGATAACTTTTGGGGAGTTGAGGGAACGCCTTTCGGTGCACTCCACCATAATCAGTCACAAACATCACTTTGTGAAGTTCACGGTTATTACTGGCAAAATGAAAATAGGCACGGGCAATGGCGGCCAGTTGGTCAAAAGCGGAACCAGATTGTACTTCGGCACTTGCTTTTTTCAGCATGGAGAGGAGTTCGTCTTCCCCTGTTCGAATCAAATCCTGGACCAAATCAATTTGGCTTTCGTAGTATGAGTAGGGGCTGGCAACACTGCAACCAAGTCGGTTCGCAATTTTACGCATGGAAAGACCATCTAGGCCCTCTTCTTTTAGAATGAGGAGGGAGACGTCTCGAATTTCTTCACGTGAGAGACTATTTCGAATCCTTCTTTGTTTGTGATGGGCTTCCAACATGGACGAAACTCTAATTTTAGTTTCATTGTAAGTAAATCCAGCTAAAAATCCAGTGTTTTCCTAAAATGCAGCATTGATTTGCGCATAAGCCATATAGGCTTCTTTTGCTAATTGGTTTCTGCCTTGTAAAAAGTTTTGGTTCCACTCAAAGGATTGGGTTTGTGCATTGTATTGGAGTTTACTATTTCGATAATTTCTCACCGCATCTCCCGCTTGTAAATAACCAACACCGAGCCAGAGGGAAACAAAATCATTGATTTGGCCATGCCAAGTCAAATCAACTTCCGTATAAATTCGTTTCCCTAATGCATAAGGAGATGAGTAAGAATTGTTGGAAAAATTCTCCGTACTACCTTTGTCAGACGAAACAGGATAGGGATTTCTCTCTCCAATCGAGGCTGTTGAGTTTGGTGCACCACTGATTGCATACCAAGCATCTTGTTTCTCGGCCTTGTCATTTTGAAAGTAGGTGATTTGGAATTGTCCAAAAGCATCTGTTGTATATGTTAAACTCACCGATTTAGAGTAGAGATTTTGTGCGTTAATATTCTCGGAAATCCCCGCTACTTGATTGAAATAGGGAATCACTCCAAAACGAGGATTCGCTAATGTTTGGAATGTGGAAAGAGATCCATCGGCTCTATTTTTATCCCCAGAAGCATATAACAATTGACCACCTAATCTAAGTTTTTTGAAAAAAGTATATCCTGTTTGGAATACATGCATTTGTCCTGTATACGTTTCTCTTTCTGTACGAATATTGTCCCATTCATTCGGGAGATATTCTTTTAGATACGGATCTTGGATTCTACGTCCCGATGTACCAGATTGGAAAGCAGACTCCCAAGTGAAATCCCATGCTTTCCCTTCCGGTAAAAAATTTCCTTTTGTACGATTGGTGAGGCGAAAGCCCGTCGTGACTAGGTTTTGGTTTTGTCTACTTCGGTTTGTGGCAAGTGGGTCATCTGGCGAAGTTGCTGGAAGACCAGTGATGGGATTCGTTGGATTTCGTTTCCATTTCCTAACAATGCCGATGCTATAAAGATCTAATGTAACCCAATCTGGGATCGTAAAACTATTGTAAGTTCCGACAAGTGTTGTATCTGTTCCGTTAGCCGCGGAGTTTAATTTCGGGTCATTAGCAGAAACAACACCGTTCGGCCCACTTTGTGTCCAATAGGGTCTTGCCATTAGGAAATGGAGTTTGATCTGTTCAAACTCAAACATAAGACGAACTCCATCAAACGATAGACCATTCACTGTCCAATTCCCACCACCAATCAACCTTTGGTCTCCATAAGCCCAAATTTGGCGACCAATTTGCATCTTTGAGTAAAAGGGGAGTTTGTTTAATACTACGAACGCTTCCCTAACGCCAGTTTGGTTAAGTGAAACGGCATTGGTTTGGTTTCTGGAGTATAGATCTGCCGTGTTATTAAAGAAATTAGCACGGAGGTCTCCTGTTGAAGCTGGCGATTCACCACCCCAAACCCTTGCATCTTGTAAAGTTACTTTGGCTTGGACGTAAGGACTCGGATCAAAAAGAAAGTACAAAGAGGATGTTTGTAAGGTTCGATCGACATACGCTTTGTCTGAGGCATTAAAATCTAAATTATAGCGATTTTCTTGTCTAGGGCGTAAGTACAATCCAAAACGCAAAACATCATTCAGCCAAAACTGAGAAGAGGTTGCTGAGTGTTTGGAAAGACTTGGTTCGACAAACATATGGCGATTGAAATCTGGATCCAATCCCTTTTCTTTCATAGGGGAACTGTAAGGTTTTGTCTCAGCGACTGGAGTTTCTGGATTTGGATTTTGGATGGGCTCTGCAAAAGAAATGGAAAGCGGGAAAATCAAAGTAACAGCCAAGATCAGTTTTGTTCTTTTTAGAATTTTGGTGTACATTGTGTTCTTCACTCTCCAGTTAAATTTCAGTTTAGTTTATATGAAAGCCTTGAGTAAATAAAAATACAAAGGGATTCCAACGATGATATTGATTGGGAATACAATCGAAAGTGCCACAGTAAGGTAAATACTTGGGCTTGCTTCTGGGATTGAATCTTTCATAGCTGCAGGCACCGCAATATAAGATGCTGAAGCACATAGTACGACAAACATCAATGCATCACCTATTTGCATTTGAATGATTTTGGTTAAGAAGATAGCAATAATTACATTGATGAACATGATAACAATAGTGGAACCCAGTAAGAAAAGACCCACAGTTTTTAGCTCTTTCATTTGTTTTGCGGCATCAATGCCTTTGTCTAAAAGGAAAAATGTGAGCAATCCTTTAAAGATGTCTTCTGTAAAAGGTTTTGTAGTATTCCATCCAGATTCGCCAGACAAGTAACCAACGATCAGAGCTCCAATCAAAATGTATACGGAGGAGCTAAAGAAAGCTTCGTGTAACAAATGTTTCCATTGAATTTTTTCGGAAGGATTTCCGTTCTGTTTTTTCTTTCCCAATCGATCAATGATCACTGCAATTACAATCGCTGGTGATTCCATGAGTGCCATTCCTGCCACTATAAAACCTTGGTATTCAAATCCATAACTGTGTAAAAATGCACCAGCAGTCACAAAAGTGACTGCACTGATGGAACCAAAACTACCTGCAAGCGCCGCTGAATTGGCATGATCAAGTTTGAATCGAAATATGAAGTAAGAATAAATGGGCACAAAACATGCCATAAACATACAAGCGATGAGTGTGAGTAGATGTTCCTCTGCAAACGGTGATTTGAAAAGTTCATGTCCACCTTTAAACCCAATCGAAAACAATAGATACAAAGAAAGGAATTTGGATACTCCCTCTGTAATCCGTAAATCAGATTTGAAGAAAACGACACCCATTCCTAAGAAGAAAAACAAGACGGGTGGGTTGAGAATATTGTTCAGAGCATTGTGGAAATCCATTTTTATCCCTCTCTGAAGCCATGATTTTAGACAAACGATTTGTCCAATATCATAAATTTGGACAAAAAAATCGCATCCAAGTGAATTTCTAAGGCTATGAATTCGCTTTCTTGTCGGTGGTTCCTTACTACATTGGTGTTATCCATGCACGTTTTGATTCGGGTTTTCTATTCACTGTCCATTCTGATGCTTTTGGGCGGTTGTCTTTGCAAACCAGAAGCCTTTTATGGGCAGAACATAAGTAAGGAAGTACAATTCCTTTCCTCAGGTAGAGAAGTGGTTCCTAAAACTTGTAACCATTCCTCCTTGCAGACCTTCAAAAAAATGCATTGGGTGCAAAACCAAAGCGAAGATTCCCTCCGTGGGGCATGGAGACAACAAGGACAATGGCTCCATTTTCGTCTCGAGAATCCATTGAAAGAAGTATCCGAGTTTAGTGTTCTCGTGCAGTGGATTAACATACCGAATGCAGAGATGTGCTCTGAAAATCAGAGGGGGCAAATCATCGATGTGTATAGTGGTTACGTTTGGGAAGATTGGTTAGGACTTTTAAGTCCGTTTCCGCATTTTAATGTCTCTATGGAACCTGGAGAATCTCGGGATTTTTATCTTTTCCTTGAAACGAATGAGAATGTCAACTTTCCAATTCGCACCATCTCCAATGCCACTTATCGATTTGTTGTCTTATTTCGATTTTTAACCTTTTTGTTTTTTACAATGGTGGGACTTGTTTCCACTGGATGGGCGATTTCTGAATTTATCAAATCAAAAGAAAAGGTATATTTAACAATCCTTCTTCACTTCCTTTTATTTTTCTGTTTAGTATATTCTGTGCACGGAAAGGATCTGTCATCTTTTTTTGGAAATGAAAATCAGCTGATCAGACATTCTTATTATTTATTTTTATCTCTGAATCATTTTATATTTTTTATTTATCTGTATCACTTTGTTCGGTTTACGAATGAACGAATGGAACATCCAAAACTATTTTGGATGTTTGCTCTTTCTGGTTTTTTATACATACTCGTTCCTCTTTTTCCAAGGGTATATGAATATCGAATTTTAGTATTATTAACAATCTTTGGATCTGCGACTTATTTTTTGAGAAGTACGCATCAGTTTTTACTCAAAAATAAAAACGAAGAAGAAAGACGGTATTTTTTAGGATGGACGCTCTTTCTCTTTTTAGTTTTTTTGAAAACTTTGTTTCATTTCGATTTTTATCCCTATCAACCGTTCTTCCTTTATGCTTCTGTTTTTTATCTCCCATTTTTGACAGCAAGAAGCTTTTTGTTTCTCCGAAATTACGAAAAAAGAGACAACACTAAAACCCGATTTCGAACCTTTACTAATAAAATTGATACAAAGGAATTTAAGTTAAAATTAGAATCATTATTGGAATCAGAAAAAATCTATTTGAATGAAGATTGTAATGAGGTGATGATTGCAAACAAACTGGGGTTATCCTATCATCAGTTAAGTGAACTCATTAATATCGAATATAACTTTAACTTTCCAACTCTTCTCAATTTATATCGATTCCAAGAAGCAAAACGAATTCTCCTTGAAAATCCAGAAATGAATGTGTCGGTAGTGGGAAAAATGGCCGGTTTCGGTTCTCGTTCTGCTTTTTATTTAGAATTTAAAAAACAATCGGGTGTGAATCCAAATCAATTTAGAAAACAAACGTCTCATTCTAATCAAAATAAAGAAGTAAAAAATAAAAAAGGTAATCTCCTATGAACAAAGAAAAGCCTAAAGATTGGCTCCCTGGTTTGAAAGAAAATTGGCGATCGGACATATTGTCCGGTTTTGTTGTCTTTTTAATTGCCCTACCTCTTTGTTTGGGAATTTCTCTTGCATCTGGCGCTCCTCCGATGGCTGGAATTTTTTCGGGAATTGTGGGAGGACTTTTTGTTTCTCTCTTTAGTGGTTCTCACCTCACGATCAATGGACCAGCCGCTGGTCTCATTGCTGTCGTATTAAACTCAATTTTTGTAATGGGTGGAGGAGATGCAAAGTTAGGTTTCGAAATCACTCTTGCTGCCATCGTGATTGCAGGTGCTATCCAAATTGTTTTGGGTCTTTTGAAGGCAGGAAATCTCACGGTATATTTTCCAATCTCTGTTGTACACGGAATGATGGCTGCAATTGGAATCATCATTATTTCCAAACAATTTTATGTAGCTCTTGGCATTGCGCCAACAGCGAAAACAATATTAGGATTGTTATTAGAGATCCCTTTTAGTTTTGGAAAGGTAAACCCTGAAGTTGCTATGATTGGTTTGTCTGCCATCGTCATTATCGCTTTGTTAACAAAAGTTAAGAATCCTTGGTTAAAAAAACTGCCAGCACCATTGGTATCTGTGTTAGTTGGTATTCTTTTGGGTTTTATATTTAATTTATCCTATCAACATTCATATACCTTATTAGATCATGTTTATTATATTGGTCCTGAAAAGTTAGTCAATTTACCTGATCATATTTATGAAGGGTTATCTTTTCCAAATTTCTCCCGTTGGAAAGATGGAATTTTTTGGGTAATGGTCATTACGATCGCACTTGTAGCCAGTATCGAATCTTTACTCACGGCAACAGCTGTTGATACGACTGATCCTTTTAGAAGAAAATCAAATATGGACCAAGAGCTCGTTGCGAAAGGAGTCGGTAATTTCTTTTTGGGTTGGATCGGTGGGCTTCCTATCATTGCTGAAGTGGTTCGGTCATCAGCAAACATAGAAAATGGTGCGAGGACTAGATGGTCCAATTTTTTTCATGGTTTGTTCTTGTTATTATTTATTTTATTGCTTCCTAGTTTGATCCACAGAATTCCTTTAGCATCTCTTGCTGGAATTTTGATTATGGTTGGACTTCGGCTTGCGTCCCCTCATGTGTTTCAGGAAACATACAAAAAAGGTTGGGATCAAATTGTGATTTTTTTGGTTACCGTTGTGCTGACAATCGTTGAGGATTTGTTAGTGGGTGTTTTTTGCGGAATTGTCACAGCAATCTTAATACAAATATATTTTGGTGTTCCTTTGCGTTATATCTTCGTTGCTGACATTACAAAAAGGTCGGAGAACCAAATCCATACACTTGATGTAAAACACGCACTCTTATTTTCGAATATGATCTCATTAAAACTTCTTCTTCGAAAAATAGCCCAAGGAGAACGAATTGATTTGAAATTTGATGAAAGTGTAAAGATGATTGGCTTTTCTGCCATTGAGTTTTTGCAAAGTTTTAAACAAGATTATGAAGAACGTGGCGGAAAAGTGAATCTGATCGGATTTGATGATTTAAAACCTGTCTCTGCCTACAATGGTGCGACTCGCATTCAAAAGTAGAGAAAAATTTCTTGTAACTTTTCTTTCTGAAACCAATATTCCTATATGAAAAGGATATTGGTTTTTTTCTTTTTAATTTTTCCATTCCTCATTCTTTCCAAAGAAGTTCCAAATTTAAAAGCTAGAGTTACGGATGAAACTTGGACTCTCCATGCTGATGTTGTTTCTGCATTAGAAAAACAACTGCGAGATCATGAAAAAAAGACAACGAATCAGATTGCTGTTTATATCACTTCTTCATTAGAAGGGGAAAATTTGGAAGAATATTCTCTAAAGGTTGCGGAAGCTTGGAAGTTAGGCCAAAAAAATAAAGACAATGGAGTTTTATTATTAGTCGTCATCGATGATCGTAAATTAAGAATTGAAGTTGGTTATGGGTTAGAAGGTGTTTTAACAGATGTATTGTGTCATCATATCATAGAAAATGATATCAAACCATTTTTTAAAAGAGGCGAATATGATCTCGGGATTCAAAATGGTGTAAAGGCAATTATGAAAGCAATGGAAGGAGAATACCAGATGCCCGAACCAAAAGATTATTCCCATCTTGGACCACTTTCCTTTTTAGGTGAACTTTCCCCCGCAAGCGAAGAGATGCCAATTGTGATTAAAATCTTTGCATCACTCTTTATCGTTTTTGTTTTAGGCATCTTTACCTATTTTGCAGCGAACGCACCTTATATAGGATGGTTTCTGTATTTTTTCTTATTTCCATTTTGGAGTTTGTTTCCTACTGCCATTCACGGTGCCAATGTTGGCGCTGCCGTCTTTTTAATCTATGCGATTGGAATTGGAATTTATAAATTATATCACTTACTCACTCCTCATGGCCGGGAACGTATGCGAAAGAGTCAATTTGTGAGTTCCTCTGGGAGCAGTAGTCGAAGCGGTGGATGGTCAAGTAGTGGAAGTTCTGGCGGATTCCGTGGAGGTGGAGGGAGTTTTGGGGGCGGTGGAAGTTCTGGAAGTTGGTAAATATTTAAAATGAACAACACACTCAATCCAAGAAAAGTTCCCCAACAAAAACGTTCCAAAGAGCGGTATCAAAAAATTGTTCAAACCGCTATTGAGCTGTTAGGTGAAGTTGGTTATGATGATTTGACAACTGATCTCATCGCGGAAAGAAGTGGGATCTCAGTGGGTTCCATTTATCAGTTTTTTCCAAACAAAGAGTCTATCATCTATTCACATGCAGAAAATTGTTATTTGGTTATGCATGATCTTTTTTTTGAAACAATTGAAAAAGAGTTAAAGAAGAATCCAAAATTTACACCTGGTTTTATTGACTTTACACTATCGGCATTTGAACAAGCGTTAAATGAAGTAAAGGGATATCGGTTGATCAATTCGATTCTATATACAAACGAAGCTTTGTTGCATTTAGACATTGAAAGTAACGAACGATTTGCTAAGTCACTAGCAGAAAAAGTAATCTTAACTCTCTTCCCAAAAGTGAACAAAAAACGAGCGTATTATATTTCTCAGATGATCGTCGAAACAGTAGATGCTGTCATCAAAATCGTACACCGTACGGAAAAACCGTCCGACAAGAAACAGGTTTTAGCAGAATTAAAGACATTACTTTTAGTATATTTTTCTTCTTTTCGGTGATTTAAAATTGACAAAGTTTTAACATAATTCTAAAATTCTCAAAATGTGAGGATTTCCTCACGTTTCGGGAAACGACTATGGAAAAAACCAAGAAGATACTTTTTGGGATCTTTGTGGCAATGTTCATTACTTTTGGTTTGAACTTTTGCAATTCTGAAGATCCTGCAAATTCGGCATTTGTGCATGTCACGATGATGGACAATGCCTTTCATCCACCAGTGATCCGCACTTACAAAGGTGGGAAAATTCGATTTGTAAATGAAGGAAACAATCCTCATAACGCAATATCGATTAACAAGGATTGGTCTACAGAGACAAGTTTTGGCAACTTAGCGATGTTTCGTGGGGCACATACCGATGTATTTTTTCCAGAGGAAGGAGTTTTTCCTTACTACTGTTCCTTCCATGCGTCTCCTGATGGGAAAATCGGAATGACTGGAGTTGCCGTGATTGGTGATGCAGCTTACAATCCTCAGGCGAACATGTCTAAATCCAAAATCTCTAAAAAATGGACAGGGATTACAAGAAAGGTACCTTCCCAATACAAAACCATTCAGAATGCCGTCGACGCTGCATCTCCTGGAGATTTGGTATTAGTCGCAAAAGGGATTTATAAAGAAGAGGTAACTGTTACAACACCTTCCATTACCATTCGAGGAGAAGATCGAAATTTAACGATCATCGACGGAGAGTTCCTAAGAGGGAATGGCATTATGGTTGTGGGTGCTGATGGGGTTGCAGTGGAAAACATCACGACAAGGAATGCTACATTAAATGGCGTTTATTGGACTGGTGTAAAAGGGTATCGCGGTTCCTATATCACTGCTTACAATAATGGGGATTATGGTATTTATGCATTTGATGCTGTGGACGGACTCATCGAACATTCCTATGCTTCTGGATCACCCGACTCTGGTTTTTACATTGGGCAGTGTAATCCTTGTAATGCGATTATAAACGATGTGATCTCAGAACACAATGCATTGGGTTATTCAGGAACCAATTCCAGCGGAAATATCTATTTGTTGTCTTCTGTTTGGAGAAAAAACCAATTGGGAATTGGACCAAACACCCTAGACCGAGAGTTATTACCTCCACAAAAACAAATGGTTGTGAAAAAGAATCTTGTTTATGATAACAACAATACAAATGCACCATCTAAAAAATTAGAGTATCCTTCCATTGGAAACGGAATCGCTCTCCTTGGTGGATTGGAGAATGTTGTCGAAGATAATTTGGTCTTTAATCATAAGAATTATGGGATACTTGTCACTATGAACATTGATGAGAACATTTGGATTTCTAATAACAATATTGTTCGAAACAATAAAGTGTATCATTCTGGTCGAGGAGACATTGCTTTAAGTGGTCCAGTGAATGTAGGGAACTGTTTTGAAGGTAATTCTTATGGAGTTTCTAGTCCTCCCTTTTTGGAATCTTTACAGTCGTGTTCTGGCATTCGATATCCACATGTAGGAGATTTGTCTTCTAGTATTGGACTTCTTGCTCTTTTTGTGCAGGCAAATTTGAAAGAATTTGTTTTGGGTTCTTACAAAAACCAACCAATCCCTCCTCCGCAAAATAATATGCCTTTGGAAGTACAATCTAAAATTCTGCCTGCACACGATGTCTTTGAATCTAACAGAGGTCTGATTGATACAGCAGAACTGCCCAAAATTGAT
This sequence comes from Leptospira sp. WS60.C2, assembly GCF_040833955.1. NCBI lineage: Bacteria > Pseudomonadati > Spirochaetota > Leptospiria > Leptospirales > Leptospiraceae > Leptospira > Leptospira milleri. Next base: position 3,000,601 of record NZ_CP162133.1, on the reverse strand, counting down.
ACGAAAGAGTTTGAATCCCAAACGAACAAAATGTATACTTCTGGTTGGAGAGTTCATTTTCCAGGAACACTCAAAACTTGGTATTTTCATTTGATGGGATATCTTTTACCTTTTGCCATCTTTGCAGCATGGACAGGTCTTGCAATGTTGGATCGATTCACTGCCAATGGAGCAAAAGTGGATAGATATTTTTGGATGATCTTACTCATTCCATTTATTGGTTCTCTGGTATATCTATATTCAAAAGATTCAAAAATTTCACCGGTCGTTCGAAACTCTGTTGTATTTGGTGGGATTTTGTTGTTCTTAACAATTCTAGCTTATGCTGGTTATGCGATGACTGCGGTTACTGAACCGTCAATTACTTAATAGGAGTTTTATTATGGAAACAAATTTTGCTAATCCAAGTTTTTGGACTTACTTTATCGGATCGTACGCGTATTATTTGCCATTTGTTTTGACAATGGTTTGGGCTCCCCTTGCTTTATTTGGATTGTCCAAACAAAAAGATATGACAACGATCAAACAAATTGTTTGGTCACTCGTGATCCTCATCGTACCTGTTGTTGGACCAGCATCTTATTTACTTTTTGTGGATACGGAGTATGACAAAAAATTCAAACAGATCGCAGTTGGTGGTGGGTTTGCCGTTTTCGTCATTGTTTGGATATTGAGTTTAGTTTCTCATATCTAAAATAGAGAAGAAAGCGATGGATCGGAAAAGTTTTTTAACTACAATTGGTTTTGGAGTGATGGGTTTTGTAGGATCCATTTTTGGTTCCATGGGATTTAATTCCAAAAGATCAAATGAAATTTGTGGACCGACTGATCCATCTACCACACAAACAAACTATGGAGTGGTAACAACTCCAACAGTTAGTGATAACTATCAGAATTCCATTGGTGCTGGTGGAAGTTTACGAGGAACCAATACATACGGAAGTATGGCTCATCCTCCTTTTTTTATAAAGGAGGATTATACGCAAAGGTTTTACTATCCACCTAATTATAGTAATTCGAAAAGTAAGATAAAGGAATTCCAGTTAAACCTATTTCCATTAAGTGTCAATATTGCTCATAATGTGAATTACCAAGCATGGACATTTGATGGAGTTGTACCTGGGCCTATTTTACGCGCAAATTTAGGGGATAAACTTCGAATTCATGTTAAAAATTCGAGTCCAGATCCTCACTCGTTACATTTTCATGGATCTCATGATCCACTAGAAGATGGTTGGGAACCTATTCCAGCATTTGGAGAAAGGACATATACGATTGAAGCTGGTCCCGTAGGATTACACCCTTATCATTGTCATGTTCCGCCACTTATGGTACATACTGCCAAAGGATTGTATGGTGCCTTACTCGTTGATCCAGTTGTCAAAAGGAAACCAGCACATGAATTTGTTCTTACGTTTTCTGGATGGGATATAAAAGGTCAAGGGAAGAATGATTATTACACCTGGAATGGAATAGCAGGAATCTATGACCGTTATCCTATGAAAGTTCCAGTTGGAGAAAGAGTTCGTTTTTACATTCAAAACATGATGGAACGAGAACCTGTGATGACGTTTCATTTGCATGCACAAACATTTGATATCATTCGTAGTTTAGGAACAACTGTCCCTGATGGGCATTCGGACGTTGTGACCATTGGCCAAACGGAACGTGTTGTGATTGAATTTGTGCTGAAGAAAAAGGGACGTTATATGTTCCATCCGCACCAAACACACATGGCAGAAAATGGAGGAATGGGATGGATTGTCGCCGTTTAATTCTCTATCCAATTCAAATTTTCATATTCATTATACTTCATGTTAGTTGCCAATCGAAAGTTGATTTTAATCAAAAGGTTTGGAACCAAATGGGTTTTGTCTTGCCAAGTGGGGAATCCTTGGATCCAAACTTTTGGACGCGAAAAAAATCAGTAATGTATTTTGGATTTTCCCATTGCCCAGATATGTGCCCGCTAACATTAACGAATTTTGGTAGGGCTTCCTTGATCTTAGGTGAGAAGGCAAAAGAGTTTCAATTTGTGTTTATCACACTAGATCCTGATCGAGATTCTCCTTCCACGTTAGAGAAATATGTACAAAACTTCCCAAGCAAAAATCTGACAGCACTCTCACCGAATGTCGAAAGTCTTGAAAAATTGACAAAGATGTTTGGGATTGTTCGAGAAAAGGTGGGCCAAGGAAATTCCTATCGAATTGATCACTCCAATTTCATCTATGTGATTGATGAAAGTTTAACACCAGTCAAAACTTTTCCAGGTGGCGTTTCAGCTAATGCACTTGCGAGCGAACTTAGGAAGTTGACTGAACCTTAGAGCTTAGGATAATTTCGATTTCTGTTCTTGTTCCTTCTGGATAGTTCTTTGTAATATCAAATCTAAATTCTGAATATAGATTTTTTAATCGTTCTTTGATATTCCCAAGGGAACGACTCAATAACTTTTGTTTATCGGACAAAAGATCTTCAGGAATTCCTGTTCCATTATCATATACAACAAAGCTAAAAACAGAATCTTTTATCATTTTTGCATGGATGAATAGTTGAAATTGAATGTCTGATGAACCTCGAAACCCATGTTTGAATGAATTTTCAATGATGGGTTGCAAGAGAAGAGGAGGTAAGACAACGGAACGAAAGTCACCTGATTTTTTAAAATCAATTTGAATGGTATCAAAAAATCTAAGTTTTTGTAGATGTAAATAGTCCTCTAAAAAGTTCCATTCCTCATCAAATGGAATCCAGTCACGATCAGTTCGATCTGAAATGAAGCGATAATTGTTGGCTAAACTCATAATCGCATCCCCGATCAATTCAGGTTTTATTTTATGTAAAGCATGGATTGTATTGAGAGAATTAAACAAATAATGGGGATTCATTTTTGTTTGTAATGTTTTAAGCTGGCTCTCTTTTAAAGTTTTTTCTGCTTTGAGTAAATCTTCTTTGTAAAGGAGTGCTTTTTGTCTGTCTGCAAATAATGTCCTTTCAAGAGCAAAACCTTGTGAAATCACTCCAAACAATACTCCCCAGAATACGATTCCAGATGGTGAGTTATCATTATATTTGATCGCTAAAAAGATTTCAAGTATGACAAGTAACAAAGTAACACTAAAGCCAACAAAATGTCCAAATGCTTCTTTGTTTCCTTTTTTCCATGATTCATATGTAATCAAAATAGGTCCTAAGATATTGAGTATATTGAATAGAATAAAGAAACTACGAGTACTTATGAAAAAGGAATGTGAAATGTCGGTGAATGGCAGTGAAAAAACTAAAATCGTGGTGAGTGAGCAGACAAAAACATCGATGTAAATTAATAAATCTAATACTTTAAAAGATCCACTACCAAACAATCTTCTGACACCAGACAACATGGGTATAAAGACGAAGTTTGATGAAATAATGGAAAGGATATACAACGTTTGTGTATTTGTAAAAAGAAAACGTATGAATTCATTCGATGTTAAACCCAAAATACCAAAACATAGTGCAAACGCAGAAAAATCGAGAAGGATGTTATATTGCTTTTTATATTCAATAAAATAAACCAAGGCACATATAATTCCTATCATCATAAAGAATGAATGGAAAAAAATAGTTGTTAAGTTTTTTAGAGCAATCTCTCGATAAAGTGCAGTTTGTTTGCCAATCAAGTTATCAATGATTGTTATGGAGAATAAAATTCCTTTTTTGTGGTACAATCGAAAATAATAATATTTTGAATTATCGTTTGGTATTTTGACCCAAGAAAATTTGGATTGGAATAAACTTGGTAAATACTTTGGATCTGAAAATTCTCCATATTTAAAAATAGAGTTTCCATACTCATTGAAAATTTCAATATTCAAGCCAGAGTGCTCTAGTAAGAAATGAAGGTCTTCGTTTTCAATGGTAGAAAAAGCTTTTGATCTTAGCCAAATGTATTCTGAATCAGCAATCCGTTTGATTTCGTCATCGTTAATCCAACCTGAAGTGGATAACCAATACACTTTATGCATTTTTTGAAAATCAACCATTCCTGAATCATCTGCAGGAATATCTCCCACAAAATAGTCAGCATTGTCGGTGAGATAGTATTCTGAAATAGAAGTGTCTTTAGGTTTGAGTAGAGAATAGGTATAAGACGTGATTGCAACAGAGGTGATTAGAAAAAGTAAGCAGATCGATAGATATGGTTTTTCTAACAATCTGCTCATTGCTATACCCATAAAATCTAATCTTCGAGTGAGAACGTAATGGGTAAACGATGCGCCATTTTCTTGGGTTGCCCTTGGACATATCCAGGACTAAAACGTACTCGCTTGATTAGTTTGAGTGCGGCCTCATCGAAGCCATATCCCGCGCGCCCCGATACTATTTTTGCGGATTGTAAACTCCCATCTTCATTGACTTGTACAAGCAAGATTACCTGTTTTTCCATTATGTTTGCAGCTTTTGCCTGCGGTGGAAAATATTCTCTTAAATCAAAGTCAATGATCGCACTAGGCATTTTATCTCCGTTAAACGAAAATAAATATCCATCTTTGTCGGTTCCATTTCCAGACAATTGGTTTGGATTGATATCGGCATTATCTGGTTCATCGGCTTTATCTTTGTTACTTCCTTCCACCCATTCTTGTTTTTCAATGGGTGCAGGCGAAGAGGTACCTCCAATGAGTTCTGGTGGGATCTCTTCAAAACTAACATCGACATCTTCGAAAGCAGAGTCTTCCACAACTTCTTCTCCTCGAAGTTGGCTGATCCTATAACCCGCGTAAGTTGCCGTATGAATGAATAAACTTCCTACCAAACAAATGTGAAACACTCGCTCTTTATTTTGTTTAATCGAAGTTTTGAACCTACGAAATAGAGCTGTCAGGCGACTCATTTTTTTACACTGAGGGCAATTTTAGTCACTCCGGCTTTTCGGATGATTCCCATCAGCTCCGTGATTTTTCCATAAGGCAAACTCTCGTCTGCAGATAAAGTCAAGCGCATGTTCGGTCTGATTTTTGCTTCTCTTTCCAAGTTGCGTACAAGACCAGTTATGTCCGTGTCTTTGCCTTCCAAAAGAATTGCACCTGTTTTGGTTAAGGCAACTTGAACCGATTCTGCCACGTTTGGATCGGCAGCCTGTACTTTTGGTAAATTGATGTTCAAACTTTCTTTTTTCAGAAAATTTGCAGTAACCATAAAGATAACAAGAAGTACTAAAATCACATCCACCATTGGTGTGATGTTAATACTTCCAATTTCTTCGTCTTGTGATCCTGATGCTCCAGCCATAATTATACCTTTGTCTTATTCATTTGATAAGAGAGTAGTTCTTTTTTCAATATTTCGAGATTTTGCAAAATGACTTTTGCCTTTCTGGAAAAATAATTATTTGCCATAACTACTGGAATTGCCACAGCAAGACCGGCAGCTGTCGCAAGAAGGGCAGTCGAGATCGAACGCATCACGACTTCTGCACCAGAGCTACCTAAAGTTCCCAATCCATAAAAAGCTTTGATAACACCTAACACGGTACCTAGAAGTCCAATGAAAGGCGCATTGTTCCCTAGCGTATTTAGGATTGGAAGCCGTTTTTCAAGTTCCAATTTTTCTGATAGGATCTGACCATCTAAACTTTCATCAAGGCCTTTTCGTCCTAATTTTAATTGTTTTAACGCGAATTGGAGAAATCGGTGATAGATCGAATCTTCTCCTACGTTTGTTTTCCAATGAATTTCAGGCTCTTCTTGTAGTGAGTTTCTCACTTCCGATAAGTAGTCTTCGTTTTTTTTACCTAATGTTTTTTTGTAGTAAATCAATCTCTCTGCAAATACTGCTAAAGCAATCACGCTTGCGATTCCCATTGCAACGAAAACTAATTCTTCACCTAACTCTACATATTCTTGCATTTTAATCTCCTTCTTGAATTATATTAAATAAGAAATACAAAGGTATCTGATCATTCGTAATTTGATTGTTTGTGACTGCAAAACAAGATCGTAAACATGCAATGGCAGTTGGACTTGAGATACTAGCATTAATCAAACCTTCTAATGTCAACTGACCACAGGTGCCAGCATCTGTTTTAGTTTTCCAATCAGTCGACTGGCATTGAAATGAACATGTTTTAGCTATACTTGACAAATTGTTGTAAAGAGGACTAGTGATAAGACTCTGGCAAGTTTGTGTTTTATCAGCAGCACTGCTCGGAGTAAAACTTCCTCCCACGGATGTATAATAAGCTTGGAAACAAAGATCTTTGTTAGTAATCATCGTTTCACAAGTGGACTGTGGTGCATTTGGTGTCAGTAGATATTGTAACAATAAACTTTCATTATAAGAATCTTCAAATTTTTTACCTTCGGAACAACCGAAAATAAAAAGAAGGATGAAAACGAATGATATGTGCTTCATTAAAAATGTACCTCCATACCTACGTTGAAAAATGGAATTACTGTGCCACCAGGTAATTCTAAAGTACCGAATGTATCGTTTTCTCTTGGGTTTGTTGCCGAAAAAGGTCTAGAGTTATCAAAATCAAATCCATTTTTGTTTTTTCTCATGTAGACGTTTACAATTTCAAGATACCAGTTTAGGTAACCCCATGAATAGTTTTCGAAGATATCAAATCGAATATCAAATCTATGAAAGTCAGTTCCTCTTTTGACATTCCCATATTCTGCCGTATACGGATTATTTGAATATCTGGGATTCCAGAACGTTAATCCGTTGATCGGGTTAGAAAATCTTCCACCATCGTCACCAATAATTGGTCGAGATGGAACAGATGTTAAATAACTCCAACGCCCACCGATTTGAAATCCTTCATTGACTCTCCATCCGTAAATTACGTTTGCTACGTGTGTTCGATCCCACGGTGCTAATTGTTCGATAGAATTAGGAAAGTAAGCAGCTAATATTTTTCGTTCGATTCCACCAACTTGTGTTGTATCACCATCATACACTTGGTATAAGTTTGTGTTTTGGAACGATTGTGACCAAGTGTAGGAAATCCAACCAAACCAATCTCTAGTGCCTGGTCTTGCATTTTTACGAATGAGCAATTCATAACCGTGCGACCATCCAGTAGCTCTGTTCGAATAATTTAGTGGTCTATTGGCTACGATTGGTCTTGTTAACCATTGTGATTTATCTGGATTTAATCCTACTGGTGTGGAAACGTAAGGATCATCAATGATTGTGTCTGTGAACTCGTTTTTAAAGAATTCTGCCTTAACTTGCCAAACTTGATCAATTTTTTGATCAATACCTGCACTTACTTTTCTTGCTCGTTCAAATCGTAAATCAGGGTTCCCTGTTTCAGCATTAAAGTTAGTTGTTAGTGGAAAACGTGAAACATCTCCACCACTTCCATAGATAGTCATTCCTTTCCCGACTTCTGGGAATGTATAAGATGCGGTCGCTCTTGGAGTTAAGGCTCCATTTCCAGTAACTTGAATGTAATCATACCGGGCCCCTGGCTCAAATAAGAAGTTACCAAATTTGAAATGCAGTGTCGTATAAGCATTATAATACGGTGAAATGCCTTGAATGTTGATAGGTCTTCCCACAAAGTCAGGGTTAGCTGTATTATATGGGTTTGGGGCAAGGTTTGTGGGATCACGCAATGCAACTTCCGTTCCATAATCGCGAAACTGAAATCGTCGAACCTCTGTTCCAAAATCAACTTTTAAAAATTTTGTGGCTGTCCAATAGGCATCTTGCCTCACACCAACATAACTCCCTCTTTGGTATTGTTTTCCTTGGATGGCTCCAATACCTACGTTGTATTCACCGATTGGATCAAAATTAATAAGAGTAAATCGGTTTTGAAATTTATCACCAGGAATCCAGGTATAACGAAGTGCAGTGGTTCTAAAACTTTGTCCAAAACTTGCCCTGGCACCACTGAGTAGTGCGAGTTGGGAGCCTGTAGGATCGTTTGCAGGTTTTGTTGGAACATCAATGGCAAAGTTATCTTGGGCTGTTAAGTTATAAAAGGCAATTTGGTGTTCTGGTGTGAAGTTATGCACATACTTGATTTGTGAATCATTGTATCTTGGTAATCGAATCCCTTCCGGAAGTAAACCACTGGCTCCGAGAGTTCTATCTAAGTATCCCAGTTTCCCTGCGATTGCTAAATAACCTTTTCCTCCAGAAGTAGGAGTCGCCGCGTATGCCGTTGTATTCCAAAGGGATACTTGAAATGCTCCTTTAGCTTTTTGAACGGAATCTACCGTTTCAATTTCAATAATACCACCGGTCGCATTATTGAAGTTTGCTGGATAAGCACCTGAATACAAGTCAATCGATTTGATCAAATCATTATGGATTACTGATGTTAGTCCATCTAAGTGAAAAGGATATAGGATTGGAAGATCGTCATATAAATATGTATTCGCATTTGGATTAGCACCACGAATAATGATACCGTTTGCTCCACCACCGAATCCAATGTTGGGAATGACTCCAGGCAGGGTCTCCAAAGCGCGGAGTGCTTCTCCAAATGTACCTGGCATACGTTTGATTTCTTCATAGCGAACTTTGGTTCTGGAGGCGATGGTTTTTTCTCGTTCTCCTTCCACAACGATTCCTGACTTAGGTGCTGAAGCTTTTTTTTCTGTGTAAATCGTTCTTGCTTCATCTTCGCTACCAACAGAAATTTTGATTTCTTGAATGCCAGTATCGCGTAACAACCTTAAGGTGTAATCACCCGGGGCAGGAAAATCAAGTGTGACGTTTCCCTCTGCATCTGTTTGTGCAAATTTTTTGGTTTCAAAAATTAATACAGATAGGTTCTTTTCTGCCACTTCCTTTTTTGGATTGATCAATTTTGCTTTGATACTCACTGCAAAAACAGGAAATCCAAAAAATAGGAATAAGATTCCAGTGAGAATAAACTTATTTAATTTGTATTTTGCTGATTTCATTGAAGTTTAAATACCAAGGGATATCGCCCGTTTCTTCTTCGAGATAAATGAGAGTGCAAACAATCGGGTATCCTAAAAAAGGACATTCTGTTCGCGTGATTGCAATTGTGCAAAGATCCAAATTTCTTTGGATGGGTTTGTTTAATATGACTATAGGAGGATTGGGAATTGGGTTACCACATTTTTCCGATGCAAATTTTGCGGCGGCATATACCTGGCTTTGTGCATCGTTTGTTTCAACACGATCCACACCAGATCCACAATTGAAAAAGAAAAGTAGGGAAAAGATTAGAATTCCGATTTTGCCTTTCATTTGTTTGCCTTGGTATTGGTCGGAGTTGGTTCTTCTTGTTGGCCGACAACATCGGCTGTAACATTAACAACCGTTACTAAACCCAATGGAAAATATGCTTTATCTTCTCTTTGGATTTTAATATTGATGAGTGTTTTACCTGTTGGATATTTTTCCAAAATTTGACTCATCGCCAGTTCTACATTGGGAGCCTTTGTCACTGGAAACATTCCTAAAAGGTAAAATGCTGAGTCTTGCCCTGTTCCTTTCCCAAGGATTTTGTAATCTGTCGATCTAACGACAGTAGCTCCATCATAGAGATGGATGTCTTTGGGAACATGAGATCCAATACAACCGATACCACTCATGATCGAAAGAGCAACATAGACAATTTTCGATGGATTTAAATTCATAACTCTATTCTTTGTTTACTTACTTTTTTGACTTTGTCGGAATTTGCGAGTTTGGAAATCGAACTAAGTCCCCTTTAATATTAAAACGATACCTAGTGATAGGTCCGAAAATTGATTTATCATTCCAATAACGAATGTTGACCAAAGCATCACCAGATTCTTCCTCTAGTACTTTCTCATACAAATCTGCTACCGGTGGTTGTGTGATTGGAAGACCGAATAAAATGATGTCAAAGGCATACCAAGTAAAAGTTTTATCTACAGTTTTGATAGTTTCGTAGGGAGTATTCGGAATCGGCTTATTGCTTGTGGCAAGCCCTACTGAGGAAGAAGCACAATTCAAAACAAACATTGATAATACGAACAATAGGATTAAAGGAATATTTTTTTTCACCAGATAACTCCGTCGTTATCTGTTTCCCATTTGTTCCATCACAGTCAATGGAATAATTCGGAGATTCCCTATTCCATACGGAATCAGGAATGAACGCTACATATTCAGGAGTGAACTAAAATAAATTAAAGTTTTAAAGCTTCTTTTAGGGCCTGCGCGTAGGATCTTCCCACTGGCAATGTGGTTTCATCTTCATTTTTGAGCTGGATTGTATAAGAGCCACCTTTGTCATAACGAAGGCTAGCCACATAACTTAGGTTCACCAAAAAACCTTTGTGAATTCGAATGAATTGGTCTGAGGGTAGTTTTTCCTCGATTTCCTTCAGTAATTTAGGTGTTTCGTAGTCTTTTTGTGTTGTATGGACCACACAGCATTTGTTATTTGCGGAAATGAATTGAATGTCTGGATAAGGTAATAAAAAAACGGCTGAATCTGATTGGATTTTTAAATGGATTTGATTTTGGTTTCCACCGCCTGCATTTTGTTTGGATTCTTGTAAAAACCGAAGGGCTTTTTCTACCGATTTACGAAATCTTTCAAACGAAAATGGTTTTAACAAATAATCCGTTGCATCCAAATCAAATGCTTCGACAGCATGTTCACTGTAAGCTGTGGTGATAATGAAAAAAGTCGACTTGGAATGATTGGCTCTTAGGATATCCATACCATTGATCACTGGTAAGTTGATATCCATGAATACTAAATCAAATTTCTTTTCTGCAAGAAGTATGTTTGCCTTATCGCCACTTTCTGCGATCCCAGCAAGTTTTAATTCGGGACAATTCATGACATAGTCCATCATCAGCATCCTTGCAGGATATTCATCTTCGATGATTAAAACGGAATACGGTGTCTGTTCCATGTGTAATGTTAGAGTATGTCGACAAAGAAAAAGGTTACATCATCTTTCAATTCTGACTCAGAATATTTTGTAATTTGAACTACAATTTCTTGTGACAAAGCTTTGATGTCTTTTTCCTTACCTTTCTCTAATAAATCAAGAATTTTGCCTTCACCAAATAATTTGTTTTCAGCACGAGCTTCCGTGACTCCGTCAGTAAAAAAGAAATACCTGTCTCCATTCTGGATTTTGTGTTTCCATTCACTATAGGTAAACGAATCGCGCCATCCAATGATTGGACCTTTAATTTTCATAAACTCGAATTTTTTTCGTATTTTATTGAATAAAATTGGATTTGGATGACCCGCAGTTGAAAAAATAATAGTATTCTCTTTTGTATCAACTAATGCACAACAAGCGGTTATAAAGTAACGACTGACAAGCGACGTGAGTGCTTTGTTCATATGTTCTAAAATGAGTCCTGGCGAATGAATGGATTTAGTAGATTCGCGAAATTGTACTTTCACCATTGAAGAAACAAAAGCAGCGGGAACACCATGGCCTGCCACATCTGCAATCAGCAGTATTAAACGATTGTCGTCTAATTCAACCCAATCATACAAATCTCCACCTACTTGTCGCATCGGTAGATAGGTAGTATGGATACGAATTCCTTTTGTGTTCGGATGATTTTTTGGTAATAGATAACTTTGGAGTTGGGAGGCAAAAAACAAGTCCTGCTCTAAGTCTTGGTTTTTTTCACGTAGCTCCAATGTTCTTTCTCTGACACGAATTTCTAAATCTTTTGTTAGTATGGAGAGTTCCGTTTCGTTTTTCGCATTACGATAGGAGATAGCAACTCCAGACAAAATCATCAAAATCAAAAAACCGTATTGGGTTAAGTAGATATTTTTTCCAGAGGTTACGTCGATGAAGATGTCAAAGGTGGCTCCCAAGCAAATACAAACAAATCCGATAGAAAGGAAATAGGCTTCAATTTTTTTTGCTTTAGCTGCTCGAATCACAGCTCTCAAAATAAAAAATACCACGAACAAAAGTGAAACTTCCCAAATCCTTAGTAATAAAATTCGGGTTGGTAGTTCAATGTTCCATGTTTGTAAAAAAGCAATTAAGACTAAAAAGGATATCAATAGTCTTTCTTTTAACAATGGTTTTTTTTGGAATAAAGAATAACTGAATAAAAAGATAGAAACAGGTAAGAGTGTTTGTGATGTAAAAAATAATTTTAACCAAAAGAAAAAGGAAACATTTGTATACGAATAACTTATGTTTAGAAGTGGCAATCTCCACATTACAAAGAAAACAGTCGAAAGAAGAAGGTAAAAATTTGTCTTTGCTTGTCGTTTTAAGATGATCGAAAAAATTTGATAGGCACCGATACCAAAAAATAACATAATGAAACAAAAATCCCGTCCATCTTCCATGATGATGATTTCATTGAGTTTGTCATAATTTCCAATCACAGGCACACTTCGGAAAAGACCACCTTGGAATGTTTGGTTTCGAAAATGGATTTCGATCTTTAAGTTGTTGGGTGCATTTTCTTTTAATACATCATTGGGAATGTAATACAGTCTTTTGTAATACCAATTGGGGAGGTAAGTTCCATCGGGAAGTATGGAGCCTGTTTTTCCGAGAGGAATTCCATTTACGATAAGAGAATCAATTTCCTGAACACGATCTAAGTAGATTCCGAGAGGTTTCTGGCTAGATTTGAATTGAAATTGGAGCTCGTAATATCCTTCCAATGGCGGTTTGTATCCTTGTAAGGATAGGCCTTTTCCAACTTGGATCGACTTTGTGACATTATTGGTTGTAAATGTCCAATTTTGTGAAAGAGATGTGACAGAATCAGCACTTACTATGACAGGTTCCGCAACGAGGGGAAGCATCGTGAGCAAAAATATGGATAAAAAAAATGAGAGAATTCTCATCGCTATCCGCTAAAGATAGTGTAGATTGAAGAGAATGCAAGTTGATTTTCCATTCAGCTACTCATCCGGTTATTTTTTTAAGGAAATTTTATGACAATTACACAACTTCGTTATATTGTTGCTCTTGATCAATTCAAAAGTTTTGCAAAAGCCGCCGAACATTGTTTAGTTGCTCAGCCTACCTTAAGTTTACAAATACAAAAAGTGGAACAAGAACTTGGATTTGACTTGTTTGATCGTAAAAAAAATCCCATCATCACTACCAAATTAGGGAAAGAAGTTGTTGAGCAGGCCAAATCCACTTTAAAAGAAGCAGATAAATTATATGAAATCGCGGGACAATGGAAAGATGAACCAGCGGGAAACATATCACTTGGAATCATCCCAACTGTTAGTAATTATTTGATTCCTTCTATTTATAAAAAATTACAATCTGAATTTCCTAAAGTCAACTTTCGTATCTCAGAATTACCCACACTCACCATCATTGATAAATTAGAATCCGAAGAAATTGATTTGGGAATTTTAGCCACTCCACTAAAAATTACCAATGTCGTTGAACTTCCACTCTATTATGAACCATTTGTGGTATATTATCCCAAAGATGCGAAAGAAAAGTCAGCATCTGTTTCCATGAAACATATCGAGAAGTATCCTTTACTGGTTTTGGGAGAGGAACATTGTTTTCGTCACCAATCTCTTAAAATTTGTAACCGGAATGCCTTAGCAAAGATCGAAAGTGGAAGTGTGGAAACTTTAAAACGAATGGTCGATATGGGAATCGGTGTCACCCTTTTGCCGAAACTTGCCGTGGATAAGGTAACTGATAGAATTGTTCCGTTTCAGTCTCCAGAACCTGCAAGGGAGATTAGTTTGGTCTACAAAAAGGGATTTTATAAGACAAAAATTTTAAACAAACTTTCTAATTTGATACTAAATGTCATTCCTAAGGAATACCATAAAAAAGAAAAATTCAAAGTCATCGGAGTTTCTATCGGGCAGGACTGATTCCAAATTTCTCATTATAGCTTTTATAAATCAGATCATTTATAACATTTATTTTACAAATGATTCAAAATGGACTATATTCTTCTTAACAAGAAAAGGAGATATTCGATGTCCAATATCAACACACAAATTCCAGACTTCACGACAGAAGCTTTCCACAACGGCGCTTTCAAAAAAATCAGCAAAAAAGACGTACTCGGCAAATGGTCCGTGTTTGTTTTTTACCCTGCTGACTTTACCTTTGTTTGCCCAACAGAACTTGGTGATGTAGCAGATCATTACGAAGAACTTCAAAAGATGGGAGTTGAAGTATACTCAGTATCAACTGACACTCACTTCGTTCACAAAGCTTGGCATGAAGCAAGTGACACCATCAAAAAAATTAAATTCCCAATGCTCGGTGATGCATCCGGAAAAATCACAAGAGGATTTGGAGTGATGATTGAAGACGAGGGACAAGCACTTCGCGGAACCTTCGTAGTCAATCCTGAAGGAGTCATCAAAACAGCTGAAATCCATGACCTTGGAATTGGAAGATCTGCTGAAGAGTTAGTGCGAAAAGTACAAGCGGCTCAGTACGTTGCGAACAACGACGGAGAAGTATGCCCTGCAAAGTGGAAACCAGGTAACACTACTTTAAAACCTGGTCTTGACTTGGTAGGAAAAATCTAAACAAAATTAGGCGGGCAATGCCCGCCTAAAACTAGGAGGAAGTTATGTTAGATGAATCAACCAAAGAACAAGTAAAACAATATTTTGAGAGGATTAAAAATCCGATCACCATTCGATTGTATTCTGGTGAACATGAAAAACGAGAAGAGCTCGTTAGTTTTTTAAATGACGTAGTTTCATTGAGTTCACAAATTTCACTTGAAACATCAAATGATGTGTTAGATGGTCTGCGATTCACAATTTTATCCAATGGAAATCCAACAGGAATTGAGTTTTCTGGAATTCCTATGGGTCACGAATTCACATCTTTCATCCTAGCGATTTTACAATCCGGGGGAAACCCAATTAAACTAGAGGAAGGAATCCTTTCCGCTGTATCAAAACTTAAAGGTGAGTTTCGTTTCGAAACCTTTATCTCTTTAGATTGTCATAATTGCCCTGAAGTGGTACAAACATTAAACAGTTTTGCCTTGGTAAATCCAGCCATTTCTCATAATATGATTGATGGAGCCATGTATCCAGAGCTTGTGAAAGAGAAGAACATCCAAGGGGTTCCTGCTGTATACTTGAACGGCGAACGTTTTCTCAGTGGAAAAGCGGAAGCTTCGGTGATCTTTGACAAACTCTTAGAATTGTATTCCGTTCCATCCGAAGAGCCATCGGAAGAGGCAATGGCAAACCCAACAGAGGTTTATGATGTGACTGTGATCGGTGGTGGTCCCTCAGGTGTAACTGCTGCGGTTTATTCTGCAAGAAAAGGGTTAAAGACACTTGTCATCGCAGATCGTTTGGGTGGACAAGTGAAAGATACTTTAGGGATTGAGAATATAATTTCCGTACCGTATACCACTGGTCCAGAATTAACGCATGTGTTAGCTGACCAATTGGAAAAAAATCAAATCAAAAAGAAAGAAAATGTAAGAGTACAGAGGATTGAACCAGGAAAACCAAAAATCATTCACCTAAACACAGGAGAAAAGATCTATTCTAAAACGGTCATTTTATCCACTGGTGCTAAGTGGAGAGAATTAAATGTTCCTGGCGAAAAAGAGTTTGTTGGCAAAGGAGTCGCGTATTGCCCTCACTGCGATGGTCCATTCTTCAAAGATAAAGATGTGGCAGTGATTGGTGGTGGAAACTCAGGAGTAGAGGCTGCATTAGATTTAAGTGGTATTGTAAAATCTGTCACCTTGATCGAGTTTGGTGACAAACTTAATGCAGACAAAGTACTTCTAGACAAAGTGGCAAGTTCTTCTAACATCAAAACTTTAGTCAAAGCACAGACAACTGAAATTCAAACTGGTGAAGATAAAGTGACTGGCCTTACTTACAAAGATCGTTCTACCGAACAAGTAGCAACGATTCCATTGGATGGAGTATTTGTTCAAATTGGTCTCGTACCAAACAGCGGATTTGTGAAAGACTTAGTCGAGACAAATCGGTTTGGCGAAATCTTGGTAGACGAAAAGTGTAAAACGAATGTAGAGGGAATCTTCGCTTGTGGAGATGTGACAAACACACCTTATAAACAGATTATCATCGCCATGGGAGAAGGAGCAAAAGCTGCGATTAGCGCCTTTGAATACCTCTTACACGCTGCTTGATTGAATCCACTTTTCAATCGTTTCGTAAAGTTTGGCGGCGGAAACAGGTTTGGTTAAAAAATCATCCATTCCTGATTCCATCGCCGAATCTTTAACAGTATAAAATGCACCAGCTGTTAACGCAACAATTGGTGTTTTTTTATTTTGATTCTCTTCCAATTTCCTGATTTCCATCGTTGCAGTATATCCATCCATAATTGGCATTTGTAGATCCATAATGATCAGGTCAGGTTTTTTTGTTTGGAATTGTGCCAGTGCTTCTACTCCATCAATTGCAAAACGCAGAGACATATTTGGATATTTTTTTTGAAGTAGTTTTGATAAAAGTTTACGATTTAACTCGTTGTCTTCTACAATTAAGATTTCATGTTTAAGATTTAGGTTCTGGATAAGATTCGATTCGGAAGTGGTAGACAATTTATCATCAAAGATTGTCGAAGCTTTTTCACCAGAAGTTTTGGCTTCCAGTGTGATGATGAAACTAAACTGACTTCCAACACCTAATTCACTTTTAATGTTTAATTTTGAATTCATCTTTAGCAAGAGTTCATTTGTAATGGTAAGTCCAAGTCCTGTTCCACCATATTTTCGCGTGATGGAAGTATCTGCTTGGGAAAAGGAATCAAAAAGTCTCGATCTTGCTTTTAAGTCGATTCCAATTCCTGTATCTGATACCTGAAATTCAATCGAAACAAAATCACCTAATCTTTCTTTTTGAGTTAGAGTCAGTTTTACAGATCCCTCGTGAGTGAATTTTACTGCATTCCCAATCAAATTAGAGAGAATTTGCCTCAATCGTAGCGGATCAAGTGCTACATATTTAGGTAAGATTGGATCAACATCCAATTCTAAAACAATCCCCTTGGATGCTGCGGACACTCGAAATAAATCGATGGTCGATTGGACTAAATCGACTAAGTTTGTGTTAATTGATTCCAGTTCCAATTTTCCAGAATCAATTTTAGAAAAATCTAATATTTGATTCACTAACTCTAATAAACTTTTTCCTGAAAGTGAAATGTTTCTTAGATAATCTTTTTGTTCTTCTTGTAATGGAGAGTTTAACAATAACTCTGTAAAGCCTATGATCCCATTTAATGGTGTTCGAATTTCATGGCTCATGTTTGCTAAAAAGTTTCCTTTCGCAATGTTGGCTGCTTCTGCTAATTCTTTCGCATGTCGTAGTGTATATTCGATCTTTTTTGTTTCGGTGAGATCTGTATTTGAACCTAAGAGGCGAATTTTGTTTCCCGAATCATCTCGTTGGATATAACACTTAGATAAAACATGTACATAGTTGCCTTTTCTTTTTTTCATTTGAAAAGTGAATTCAAAGGTTTCCCTTTGAGAAGAGAGTATGTTTTCTAAAAATTCACCTACCCAACCAGCGTCATCAGGATGGATCAGGCTTTGCCAATAGCCGATAGGTACATTTTCTTGTTTTTCATCATTTCCGAATTCTAACCACCAACGTCTCGAATATATGACTGTATTGTTTACCAAATCCCAGTCAAACCATCCATCCGAACTTGCTTCGAGAATCAGAGAGTATCTTTCATTATATTCTTTGAGGGCAGATTCAGCTAATTTTTGTTCTGTGATATCTTTACTTGCACCTACAATGTATTTGAATTTTCCTTCTACCTCTATCGGTGTAAGTTCTGTGATCCAAATTTTTGTTCCTGCTGGCATCTTGAAACTTTCTTCATATGAGATAGTTTTTTTTGCTTGGATTGCTTTCTTAAAATTATTTATGACAACACTGCCTACTTCTTCTCCAAGAAGCTCTATTGGTGTTTTGCCTTGTATCATTTGTTGGGTGATACCAGTAGATCTTTCGTATGCTTGGTTGATTCTTCGAATGACAAATTGTTCTGAATCTGTTAGTTCGATTAAAAACATCGAATCTTGAGAACCATTGAAAATCATATTATTCTCTAATAACAAATGTTTTATGTCAATAGAGGCGTCTTGAAATAAATGGCGGAGAGGAAGTAAATCAGTAATATCAGTTAAAATTCCATCTATCCTGTAAGAATCGTTGTTTTGATTAGCGATTAATCTACCGCGACATTCTACGTATTTCATCACTCTGTTTTTTGTGAAAATCCGCAAACGCAAACGGAATCTTTTGATATTACGGATTGTACTTATAGTTTGTTTCACAATCTTTTTGTCTTCGTGATGGACAAACTTTTGCCAGGAAATCTTTTGTTCTAAAAAAAACTTTGAGTCATAACCTGTGAGCGAATGGATGGAAGGGCTTGTATAAAGAATTTCTAAGTTTGGGTAGCCAAGCGAAAAAACAATGTCCTCAAAATCGGAAAGAATTTTTGTTTCGAGGGAAGGTTCATTCGGCATACCTTCCATTCGACGAAATCAAATGACAGAAGAAAAGAGTTTTTAACGCTGGTTCTCTGGTTTTTGTATCAGAAACGGGAGAGCCATAAACGGAGCAAAACTTGGGTAACTCATACCAAGTAATTTTCCGTCGTTTTGGATTCGGAATTCATCTATAAAATAAGGCCAAGGGAAAGGAGCTTCCTTTGTATATCTCAAAAATAAAGAGGTTTTTCCATCGATGGGAGAGGTTTCAAAACGAATCAACATTCTGTACTTTTCTTCGAATTCTGAGTCATTTGATTTTTGAAACAAATTGATAGCTTGTTCTTTGTTTTGGAATGACTTTCCCCACCAATTGCGAAAATGCAAAAATTGTAATCCTGTTTTGGCTAACCATTGGAACCATTTGGGTCCGAGCCATTGTATCTGATAGTTCCCAATTGGAGTGGCTTCGGGTGGTTTTAGATTTTTGAATTGTTTTTTATAATCGAAGAGAAACATCGTCTTCAATCCAACGACTTCCAAAAAGAATCATAGCGAATTTTGTCAGAGTCGTAAAAAAAATTAGAATGAAAGTCACTTCGATTCAGAAGCAGAATGTCCTTTTAACAAATTGAGAATGGAAAATTCCAAAAACTGTTTATAATCCAAAACAAACATTTCCAATTCTGTATCTTTTACTGCTTCCTTTACTTGGTTCGATGGAAACCCATGAGACCAGGATCCAACTGCTAATGCATGGCATTGCATCAAAAAAAGAAATCCAGACTGCTCTGTAAAGAAAGGAAAATATTGGATCAGACGTGGTAAGACAGAAGTGATTTGCTTTTTAAGATTTGTTTTAAATTCACGAATGGTTTGTACGCTCGCATTTTTTTCAAGAATGGTTGGTACGATGGGCAAAAGTTTTAAGAATCGTAAATGGCGATCCATTGAGTTCACAAACCATTGTGAAAAAATCTCCGCATCAATTTGTGGTGCCTTTTCCAAAAACTCATTTAGGTCCATAAACCAAGATTCATAATCAGCACTATGAATGCGTAAACATAAATCTTCTTTTGTGGGAAAGTATAGATATAAAGTTCCTTTTGCAATTTTAGCTCGTTTCGCAACTTCATCCATGGAAAGTTCAGCCCAATCTTTTTTTTGGAGTAAGGTTGCTGCGGCTTGTATGATCGAAGTACGTTTTGATAGTTTGTCTTTCTCTAAAACAGCTCTCTTTTTAGGTGATCGTTCCAATACTTGTGCCCGACTCATACTTCCAGAGTATGAATCTGATAGAAAATATGCTAGAAAAAAACAGAAATTGACCTCAGGTCAATTGCAGATGACCTAAGGTCAGAATTTTAATTAGGATGTTCATTCTAGAATTCTTGGATTGCAAATTTTTTGAATTGAATTCAAATGTTTCCTGATGTGTGGAAGATTTGGATATACAATCATCAAATTGAAAGATGGTACTGAAAAGTGGATTCGTTTGATCCAAGGTACGAAAGTTTTTGATATCCAAAAAGTCGAAGATACGTTTCGTAGCACTCCCAATTGCGAATACTACCCAAGTTCTATGGCTCCAGTCATCCATACAAATTCCCTAACAAATGAAAATGTGATCGATGTAATGCAATGGGGAACCTCGCCCACTTGGTCTTCAAAACCGATTTTTAATACGAGAGTAGAACGTTTATTTGCGACTCCGTTGTGGTCGCAATCTGCGAAATTCAATCGATGTCTGATTCCTGCTTCTTACTTCAACGAATGGAAATCGGAAAAGGGAACGAAGATAAAGTATAAAATTTTTCCAAAGTCTGGCGAGAGTTTTTGCTTTGCTGGTATTTGGGGCGAAATTCCCACTCCATCATCCAAACAATTTTGGTTTAGCATTCTAACCCAGGAAGGAAATTCCTTGATGAAAGAGATTCATAACTCAGGAGGCAACCAAGGTCGTCAACCAGTTCACCTAACGGAAACATTTTGGGAACCATGGTTGAATCCCAAAGTAAATGATGAAAGCACAATCCAAAATATGATTCAGACGTATCCAAGTGAGTTTCTATCTGCAATACCTGAGTCAAATGAACCTATGTTATTTTAATTGCTCTGCATACCTTATGTTAGATTGTTTATAGTGAGTCATCGAATGAGAATTTTATTGTTTCTATTGTTCTTAAGTATCTGTCTATTGAATCCTTTTTTTTCAATTCCATTTCACTTGTTTGCACAATCTAAACCATGCAAAGCCATTTCCGAAGGGGAAAAAATAGAACTCTTACTCAAAAAAATTGGGAATTTTAATGGTAGTTTCATTCGTAATGGCGATATCCATGTTGCAAAAGATGCGGAAAATCATTTGCGATATAAATTGAAAGAAGCAAAGAATTCTTTTTTTGCTCCAGATCCGAAAGATTGGACGGCAAAACTCTTCATTGATAAAATTGCAAGCAAGTCCTTTTTGTCGGGAACACCATATAAAATCCGTTATCCGAATGGAAAAGAAATCTTAAGTTCTGTTTGGCTCTATGAAGAACTTGGAAAACTTGAGTCTTGTCCTTAGAATCTTTGTTATCATTTTCCATTCCAGATGGGATTGGAAACAAAGTATATTACGTTTCACTATAGATGATATACTTTGGGGATTCTAACAGATTTTCATTCTAAAGAAGTTTGGAATCCAAGTTTTGTGGGAGTGGTTCCCGACGTAGTAAAAATTCTATCCATATACCCCATTTTTCCCGTACACAATTCTTTCATTTGATCGGTGCGTCTTGCTTCAGGAGAAGTTAGATTGGATGTATAACGAATTGATTCAAACAATCCCGTGTTGGGACGAATGTAAACATCAGCAATTTGGTAGGCGCCATTTCCTTCACCTGTTGCCACGGAAGAACCAGACGTATAACGAACGAAAGTATTGGGAATGCGAGAGCGATTTCTCCAAAGTCCCGTTCTGGAATCCAAAAGGGTTGGTGGTTCTTCAAACGAAGGAATATCAAATGATGAATTTCCTAAAAACGAAACCCATTGCAAACTTCCATTTAAATCATATTGTGCGAATGCGTAATGTTCTGTATCATTTTGCATAGGTTCTCTCACTACAGAGCTCCATGCACTGTTGGTTGTGACAAGTTGTAAGATAGATGTATCCGTAACAACCAGCTGACGACTATCTCCATAAGTAGTACTTGGATTTCCATTATAGATTAAAAATTCACGTGCGCCTGAAGCTACATTGAATTTTGCAATGAATGGTTTTTCAATTCCAACGGCTGGATGCGAGGAACCAGAGATACTTCCGGCAGTCGTTCCAGCCAAATATAGGAATCCGTTTTTATAAGAAACATTGAATGGAAAGTCATTGGAATCACTCGAAATATATTGTTGGGAGACTCCTTCTCCTTCTCCTGAAAGAATGGCATATAGGATATCCGTATCAGAAGTACTTCCCAGGGATGCGTTCTGAGGTGATGGTAATTCAGAAAATGCTGTATGTCCGTTGGCACCTTCGTTCACTAAAAAAAGATGGATGCGATCGAATGGATCTACCGTTGTTACTAGAAAGTTTCCCACATCAGGAGAATCCAAGTAGGTGTACCATTTTCTAATTCCATCAACACTATGCCTTCCCACATATATCGAATTCGGGTTCGCCACTCTTGGCGAGAGAAGTCCTGGTACACTTTGTCCACTCCCGATAGAAATAAAACTTACGGCAAGATCACCGTTTGCGAATTGGCTGAGTTTTGGATTAAAATTTAAATTACTATAGAGCTGGCCAAGATAATCGATCCAAACAATGTCTCCATTATTACGAGAGAGTCGAAGTAAAAACAGATTTAAACTGACTCCAGGTGTTCCTTGAAACTCTCCCGTTATCCCTTGTGAATTTCCAGGTAGGATTGGATCTTCCGTGGCTCCGACAACGACAATGTCTCCATTGGGCAAAAACAAAAAATCTGTTCCATAGGTAGTATAAGATCCAGATCCATACCGTCTTTCCCATGCAGTAAAATTCCCACAACTATCCCCAAGAAGAAACGATTGGAGGAACGTGCGTGTCCAAAAATCCTCCTTTGTCGGATCATTGGGATTATTCAAATCAGGTTTACAAGAAAGTAAGATGAAAATGCAAAATAGAAATAAGATACGAATCATTCGCGTATTGTCCTGTTATATGACCAATCTTGAATGTACCATGTTCAGGGACGATTTTATTTTTTTTGGAAGGTGATTTCTTCGTTTTTGGAAATAAATTGTGTAAACAATAGTTGTAAAAAATGAGAATGTATGTAGTGTATTCCACCATACTGAACTTTCAGGAGAGATTTATGTTTCGAATCATTAGAGTTATTTTTCTCTATTTATTTCTATCAGCTATCTTATCAGCACAGACAATCGAGTCTGAGTTTACCTATGCAACAAACTTTGAAATTCGACCTACCTTTGTGGAAGGCAGTAATCCTTATTTTGTAAATGCAGGGAAGTGGATTTATCTTGGAAAAACGGCAGATTTTGATGAGCCAGGTGTATATTTTTATGATACAACATCCAAAGAAAAAATTTACAAAGCAATTCCATTAGAAGCGTATTACATTGCACATACGACTGATTTTTTAGGACAAATCGAAACTAAGGGAAAGCGACTTCCTCTAAGTGTGTATGAATTTTTGTTTTATGAGGAGGGAAGTGGTCGAGCTGGTTTTGTCATCGAGAATAAAGCAAAGTCTTCGAAAGCAAAAAAATATTTTTACGTTGGTTGGGATTTGAACACAAATTCTATTGATGTTATGGATTTCATTTATGAGATCCCTGCAGATGATAAGAAGTCATTTGCTCAAAGTTCTTTTATTGGTTATTCAGAAAAAGACCAATCTGCTTATTTTACATTTGCTGTTGATGCTGATTTAAAAAACGACGAAGCAGAGGATGTCACAGCTTTTATCTACAAAATCCAAAATCAAAATTTAACAAAACTGAAAGAATACCAATCCAAGTTTTATCCATATACACCTGAATTCCATCCCGAATCGAATCAGATTGTTATCGCTGCTTATGCGGAAGCATTTCAAAACAGAAATCCACTTGGGTATTTGTTTCAATTGGATACAAGTGTATTTCAATCCTTTTCGATTCCATCTACACCTTATGGAATTTGTTTTTCAAGGGATGGAAAAACATTGTATATGGCAGCCTCAGACACAGGTGAAGTAAGAGTGTATCAAACAAATAACTTGAGTGAGGTGAAAAAAACCAAATGGGGAACACATGGACATAAGTTAGGTTTCTGGAAGGAGGGAGAACTTGTTTGGGTTCGTAACTCAGGACTTCATATTTATGATCCGAAGACACTCAAACAAAAGAAAGTGATTCCAACAAAGAAATTTTATAAAAATCACGTGAATGTCAGTGGTTCTTCCTTTTTGCCATTTCAGAAATTGTTACTCAGAAATATATTAGAAGACCCGAAAGGAGGAGCTTCCAATCGAGTATTGATTGCTGAGTAACTCAAATTTCATCAATCTCTTCCATTGATGATTCCAAGTTTAAATCATCAATGGATCAGAAATCAAAAGTTTAAAGTGGAAACTTATTTCCAAGCATTTGCGTGGTCTTCCGCATACGTTTGAAATGAAATAGGTTCTTTTCCTGTGATTGTTTTCACTGAGTCGACGATAGGAGCAGCATGTCCTTCTTTCAAGGCTCCAGCAATCATCACAAGAAATGCTGCATAATCCTTGGAAAGTCCTGCCGATACTAAAGAAGATTCAAAAACTTTAGGCTCCACATCTACATATTCGATATTCTTTTTGCTAACACTTGATAAATGTTTTGCCACTAAAGAATGATTGATAGATTCTTTTCCAGTCAGTGTGAACGCTTGGTTTTGAAAATCAATTGTTGTTAGGAGAACAGAAGCAACAGAAGCAATGTCTCTTGCGTCGATAAAACTGACATTCGCAGTTCCGCCAGGGAAATAGATTTTACCATCTTGTTTGATTCCAGCAATCCAAAAGGTATGAAAATTTTGCATAAACCAGTTAGGTCGAATGATATTCCACGGAATTCCCGATCCTTCTAATAATAGTTCTGTTTTTCGAAAAGGAACTTCCGGAGGTGCATGTTCCACACCCATGGCGGTCATTAAGACAATTTTTTTCAAACCGACTTGTTTTGCCTTTTGGATCCAAGGAGAAAGTATTTCATATTGGTTTGTTTCTCCGGGAGGGCTTAAGAAAAAAGCGACATCAACAGATTCTAAAATTTCAACACCTTTGTTTGGCTCTTTCGAATCAGTATATACCCAATGTAGATTGGTTTCTTTTTTCTGAGAGTCTGGCTTTCTAGAACCTGCCCATACTTCATGACCCTTCGTTTGTAATTCTTTGATGAGGTGTCCCCCAACAAGTCCTGATCCACCATATACAAATACTTTCATAATGAGTTCCTTTCCTTCGGATTCAATTTTGAACTTTCTTGTCCATTCAATCGTTGAGAATAGAATACCATATAATTATATACAATCTATGTCGAAAGATATTAAAATAATATCCAAAAGTATATTTTTGTCGACAATTGGATAAAATATTCTAAACTAGTTGATATGGACTTACTCTCCGATATCTTATTCTCTGCTGGTTGGAAAAACGATCTATTGTCAAAAGGGCAAATCTTCCATCGATTTGGCTTTCATTTCCCTTGTGAAAAGAGTGCGGGTTTTCATGTAGTGACACAAGGCAATTGTTATGCGAAGATTGCTGGAAAGATCATCTCACTCAAAAAAGGAGATTTGTTATTCATAACAAAAGGAATCCATCACGAATTACTTTCTGATCCCAAGGCAAAAGTAGTTTCTATCGAGAGATTTTTATCAGAGAAAAATAACCAAAAGAATGATCAAACTCCTGTGACAACATTTGTTTCTGTTAGATATGAAGTTCCCAATGGTCCGATTCATCCACTTCTAATGGAACTTCCTGATTACATTCATATTCCTTATGAAAGTATTCAGAAACATCATTCCCTTGAAGATTTTATCCAAATTTTATCGAAGGAATTAGATCTCAATTTAGGAACGGACTTGATTGTACAACGACTAACTGATATTATGTTGTATTATATGATTCGAATTTGGTTGCAGACGGAGGAGAATTCACCATCTGGTTGGATCAAAGCATTTCATGATAAAACGGTATTGTATGCTTTGGAAAAATTACACAATTCTTATGCAAAAGAATGGACCATTGAGTCTTTAGCAAAGGAAGTCGGTATTTCGCGAGCCAACTTAGCAAATAAATTCCGAGATGTTCTTGGAATTCCACCTATGGAATATTTAGCAAAACTTCGAATGGAAAAAGCCAAACAATTCTTTCAAAAAGGGAATATGGGTTTGGAAGAAATTGCACAAAACGTTGGCTATGCGTCTGCATTTTCTTTTTCGAAAGCCTACAAACGTATTTACGGAAATTCACCT
Organism: Leptospira sp. WS60.C2; assembly: GCF_040833955.1. NCBI lineage: Bacteria > Pseudomonadati > Spirochaetota > Leptospiria > Leptospirales > Leptospiraceae > Leptospira > Leptospira milleri. The sequence goes on along the minus strand of NZ_CP162133.1, from coordinate 2,974,698 downwards.
AGTCGAGAATGGAAACGAGTTGTTTAATAATTCCTTCATGTTCTCGAGTTGGTTTTTTTTGGGTAAAAATGTTGGTTGGCTTCGAAAGATTTCGGCCGCTTTTCTGATCTTGGTTGTCTCTGGCAATAATGGTTTCATTTCTTTCCATCTTCCGTCTTGTTTCATCTGTTCTGAAAGTTTTAAATAAGCTCGAATTCTGCCCGCCTTCGACGCATAACGAATACGATTTTTACAATGACATGGATTGGAACTTTTGGTTAAGCCACATTCTTTTTCTAAAAATTGTTCTAATTGGTTTCGTGCTCTTGATAAAAGCTGGCGATATGAATCTGGTGTGATTTCCATCACATAACCACCTTCTTCGCTAGAGATTGAAAATACTTCTCCTAATATATATGCCATTCTATATTTCCGACTCAAACTTTGTAACATAGCATACGTACAAGCGACTTGCACATGTAATATCATGTTCGATGTGTTGGAATTTGACTCTAAATTCAATTCCGAAGGTGACATGATTTGGTTTTGTTCCACATACTGTGACGTGTGCAATTCCTCGCGTATCCTTCGGAAATGAATCTGCGATGATTCCATTTTAGATTTTTTAACATTGATTAGATGGTTATTTGCAATTTTATAAATCCAAGTAGAGAGTTTACTTTCTTTTCTAAAACCACCGAGATTTGTGATCACCTTGACTAAGATTTCTTGAGTGGCATCCTCTGCATCTTCAGGGTTCCATAAAAATTTAAGTGCCAAAGAGAAAACTTTTGGTTGGAAGGATTGTATCAACTCTTCCAACGCTTTTGGTTTGCCTTGCAAACAACTCTCTAAAAGATCTAAATGGGGATCATCGATCATTGTTTCTGATATGCCATCCAATGCATAGCTAATGCTAAAAATGCAGGTAATCCTTGCGAAAACAAAATCGAAAATTTAGCCGTGGCCGATCCGTAAATTCCAGCGATCACAATACAAACGAGAAAAAACAAAATGGTTTGAAATTTTTGGTTTTGGTCTTTGATGAAAAAAAGTGCCCAAAATAAGCCAGCAGCTAAGAATCCGTTGTATAACCCCTGATTTTTTGCCAATGTTTCTGTGATCTCAGCTGTTTCTGGAGTGAGTTGGAATACCTTCCTTCCAAAATCAGTTTTCCATAGAAACATTTCCAGTACCAATATGAACACATGTTCTATGGCGACAAATCCAGTCAGTATGAGGGAAGTGAGTTTCATTGAATCCTCCTAAAGATTCTTTTCTTACTTGTGACAACGGATTTTTGCTTTGTGACAAATTTTGGAAAAAAAATTCTAAAAAACCGTCCATTCTGGTGGAAACTGCGACTCCGCAACAGAACTAGCGGTTTGGGAACAAATCGTGTTTTAAAATATTCTGGAAAGATAGATGATTCTCTTCACTTATACCTATAGAAACTAACTTAAAGTGAAAATGAATGATGAAAATTTACTTGTATATGTGCCAATTTGTATTGGTCGCCAGTCTTGCTCTCTTTGCTACTTGTAATCCCTCTACTTCGAAAAGTCCATCGGCTTTGATTGGTATTTTAGCAGTCTTTGGATCAAATTCGTTGTCAAACGATACAAATCTTCCTTCGAATCCTACAGATCCTCCGATTCCGCCTTTGGATTCTACTCCGACACCTCCAGCACCATCTTCGGATGCCTGTGTTTTAGGAACAGATGCTTTTTATGTGAATGGCGATTCTGGAAATGATTCGAATTCAGGAACAAAAGTTTCCCCATTGCAAACAATTCAGAAAGCGATGGAACTTGCCTCTGCAGGAAATGCGATTTGTGTTACGTATCGATCGGGTGGGAATTCCTATAACGAAGAAAACGTTACTTTGCTTGGAAAATCTGGCGTCAGTATCCTTGGTGGTTATAGTAATTCTTGGGTGCGAGATGAAATTCAGAATCCAACAAAATGGAAAATGAATCGTATTGGAATTATGTTTTCAAATTTGAATGGAGATGTCGAAATCTCTGGTTTTGACATGAGATCTAAAAATCCAACATCCCCAAACGAAAGTTCGTATGGAATCTTTGTCACAAGTGGAACTGCAAAATTAACCATTAAAAATGTAATTCTTGTAGCTGGGTCTGTTCCACAACTAAAAGATACAAACCCTGGTTCAAGCATTGGTATTTTGATTACGGGTTTGTCAAAACTAACAATTGCTAATTCGGAAGTAAGAGCAGGAAATGCTGCCTCAGGGGCAGATGGCACCAATGGAGCAAATGGAGTGGCGGGAGGTAATGGAGGGAACGGTTTAAATGGGAGTAATGATAGTGCCAGTGTTAATGCCTTAGGTGGTGCTGGTGGATTACATCCTTCTATTTCTGCTTTAAATGGCTATTCTGGAGGTCGCGGCGGGAAAGGTGCTGAAAATGGCATCAGTGGACTCGGTCCATGTGGTGGGTTAGGCGGACCAATCAATAATACTGTTAACTATGTTTTAAACCCTGGCCTAGCACCTAGTTGTGAAGTGGAAAATGGTAATTCTGGAAATTCTGGACTAGTCCAATCCAATCCTATAGGAACTTTTTCTCCTTATTACAATGCTCTCAATGGATACGATGGAGAAGATGGCACGAATGGAACACCTGGAAGTGGAGGCGGAGGTGGTGGCGGTCAAGCGTGTACTTTTTGTGCGAATGGAACAGGTAATGGCGGTGGAGGTGGCGGTGCTGCAGGAAGTAAGGGTACAAAAGGTACGGGTAGTCAAGGCGGAGCTTCTAGTTTTGCAGTCGTTTTACGCAGCATCAATGAAGTTACATTGATTTCGTCTCGATTTGTTGCAGGAAACGCAGGTAATGGGGGAATCGCTGGAAACGGAGGAGAAGGTGGTGCTGGGGGTCTCAAGGGAACGGGTGCAAGCACTGGCATAGGTGAAGTTGGTAAAGGTGGAGATGGCGCTCCAGGAGGAAAAGGTGGAGACGGAGGCGATGGAAGTGCTGGGGCAGGTGGGTCATCTGTGGCTCTCGTGTTACAGTCAGTTACATCCTTTTCTGCCAATCAAAATGCCTTTCAAACAGGAAACGCCGGTAATGGTGGATCAGCCAGGAATTCATTTTCTGGGAATGGTGGTCATTCGATCGGAGTATATTCTTTGAACGGCAATTCATATACATTTAGCAACTCTGAATATAATTTAGGCAATGAAGGATATTCCGGCGCAGTAACAGGAACTGGATCCGCTGGGTCTATTGGCCGTAAAGCAAACATTAGTTGGTGAAAAATCTCAAGCAATGCGGATGAATCACTACGGTTCCTCACTTGCGGGTCGAGTGGATACTTCTAGGAATCCTTCTTCTGCTGGATAGTTTAGATATCGTTTCAGATTGACAATCCTACCATTACAAACATTTTTAAATTGGCTATTGTAATCGACTAAGATGCTTGGATTGGGTGGAGTTACGGGGACATTGGTTTCATAGTAAACTGATTTGATTCGACCATCCCCACCTCGCAAGCGGAATGTCACATCTTGTAATTCATTGATTCCGTTTCCATAACTCACATCATCAAGTCCAGTGAACCTGGTACCATTAAAAGGAGATAGAATATTTCCTCTAAATTCGTCAAAGAACGGAATATACGTACTTTTTGGAGAGAAATCTAAAACATTCGTTGTTGTTGAACCAACAAATTGATTCCAAATCAAATTTCCATTCCAGTCAAATTTAAGGAATATATGGTTTCGAAAATTTCCCGTTGGAAAAAATTGATAAGGATGAAACGGGCTTCCAAATCCACCTGCAGAATTTCCAGAAGCATAAATTCCGTCTGTTCCACCTTCCAACGAATTTATCTCTCCAAGATTGAAAGAAGAATCGGAATTTCCAGGGTAAACTGCATTTAAAATAGAATGAGTGTTAATCGACAAGTTTGCCAGCATGATGCGTGTGAAACTAGGCAAAGGATGTCCTGGAAATCCAATGAAGTTATCAAGAGCTGAACCTCCAAGAAAGATATTCCGATTTGGTCCTAATAGAGCGATTGATAGATCCATACTTCCACTAGAAGGTAAATAGGTTTGGGATGATGGAGTACCATCTGCATTTAAAATCGCCCATCCAATTTCTTGTTGTCCTGCGTTTGTTCCATCAGAAGCAACTTTTACTGAAGGAAATTCTAAAAATCCTGTCGTGTCAGGAGTATTGGCATTAACTGTGTTGTGAATAAAAAATAAATGAATAAAGTCAGTGTTATCTACTACCATCGCAAACTGATCTAAACGAAATGAGTTCACTGGTAAATCCAGATAAGTATGCCAAATACGATTCCCTTTAGGATTGTATCTTGCTACCAGAAAAGCATCAGTGTTTGCTTTGGTAGAGATTGGTGTTCCTTGTTCCGTTCCATTGACATTGGTATAAACAATGATATCTCCATTTGACATTTCGGAGATACGGGCAATATTGGAATCATCTGAATTAACTGATGTAGGTCCTAAATAATCTAACCATTCAATTTCAAATGTCCTTCCATTCACAATGAATACTATTACATTTACATCCGTTCCGGGTGTACCGGCGTAAGAATACTGAATGCCTCCCGTTTTTCCATTCCAAGTAACATCTTCAAATACACCTGCAGTCACCGCCAAATTTCCGTTTTTCAGTAATTCGAGTGAATATGGATATATAAAATAATTTCCACTCCCCAAACGCACACTCCCTCTCACATTCGGATCACATAAAGTTCCTAAATAGGCATTCCAAAGTGCCGTTTCAAAATAACTTCTGGAAGCAGGATCGCTTGGGTTGTTTAAAATCAATTTACAATTTTGCAAAGAAAAGATCGAAATGATGCAAACAAAAAGAATCGAAAATACGTTATGTTGAGTGAAGTTTTTTGTCATGGCTCATTTTGATACCAATGAAAGTGCCATTGGCATCCGCTAAATTTCTATTTTGCTAATTAGAATCAGAATATCACTAGAATCACAAGCGATTTGTCTTTTACAAGAGAGGAAACTTAGTTTCTAATGCGTAAAAACCACAAGTGGTTTTCGCTACATGATTTTAGAAATGATACGAGCGAAGGTACGAACGTGACTGTAAAGGAGCTTTGATTGGATTTCCATTCAAGGCGCCCTCACTTTATCATTTAGGGCAAAGTCACATTCTCAATGGAGATTTGTGTGTTTTCAGGAAAGTTTGCCGTTGTAAATTTCGTGTAATTGAGTCTCACAAGTTTTCCATTACAGACTTCTCTCATCACTTCTGTCTTTTCTTGAGTAGGTGAGGCCAAATTGGATTGGTAATCAAACCGATCAAATTCTCCCGTGAACGGATTTAGAAACACATTTGCTATCGGATAACCACCTGTGGCTTGGTCTGTGAAGGTGTTTGGTACGGAGTTATAACGTCCTGTGGTCGTGGAACTATGGGCCCGAAATAACACTTGTGAAGATGATAGAAACATCGGGCGTGAATCTGAAAATTCTACGATACCTTCCGAACTACTGCCTAAGAAGGAATTCCATAAAAAGTCTCCATTGGTGTTGTACTTAGAAAATAGAAAGTGTTTATAGAGTCCTTCTGCTGCAACGAGTGGTTCCACGATTCTTGACCCGTAGCTATTTCGAGCTGCTCCTAGATAAAAAATCTGATCATCTTTTAATAAGATTCGATTCGGATCACCATAACCACCTTCGGCATTGGTTCCTAAGTATCTTGACCAAATAATGGTTCCATCCAGTTCATTCGGTTGGATGAGAAACGGAACAGGTAAACCTACATCTGGGTGAGAAACCGTTCCATCAATGTTTTGTGTCGAATTTCCTATAATAAAAAGACCATTTCCATTTGCTTCAGCACCATAGACATCATCAGAGCCGGAACTGGTGAGATACCTTTGGAAAATCATAAACCCATTTTCATTCACAGCTAGGTGAATTGTGTCTGTGTCTGAACCACCTCCCAAAGTAGAATTGAGGATGGCTGGTCCATCTACAAATGAAGCATGTCCATTTGCTGCTAGAATTTCGACGAACACATGTAAGCGGTTCGTTGCATCCATTGCTGAGACCACTCTTTCTCCAATACTGGGAGAATCTAAGTATGTATACCAAACACGTGTTCCATCCTCTCTAACCCTACTTACAAATAAAGCAGGGACACCAATGCCAGATTTTGCATTCAGAGGGCTTGGCTGCGATGCCCCTGTCACGATCAATGCAACTGAGATTTCTCCATTGGAATATTTTCTTAAATTAGGTTTGTAGTAATTTTCCGAAGAGGCTTCCCCGAGATAATCCACCCAAACGATATCTCCATTGTCTTTGGAAACCCGCATCAAAAAGGTGTTGAGGGTTGTTCCATTCGTTCCAGCAAAATTATTTGTGACACCTGTAGGAGAACCGGGAATGATGTATTGCCTCGTAACTCCAGAAACCAAATAATCTCCGTTGGAGAGAAGGATCAAATCAGATCCAGTAGTTTTATTTGTGCCCGTTCCATAGTTACGTTTCCAGGTTTGAAAATTCAAACAAGGATCTGATAACAAAAAGGCACGTAACACTTGTGTTTCGAAAAAATCTTCAGCAGTCGGATCACTTGGATTATTTAATATGAGTTTACAAGTCGAAAAACAAAAAGCGAACGAAAGGAGTAAGATAAAAATAGAATGCATAGTCTATTTTGAATAACATTTAGATGTGATTGATTTATCACAGAAAAATAAATTATTTATTTCAAAAGTTCGATGGCTTTTTGATAAACAGAATCATACTCTAATTTGCGTTTGGTCCAAGTCCAATCTAGATTCATCATGTTTTTCACTACGGATTCAATCTCTGTAGAGAAATAAAGATCCTTTGCTCGTTCCAAAGCATACCCCAGCGAACTCGCGTCATTCGGTTCAAAGACAATTCCCGTTTTGAAACGTATGTCAGACGATTCTTCCACAGTATCTTTGAGCCCACCGACTCGCGATACAATCGGAATGGTTCCATACGCATGGCTGTACATTTGATTCAGACCACAAGGTTCAAAGAGGGATGGCATAAGAAAAAAATCACTCGCTGCTTCTATTTTGTGAGCAAGAGATTCATTGTAACCTCGGTAAAAATAAAACACATCGGGCATCACATCCGATAAATGAAAAAAGGCATTTTCTGTTTCTGTGTCTCCCGATCCGAGGACCACATAACGATGTGGAAGGTGGCGTCTTTCTAAAAATGCCTGTAAAAATGTGGGGAATCCTTTTTGGTAGGTGAGCCGACCAATGAGTCCAATGAGAGGAACATCCAAAGGCAAATGGGGTCTACCAATTTCTTGGAAGAGGAGTTCTTTGTTTTTTCGTTTCCCTTCTTTCCAATGTTTCACTGAGTACGTTTGGAAAATTCGTTCGTCCGAATCTGGGTTCCATTCCTCGGCATCGATCCCGTTTAAGATCCCAGTATAATCATTCCCACGTTTGTTTAGAACATAACTCAACCCAAAGCCATTAGGTTCCCTCAATGTTTCTTCTCTGTAACCAGGGCTTACAGTTGTGATTTGCCCTGCAGACAAAATCCCTGCCTTCATATAATTGCATTTTTCATTGTGGTCAAATGGACTTGTGACCAATCGAAAGGGATCTTCTTTTAAAAAACCGGTCATCCAATGCGGATGATCTCCTTGGTAGGCTAGGTTGTGGATGGTAAAGAGGGAAGGGATGATCTTGGGTGAATTTTTTTGTAAGGCAAGTGACAAGGCTGTGTGCCAATCGTGGGCATGAAAGACTTCTGCTTTCAGAATTTGGCTTAGCGCATAACAAGCATAAGAGAAAATGGCAAATCGATAGTGTTCCTCTGCTTGTCCATAGATGGAGGGAAGGTGTCGAAAGAGCTCGGAATCAAAAAAGTACAATTTTACATCTGATTCTTCTGCCTCTAAAAACTTTGCCGAGGAAAGAAGGGAAACTGCCATCGTGGTTTCATTGGCATCTTCCGGAAGGATTGCCTTGTATTCCTTTCCCGTCCACTTTGGCTCTTTTCCCATCGTTCCAATCAGGGGCAATGCGACATAAACTTCTTCTGTCTTTGCCTGTTCTTTGGTGAGTGAGGCGAGCATGTCGGCAAGTCCCCCCATTTTGATGTAGGGAAAATATTCTGCAGATGCGTGGAGAATCTTCATTTTCTGTTATTGACACCGACTCGCAAAGTAAGAAGCTAGAAAAACACAAAGTGAAATCGAGGAGAGATCCATGTCAGTATCTACTAATCTAAAAGGCCTTGCTGAACTCGGCCTAAAACCGTCCGAAGTCTTCCATAACTTATCATACGAAGAAATTTACCAGCACGAATTGAATAACAAAGAAGGTGTTACTTCTGATAATGGAACGATGATGGTGGATACAGGAATTTTTACGGGCCGTTCTCCAAAGGACAAATACTTTGTAGATGAGCCTTCCTCAACTGGCAACATTTGGTGGGGACCTGTGAACACAAAGGTTTCCGAAGCCATTTTCAATGAACTCTACGCTGAAGTCACAAAATTCCTCGATAACAAGAAATTATACGTATTTGATGGCCACGCAGGAACCAACGATGACACACGCATCTCTCTCCGTGTAGTGACTGAAAGAGCTTGGCAACACCACTTTTGCACCAACATGTTCCTTCGCCCAACCAAAGAAGAACTCGCAAAACTCAACCCAGAGTTTACGATCATCAACGCTTCTGGTTACAAAAACGCAAAATACAAAGAACACGGCCTCAATTCTGAAGTGTTTGTGATCTTTCACTTAGCAAAAAAAATCTGTATCATCGGTGGAACAGAATACGGTGGGGAAATGAAAAAAGGGATTTTCTCTGTCATGAACTACTACCTTCCACTCAAAAACGTTCTCACAATGCACTGCTCTGCCAACGTGGGTAAAGATGGAGATAGCGCTCTTTTCTTTGGTTTATCTGGAACAGGAAAAACAACTCTTTCCACAGACCCAAATCGTAAACTCATCGGTGATGATGAACATGGTTGGGACGACAATGGAATTTTCAACATTGAAGGTGGTTGTTACGCAAAAACCATCAACTTAGATCCAAAAACAGAACCAGAAATCTATGCAGCGATCCGTCGTGATGCCCTTCTCGAAAACGTAGTCTTCGATCCAACAACTAAAAAAGTAGATTACTCTTCTGCTGCGAAAACAGAAAACACTCGTGTTTCGTATCCAATCTTTCACATCGACAACATCCAACCAGGATCCAAAGCAGGTCACCCAAACACTGTGATCTTCCTGACTTACGATGCTTACGGTGTGCTTCCTGCCGTGTCCAAACTTTCCATCGAACAAGCGATGTACCACTTCCTTTCTGGTTACACAGCAAAGGTTGCAGGAACTGAGCGCGGTGTAAAAGAACCACAAGCAACATTCTCTGCTTGTTTTGGTCAGGCGTTTATGACTCTTCACCCAACATACTATGCAAAACTACTTGGTGAAAAAATGAAAAAACACAAAGTAAATGCATACCTCATCAACACAGGTCTTGTCGGTGGAAAGTATGGTGTTGGAAAACGAATGAATCTTCCTGCCACTCGCCAAATCATCAATGAAATCCTCAACGGAAACATTGAAAAATCCGAGTTTGAAAAACACCCAGTCTTCCAAGTGTCTTTCCCTAAATCCGTGAACGGTGTGGATTCTCATATCCTAAACCCTCGTAACGCTTGGGAAAACAAAGAAGAATACGACAAAACAGCTTTAGACCTTGCAAAACAATTCATTGAGAACTACAAAAAATACCTCACTGGTTCCAAGGAATTTGATTACAGCCAATACGGTCCAGTAGCGTAAGTTCGTTATAGAATTTTGAGAGCGCCACCTGACGTAGGTTAGGTGGCTTTTGGGTCTCTTTTGCAGAAAAATAAAAGGGACTGAAAGTGGAAAACCATCCTTGAGAAATCTCGGATGGTTTTTTTATTTCTTAAATGGCATCTCACCCAAATAATCTTTTTTTCCAATCTCCACACCATTATGACGTAGAATCGCATAAGCAGTTGTGATGTGGAAATAAAAATTGGGAATCGCATGGTGGGTAAGGTATTCCCATCCCGTTAAGTATTGTCCTTCCCATCTTGGTTGAGACACTTTGATTTCAGAAACCGTCTTAAAATCTGATGTTTGATATGTTTCCAAATATTGGAGAACCGATTGGATCCTTGTCTTCAGTTCACTTAAATTTGCTTCAGTATCATCATGTTTGGGTGCATCTTTGCCCGAAATACGAGCCACACACAGTTTTGCAGTATCACAAGCAATTTGGATTTGTTTGGTTAAAGGGAATTGGTCAGGGAAGAGTCTTGCATTCAGTAAATTCTCAAATGGAAACTTTTTACTTTCCGCATGAGTTTCCGCTTTCTTTAGAATTTTAATTAAGTTGCCCAGTCCTCTTTGAAAGGATTGGACAGTGATTTCATAAATCATGGATTCATTCATGATTCAACTCCATAAGGAGTCTAAACAAAATCAATCGATTAAAATATATACTTAGAAATGTCGTGGAGATAAGATAGAAATTACAGTTTTGAGTTTCATATAAATCCTGGAGATTTTTTTGATACTGAAAAGTCAACTCTGTCATCTTGGCGCCTCGCATTTGTTCGATGATCCAAATCTTTAGAACACCGATCGGGCTTCCTTCGGGGTGCGCTAACGCTCCCGTCCCCAGCCATCTAACGATGGCAGGTGACCAAGCCCTCCGGATCCCTGGCGCAGGGGTTACCAGATGAGTCTCTCCCCTAATAACTTCCGCCGCTTCCACCACCACCAGAAGAACCTCCACCAAAACTGCCACCACCACCTCCTCCTCCGCCAGAGGAACTACCTGAACTGCTTTTTTGTTTTTTGGGAATGGTCTCATATTCGATTGTATGGTGTTTGCAATGAGCACAGTTTCTACGTACCTCCACCTTTCCGGAACTGCTGTACGTTGCGGGTGAAAGAACGCGACTTGATTTGCAAACAAAGGTTTCAAATTTGCATTCAGGACACACTTTGATTTTGGGAAAGGAAGTCCCTTTATAAATGTATTCGGGGCTTATGTTTCGAAATGGAAAGATGGCATGGTTTTTACAACTTTCGCAAATCCAAACATCATAATCGATGGAGTCCACAATTTCTTCTGCGATTTGACCATCCGATAAATGTTTGTTATCTGCTTCTTCTGTGAGTTTTGTCATTTTGTTTCCACAGTGTTTACAAACTCTCGGGATATTCCGTATGGTTTGTAATCTGGCACTTAACTTTCGCATACGATGATCGCTTAGGAAAATAAAGTAGACTACGATACTTGCGATGATGATAAAGATAGAAACTGGAAATAAAGCATCATCTAAGTAGTGTGACAAAATGGTAATGAGAATAACCAGTGGGCTTAGGATCATTCCATAATATAGAATAAAATCTGTTTTGTGAACGATGTGGTATTTTGCTGTTGGAGAAGGAATGACCCATGCCAGGAAACGTTGTAACAAATTAAGAAAAAGAAAAAGTCCCACATAACCAACGAGGAAGGTTGATTTGAATTGAAAGGATTCTTCCCGTTCGAGTCTCTCTTCCTCCACCAGTTTTTCGTTGTAAAGACGTGTTTCCTCTTCATTCAAAAAGAAATTGGGAGTTGTGTTGTATGTATCAATGGTTTGGTGGAGGATTTGTTTTTCTTCGGAACTTAGGTCTGTATAGGCTTTGCCTTGGTAATCATAAAGATCGGTTCTTTTGATTTCATTAGAATTTACGGTGTCGGAAGGTTCTGCACTGGCATCCGAAATCAAATTGGAATCGGCTTCTCCAATTTCATCTTGCAAAAGGGTTTCCACTGGAATGTTGGGATGGTTTAGTTTTTGGATCAGTGCGGCCACTGTATCCGCATGACCTTTTTGGAAGTTGTCTGCTTTAAACGAAGGGATTGTGTAAGTGTCAATGATTCGTTTCACGGTGGCATCAGGGAGGTCTCCTTCGAGCCCATAACCAATTTCGATTTCCACCCGTCTTTGGTCGATGATGTGTAAAATCAAAATTCCATTGTCTTTTCCTTTTTTCCCAATTTTCCAATGATTGAAGAGAGCAACGGCGAAATCTTTTGGCACATAACTACCGATTGTTGGTAGAGTCACGACGGCAATTTCTAGACCAGAAGAAACTTCTTCTGCATTGATCATTTGGTCAATGGCAGAGCTGTCAGTCAAAACACCTGCACTGTCTTCCACCCAACTGTTGCGAAGTTCTTTTGGATTCGGGACTTTGGCAACAAGAGTGTCCAAAGACTCTTCGTTTGTTTCCGAACACTGCAAAGAAAAGAAAAGAATCACAAATAGGGCGAACAGTGCGATGGATTGCAAACGAAATGGGAAACTGGATTTGTTTCTTTTTTTTACGGAAGGTAGCTGTTGGGTGGAAGTAACTAGGGACTGCATCACGATCTGAAGAATTTAGATGAGTTTTGTTCGTTTGTCAAGTATGAGTTGTAAACAAGACGATCTAGAATGAAAAAGTTGATCATCTATTCGTCATATTGTGCATTGCTCAATAGTAATTGAGTAATCTAGAGTGATTAAAATCAAAGTTTATTTTTCAAATATCCAGCACATATTCAAATGGATGTGAATTATGTAAGTAATTACAGCGAAAAGTAAAAGCTGTATTTCGTTGGACTAAGTGATTTACCCGTTGCAGACTTTATATTTGAAGTAAAATCAATCGTATGTTGAGTATTTGATGTTAGCTGTTCACATCCACTCATTATGATTTGATTTCCTGAAACAGTCACAGTCGTATATCCAGCTATAGGAGCTGGTGTAAACACAACGTAGTTTTGCATCCAAGTAATTATATCTGTTTCTACCGATGCAGGTGGCTCGTTAAATTCTAAATAGATCGTTGATGGTGTAATTCCAAAATTTGTTTGGTGTAATGACAGCTGGGATCCATTGATAAAATAGGCTTGAACCAATTCAAAAAAGTTTCCTTGCTCATTTGGACCAACCGTCCCGAGTCCTAGAATTTCCGTACCAGGAGGCATACCGTACGTTGTGAAACCGATGCTTTGAGGGCCTAGAACTACTAGAGAAAATTCGAATAAATAAGATCCATTTTTGTTCACAGTAAATGGAATGGATCCTGTTTGGAATGGGATATAAAATCTTCCCCCGTTATCGGTCACATAACCAGAGCTTGTCGATTTGGATTGGGGGGCAAACGATTTGCCAGGAACTAAAACAAGTCCCACGCCCGCCACACCATTTGGCTCTCTAATTTGACCTGTGATGAGTAAGGATTGTCCGGAAAGACCTAAGAGTCCAAGGAGTGAATTGTTCTCTTCTACTTCTTGAGGGCTAAGGACCGAATTCACAAGCGGATTGAAGTAGCAGTTGGATAGACTCAAAAGGAAAACAATTGCCATCAAAGATCTTTTCAGCTGGTTCATGGTTTCTCTCCTTTGGTGGTCTGTTGTTCTCGTATCAATCAAGAAAACAAAGTATATCCTATAAAACGCATATTATCTTAATTTTGGAAATAATAAAATGGATGATTATGGGGGGAATTCTTGAGAGAAAAAACGAAAAGATGTAGGTGTTACAGGTATTCCTGTCGCCGAAGTAATCCCTGGTCCAATTTGTATGGTATACCAAGTATCGAAAGCAGAAATATTCGTCATAATTGTCATTACATTAGAATCAATCGAAGTAGAGCCAAATGTTAAAGTAGATGGGGATACAATGACATTATTATTTACGATAGTTAAAAGTTGGCTGAATTCCCAGACTGTTAGTGGATCAGAAAAAGTCAGAACCAAATTAGGACCTGAACCATACGTCGTCGAATTATTCTCTGGTGTAGTGCTGACCAATTCGAAAAACACTGGTTTGTTGGAAGGGTCATAGGGAATGAGGCTACCAATTTCGTATTCTGGTGGATCTACATTGGTAGCTTGAAACATTCCAAACGTACCAACTTGCAAGGTGAAGGTGACTAAGTCTTCCCCCAAATCAGTCACTTTGATGGTGGTGGCACCTGTGCCTACGATGATGAAAAATCGACCTGTATTGTCTGTTGTTCCAGAAGTTGTTAGGCCAAGTTCTGCACTATTGGAATCGGAAGAGACAACCGTCCATACTTTGTTCGTTTGGGCTTCGCCTAGACCATTCCGAATCACTCCCGTGAGGGAAATAGATGAACCAATGCCAGAGAGACCAAGTAAGAGTCCACCTTCCAAAAATCCTGCACCTTGTTTTTCTTCCGTGTTGGAATTTAGAAAAGAAGCCACAATGGGATTGAAAAAACAGTTTTGGAAACTAAGCAAAGGAAACAAAAGAATACAAATTCCTTTTGTGAATTTGGACAATAAAAAAGATTTCTTTTGAATCTGTTCTGATTTTAGTTTTCCAATCAATCTCTTCTTCATACTTATCTCTTATTTCTTCTTTTTCAAAGATTCTAGATCTTTTTCCAATTGTTCCAATTCAAATTTTTCTTGTGCTTCTTTTAACTCTTGTTCGGTTTTAATTTGTTCGACTGCTTCTTCTCGGATTCGATTGATTTCGGAATCAGAGACCATACGATATCCATTCCCCTCGCAGACATCAACGATGATGGTTTTTCTTGTGATGGTGATGGCAAATCCACCAAGGAGAGTGATCGCCAAATCTTTCCAGGTGGATGTTTGGCGGATGCGCACAGGTCGGTTGTCTTTTGGCAACAATACACTCCAATCTGGTTCTTTAAAACGAAGACCACCAAATAACCAAAAGTATTCTGGGTATTGTTGGAATGGTTGGCATTTTGCCGTTGTGGGTGCCAGGGTAATCATATTGCTGTCTGTGACGGAAGTTAAGACAAACGAATCACGAAGACTATGTGTCACTGTAGATCCACCTTCAGGTTTCACTCGGTTTTCCGATTCTTTTTCTGCCAGTGCTTCTTTTCGTTTTCGAATTTCTTCTTGTTTGGCGGCGATGACTTTTTCTTTTTCTTGTTTTCGTTTTTCTTCTTCTTCTTTTCTAATTCTCTCTTCTTCTGCTTCCGCTAAATCTTTGTAGATGATTTTTAAAACAGACTTTTTGGAAATCACCATATGTTTTCCATTTTGAGTGTCGATTTCGACACTATCTACGTTTTGGTTCGTCACAATGCCTTTGATGGACTTACCTTCTTTTAAAAGAATGGTTTGTACTGCCTGAAGAGGGAGAAGAAGAAAATAAACGAGAATAAGTAATGTTAGTTTGCCGTTTCGCATGAAATGAATACCCAAAAAATCCAGGATTTGTCCTAAGTTTATTAGAATGTTTCTCGAATGCAATTAAGAAATTTGATCTATTTCCGAAATAACGTGTCAAAAGCGTCACACATTTCTTCATCGAACCATTGTTTCATTCAAGGAATCTCTCTTAGAAAAAAATAAGCAGACATAAATGATAGAAATTGTATGTAGTTGTTGATTTCTTCTAGATTCAAACGAGGCAATAAAAATGAACGATCACCCAAAATTGCATAAAGTCCTTCATTCGGTTCACTTATGGGGTATGGCTGTTGGTCTAGTGATTTCCGGGGATTATTTTGGATGGAATTTTGGATGGGCCAATGCTAACTTTTGGGAGTTTGGCTTCGCCATCCTTTGGATTGCTCTTTTTTATGTTCTGTTTGCCTTATGTTTTACGGAACTTGCTGCAAGCATTCCTCAGGCTGGTGGTCCCTCCACTTATGCAAAACGAGCCCTCGGTGATTCTTTTGGTTTTTTTACCGGTTATCTTGTGTTAGTTGAGTTTTTACTCGCTCCTCCTGCAATCGCTTCTGCCCTTGGCGGATACATTCATTTTTTGTTTCCCATCATTCCTTCGTTTTATGCCGGTATAGGCATGTTTTTGTTGTTACTTCTCATCAATTTAACGGGAATCAAACAAACAGCACGATTTGAATTGTTTGTTACTATTATCGCTGTAATTGGATTACTTCTTTATCTATCACTTTTGTTTCCAAAAATTTCATTCCATGATATTCCAAACTATGCCGGTTTGGAGTCGGTTTCCTTTTTGTCCATTTTTACATCGATTCCATTTGCGATATGGTTTTTTTTAGCAGTGGAAGGTGTTGCCTTAGCAGCAGAAGAGGTCAAAAATCCAGAAAAAGACATTCCTAAAGGTTACATCGCAGGAATTTTCACATTACTTTGTTTGGCGGGAATGATTTACGTTACCACAGCCTCTGCGGTGAATCCAAAAGAAATTGCCACTATTGAATATCCATTATCTTATGTTTTACATTCGATGTATGGAACCGAATCCCTTTGGCCGATTCTTTTTACATTTATTGGATTGTTTGGACTCGTTGCTTCTCTATTTGGCATCATCTTAGGAAACTCACGTCTATTATATGCGATGAGTAAAGAAGGCTATTTACCACACTATTTGTCTAAGCTGACAAAAGGTTCTGTTGTTCCGCAAAATGCAGTGATTACAGGTGGAGTCCTTGGGATATTTTGTATGGTATTTTTGGATACGGCAGAACTCATCACGATCTCCGCATTAGGTGCTTGTGGAATGTATTTATTGTGTTTGATTTCCTACATTGTCTTAAGAAAAAAGGAACCAAATTTAGATCGACCATACAAAGCTCCTGTTTATCCGCTATTACCTGTCCTTACAATTCTTTTGGGAATGTTTGCTTTTGGTGCTTTTTGTTATGCAGAACCAATGTTAACCATTTGTGTATTTGTTTTGGGAATCATTTTGGGAATTGGATATAAATGGAAGCAAACAAAAGGTCTCCTAAGTTAACTCGTGCCAGATTCTAATTTCGATCGATCGAGTGCTTCTTTGCATCGTTCTAAAAACAAACTTGTTACGGAATCATCTGGATTTTTGTCCAACAATGCAGAGAAAGCCATCATCGCTTCCTCAAAATCTTCTCTTCTATATGCATCCAAAGCAAGCGTATATTCATCATTGGAGGCGATGAGTCGATTTGCTTTTTCTGGTTCATATCCATCTAATACTTCGACAACAAATACGGATTCTGCTTTCCCTTTGATTGATACACGGTCGAGCAATCGATAATGAAATCCTAAACTGTCAGACGCTTCAATAAACGTTTCTGCACTGATGACAATTCGGGAAGAGAATAGTTTGGTGATTCCTTCAATCCTTGATGCCAAGTTAACCGCATCTGAAATCACTGTTCCTTCCATGCGTTTGTGTTCCCCTAAAATTCCTAATGTCAGGTTACCTGTATGGATACCAATTCCAACTTCAATTGGAATGTAACCACAATTGGCACGATGTCCGTTGTAAATTCGAATTGCCTCCTGCATTTCCACCGCAGCTTTTACCGCATCATTTATGTTATATGGAAATAGAGCCATGACAGCATCACCGATGAATTTATCGATAAAACCATTATTGTGACGGATGATCGGACCCACCCGTTGTAAGTAACTATTTAAAAAATCAAAGTTTTCTTTGGGAGTGAGAGTTTCCGAAAATTCTGTAAACGATCGAATGTCGGCAAACAGTACAGTCATTCTTTTCTGTACTTGGTCTCCTAGATCCACTTGCCGAATATCGTCTTTGCCCAAATGATATAAAAATTCCGTCGGGACAAAGCGGCTGAATGAATTGCTGAATTGTTTTTGTTCTTCTGCAAAGGCAAGAGTTTTGAGAATGTTTTGTCTGACGATTCTACCAAAGGTAAAAACCTGTAAAAAAACAAAGATCACAACAGTAGAGGGAGCAATGTATGTTGTGTGGATCACTGCTTCTGCGTGTAATACGTCGTTTGTTGCTCCGACTAAGATTAGCGCAATGCCGGCTAACAAAGGTTTTGCTTCCATTCTACTTCTTTGAAAGGCTCGAAAAAGATAGAATAAGATTAATAATCCATTTAATACAAATGCGATCGGGTATATGGACGCGGTCTCAGTAAAATAAACAGGCGGTAAGAGAAGACCTAAAGTCAACAAACCAGAGAGTAGATAAAAAGAGTCCCCGACTTTTTTAGAAAAATCATTGGGGAATATGGTGTAAAAATAGTGATAGAGTAGGGGTGCTGACCAATACCAAGAAACATACTCGATACGAAGCAGGAGCCAATAGGGCATATTGATAAATTCTAATATAATTCTTTCTCCCGTAGACATGGTTCTAAACAAAACCGCAAGAGAAAATAAAAAGATACCAAGCGTTTGCCTTCCATCTCGGTTGTAAAAGTACATAACCAAAAAGAAAATTCCCACGAAGGCAAAAATAGCGCATAAAATTGTTTCATTAATCTTATGTTTGGTGAGTCGACTTTCTGCTTTTGTGTAAGAAGATAATATGATATCATTCCAAATCCCACCTTTTCTGTGCACATAGTTAGCAACATAAAGATCAATGGTTATGTTTTTACTTTTAGGTAAAACAACGATTGTGGATTTGACCATCGGTACAAATTCGTTTGTATGATTGGAAGGAATCCCTGAACCACCATAGTATTTTCCATCAATGTAGATCGCATAAGAAGTGTCTTGTTCATGCACCGTTAATGCCATTGTTTCTTGCAAGTCATCTGGTAAGGTGATATGCAAACGAAAACTCGCGTGTCCAAACCCAGGAAGTTTTCCGTATTCCATTGGGAATCCATTCCAGTGATTGGGAAGTTGATAAAGTAAATCGGTTTCAGTTTCCTTGATGTTTGTAGGAGCAGTATTCCAATAAAATTTCCACTCTCCAAAAAGAGCAACATATGGCTCTGATTGGAAGGAATGATTGGTTAAATCAATCATTCCATTTTTTGCTTCTTTGATTGTATTCCTTTCTTCGGATAAACAACTAATGAGAAATAAAAAAGAGAATAAAATGAGTTTTTTCATTTAGGCTTGTCGTTTTGGAAAAACTGTATAGTCCTGAAGTTTTGTAAAATTTACAACATCACGTTTATAACCTAACAAACCTTCTAATGGTTGGTATCGGTTCATTCCCATGCTGATTTCAATGTCTTGGCCTGTGAACTGACCTGGGTGTTCATACCCGCAAGAATGTGCCAAACTAAGGAGTTCCTTTCGAAATCCTTGGATGTATTTTGCCGCTCGTTTGCCTTTTAGCGTTGGATCCACACCTCTTTGTAACCACCAATTCTGAGTGGCAACCCCTGCAGGGCAGTGGTCAGTGTGGCATTTTTGTGCTTGAATGCATCCGATCGATAACATCGCCTCTCGTGCTATGTTGATCAAATCACAACCCATGGCAATTGCAACAACAGCACGGTCTGGAAAACCTAATTTACCAGATCCAATCCAAACAATCTTTTCAGATAAACCTTCTTTTTGGAACAAAGTGTACACTCTTTGGAATCCAATTTTAAATGGAAGGGAAACATGGTCGGCATAGGTAAGTGGTGCAGCACCTGTTCCACCTTCCCCTCCATCGATTGTGATAAAGTCTGGTCCATGGGAGGTCCGTTTCATTTCCTCTGCTAACTCTTGCCAAAATTCGATTTCACCGACTGCACTTTTGATCCCAACTGGTAAACCAGTTGCTTCCGCGATTCTTTCAATGAAAGATACGAGTTCTTTGACATTCGTAAATTCACTGTGGGCGTTCGGTGATATACAATCCTTTCCTGGTTCCACGTGTCGAATCGCTGCAATCTCGGCGTTTACTTTTTTTGCGGGTAAAATTCCACCTTTACCAGGTTTGGCGCCCTGAGAGAGTTTGATCTCAATCATTTTGACACAGGCGTTTTTCCCAACTTTTTCTTTTAACACATCGATGTTGAATTTTCCTGAATGGTCTCTCGCACCAAAATAACCTGTCCCAATTTGCCAAACGATATCAGCACCTTCCATATGGTAGTGACTGAGCCCCCCCTCACCAGTGTTATGGTAGGCACCTGAGTCTCGTGCACCTTTGTTTAAGGCAAGCACTGCATTTTTTCCAAGTGAGCCAAAGGACATCGCTGAGATATTGATGATAGAATAGGGACGATAGGGAAATTTTCGATGAGGGCCTATCACTTTCAGACAAGGGATACAACTTGGATCGCCGTTATGAATGTATGCTTTTGATTCCGGAAATGGAAATGCTCTATGTTTGATGATGGGATATCCAGGTTCGTATTGGATTTCTGTGGTTCCAAAACCAAAATTATTGTTTTGTCCTTTGGCAGTAGCATAGATCCAGCTTCGTTCCGTTCGATCAAAGGGCCTTTCTTCTTTGTCGTTAGCAACCCAGTATTGTCTGAGTTCGGGTCCGATCATTTCTAAAAAATAACGAAGCCTTCCGACGATGGGAAAATTTCTCTGAATGGTGTGTTTTTTTTGCGTGATGTCTCGAAGGAAAACGAGAAGAAAAAATAGAAAGATTCCAAGTCCAGTGGCAGAGATAGGATTTGTTTCGATCCAATGCAAGATTTGATTCGTCATTTGTGCCTCCATATCTAGGTTCCACTCAGGATATTGACAAGCTAAGATTGCAAATGAGCCAAAGAATCTAATAGTTTTTCTTTGGTGAACGGTTTAAAAATGTAACCAGAGACATAAGGAATTTTCGCGGCCCTTTCTGTATCCGCTTCATCAACGGAAGAACTCACCAAATAAATCTGAATTGGTTTGGGAAATTGTTTGTGGATGGGCTCGATTGCTTCTAGAAATTGCCATCCATCCATAAAGGGCATGTTGATATCCAAAAAGATGATGTCTGGAAGTTTGGAAACGTTTTGGGACTGCTCTTGGAAAAAAAACAGTGCATTTTCGGCATCGGAAAATACCAAAACCTCTCCCGTAATTCCTGCATTCGAGATGATTTTTTTCGTCGTGAATTGGTAGATTTTATCATCATCAATGATGCAAATTCTAGGGGTCATAGATTGTTACCCTGGTTAGGAAAGTACAGAAAGAAGGTGGCTCCTTCCCCTGGTTTCGATTTGACTTCCACTCGCCCGCCCAATGATTCCATTGTGTATTTCATCAAAAACAAACCAAGACCCTTTCCACTCATCTGACGATGAAAAGTCTTTTTCATCTGAAAAATTTGGTCCCCGTATCGCGATAAATCGATCCCGGTTCCATTGTCCGAAAAGGAAATTGTGGTCTCATTTCCTATCGAAAAGGATTCGATTACGATTCGTAACGTTCGAGACGGTTCGGAAAAAAGTAACGAATTGCTAAGAAGCTGCAAAAAGATCGTTTCTAAATAGTCTTTGGAAACATAAACTGTTTCCTTATCTATTACATTCAGTTCGATCTGGACCTTTTTTTTCAGAAGTTCTCCTTCCATGAGTTTCTCTACTTTTGCAAACGTGTCTCGTATCGAAATCCATTCGGGATGGTAATGTTCCAAACTTTGGATTTTTAATGTCGTGATGAGTTCCGAAAGTGTTGTCTCTAAACTTTCCGTTACCGCTTCCAAATGATTTTGAAGTTCGATTCTCTCTTCTTCTGATTTTGTGAGCTTTAACAAATCAATTAAACTGCGAAGGTTGCTAACTGGCGCGCGAAGATGATGTGAGATGATTTGGTTGTAGGATTGAAGTTGTTTGTTTTGGATGAGAAGAGAATTTTTAGTGGCCTTTAAGTGTTCGTTGTTTTCTAAAAGCAGTCTTTCTGTTTTTTTTCTCTCATCGATATCGATGATTTGCGCTAAATAGTAAATCGGATGACCTGAATCATCGCGTAACACTGTGACTGTGACATACGCCCAAACCAAATGACCTGCTTTGTGGATATATTGTTTTTCGATGGCATAATGATCAATCATGCCCTTTTGAACAGAGTCTCTGTATCTAAGATTTTCTTCTAGCTCTCCTTCGGAACTGATGTCTGAAAAATGTTTTCCGAGAAGTTCAAAAATCTCATATCCTAAAAATTTTGCAAATGATTCGTTTACTTCATCGATAAAACCTTGTTTACTTGTAAGCACAAGTCCAATGGGTGAATCACGAAATAAGGTTTTAAATTTTCGTTCCGAGAGTGCAAGATTTGCTTCTGATTCTATTTTTTCAGAAATATCGCGGGAAGAAGTGTGAATGTAGTTTTTACCAGAAGTAGGGTGGACAATGAGTCGATTGTCAGATTGTAACCAAAGATAGGACCCGTTTTTATGTTGGAAGCGAAACGTTGGATTGATTTTTTCCTCCCCTTTTAAAATGGGTTGGTGTGACCTTTCAAAAATCAAACGTCTATCATCTGGATGAAAAAAATCATATGGATTTTTCCCAAGCAGTTCTTCTGGTTCATAACCAATGATCGATTTGGCATTGGGACTGACATAGAGATACGTTCCATCACTTTCGTGCAAACATACCAATTCACGACTAATCGAGGTTAATAACTGCAATATTTCGGAATCAGGAAGTCCCACATATAAATTCAAACTCTAAACTAAGGAATTGTCCATCCAAATCTAGGTTTTTTTCTATTTAGAAACTTCAACAATTTCCTATTTTTTTTTGACCATCACTTTAGTTTTCCACCTAAGGGTATGTGGCCACAAAAACTGTAGTAGGGATACTTAAATGAAAAATCTATCGTATATCATTTTGGATGGGAATTTAACTTCAGATCCAGAAGAGAAAACCATTACGGGGGGAAAGACAGTTGCTTCATTTACTGTTGCTGTCAATCACTCACAAAACAACCCCGACGCAAAAGAAAAGGACGACGTGTCTTTTTTTGATGTAGAAGCTTGGGAAAAATTAGGAGAAAACTGTGTAGAGTATTTAAAGAAAGGGAGTAAGGTCACTGTCATGGGCAATTTAAAACAGAACCGATGGAAAACACCCGATGGTGAAAACAAATCCAAAGTAAAAGTGACGGCAAGCACTGTACGCTTCGATAGCATGCGAAAAAAAGAGGAAAAAGTCGCGTAAGATAGGTGCGGGTGTTGGTTAGCCTTCACCCGTAATCGTAAAACTTATGGAGTTGTGATGGTTCTCTTTTTGTGTTTTGTGTGAGTGGGAGAATCAAAGATGGAATGGTTGTCATCCTTTTCGGATCCTGCATTTTCTTTTCCTTCTTCCAAACGTTTGTCGTCTTCCAAAGCAGTTTGTTTTCCATTTTTACCAACGGAAAGGATTCTAAAGTACCTTGGGGAAGAGACCAAATTCCATTCCCGAAAGAAGAATTTTGTGAACCCATGTTTTGGCCCAAACGTACCGTTCGTAATTTCAATTTTAGATTTGATATTCGTTTTGAATTCGATTTGTTCTTCTTTTGTGAGAGTTGGGAAGGGAGCTATTTCTCCATTGACATAACGATTTCTTAAGATATCTAGTTCTCTTCGGTTTCGAATGGTTACATCTTCAAAAAACTTTTGTTTGGCGGCATTACAGTTTCCACCGTAGGATTCACAATTTGGTTCCAAGTGTGGATGGACGTAAGTGAGCTCAAGGTAAATGCTGATGTATTCCCCTGGGTTTGGCACTTTCCCTTCAAAAATTTCAAGAACTTGCGGAACAGAATCGCGATCGGAATATTGTCTTTCGATGGCTTCTCGACTCACTCTTGTTTCAGGAGTGGTGCTATTCACTTTGACAGGTTTTTTGGATTCACCCACGATCACTTTGTTTCGCATTACTTCCGTTTTGGTTTCTAAAATTTCATAGGCTTGGAAGTTAACTGGTTGTTTTGCAATGATTTCTCCCTTTTGGTTCAGGGCAACAATGTGGTGATCAATGATCGTTCCTGCGATGATTTCTTCAATGATGCTGATCCCTGCATCTTCAAAGAATAAATCCAACTGGATGAATGGAATTTTTGTTTCTGAGAATTCAACACTGACACCGGGCTCTTGGTTCAAAGGTTTTTTTGTGTTGGTATCTTGTGTGGGATTTGCCTCTTGTTTGGTAATCATTTTGATTCGATTCAAATTGATTTGCTCGGATTGGGAAGGAAAGGTGGGAATCATCACCTGTTGTGGTGTTTGGCACCCCAAAATGAAGAGCAATAGGAAAACAAGAAAAAGGGCAGGTTTCATAAGATTAGTATCGGCAGAAGATTGCCCCTAAAATTAGGGGCAATGGAAGGTCTTAGATGTGTTTTGCACTCATAGGAGGAAGGATGGGTCCACTCACTTGTTGGATTTCCACATACTTTCCATTGATGAGACGGTATGCTTTTTCAGGTTTGTCTTTTAAGAAGTAAACGGACTCAACACCTTTCGCAGTAGGTGCATCCATACGTAATACTTTTCCCCATTCTGTGTAAGTGAGAGTGATGGTTTGTCCATTCTCAGTGTATTCTTTTACTAGTTTTCCATCGAAATCATATTCAGCCATAGCGATTGGGTTTCTGTCAGTCCAGAATTCAATTAAGTTGAAAATGAGAACATCTAAAATACCTCCAACGTAGTACGCGATGGAAATTGGAAAAAGCATGAGTAAGGATCGAAAAAAACCGGCTACTTTTCCAGTCCCGATTTGAATGCTTCCATTGAAAGAGTAAATGGCTTTTGTAAGACCAAATTTTCCAAAACAATTGGAAAGAAGACCGAAGGACAATAACCCGATAAGAGTTGTTTTTAGTATTTTTTTCATTTTCTACCTCTGTATAGTTTTAGCTGAAAACTAGTGACCAATCATAAGTGAAATGAAGAAGTTCTGCAAGTCGAAATGATTGACAGTGGTATTTTTTCGATGATTCTGGTCTGAAAAGAAGGCAAAACCATTGATCTTTTCCGATTTTGAATACTTTGTCTTCTTTTTATTTGTTTTTTTTACCGTCTGGTATTTATTCCCATCCATCATTTCGAATCAATCTAAAGAAACTCGGATCTTGCATGTTTTCCTACTTGTGAGTAGTTATTTTTTCTACATGTCTTGGGACTATCGTTTTGGGGCATTGATTTTATTATCTACCGCGATTGATTTTTATGTGGGACTAAAACTTTCAAGTGAGACAAGAGAGAAGGTTCGTTATTATTTATTGCTGTTTAGTTTGATTACAAACTTAGTTTTTATTTTAGGTTTTTTCAAATATTATAATTTTGTTGTGACTTCCATAAACTCTGTCACAGGTGGTTTGTTAGGTGAAGAGTTTTTGCCGGTTCTCAAAATTATTTTGCCGGCGGGGATTTCGTTTTTCACCTTTCAATCTTTATCCTACACCATCGATGTGTACAGAAAAGAAATTCCAGCAGAGACCGATTTCATTCGGTTTGCACTCTTTGTCAGTTTTTTCCCGCAACTTGTAGCAGGTCCTATTGTCACCGCTCGAACCTTTATGCCCCAATTGTACAGTCCAAAACGTTTGGAAGACATTGAGTTTCGAGTTGCAATTCGCTTTTTTATGTTAGGTTATTTTAAGAAGGCAGTTTTGTCAGATATGGTGGCACCAACGATTGACACCATTTATGCAAATCCTGGCGAACATCATGCCTACGCCCTTCTCATTGCGGCCGCTCTCGGTGGGATCCAGGTGTATTTGGATTTTAGTGGTTATTCTGATATGGCCATTGGAAGTGCCATGTTACTTGGTTATAAACTTCCGACCAATTTTAATCTTCCCTTCATTGCTACATCTGTCTCTGGTTTCTGGAGGCGATGGCACATGACACTCAATTCTTGGTTACGAGATTATATTTATATTCCAATGGGTGGAAGTCGTGTGACTTCTGTTCGCCGAAAGTTCAATTTGTGGTTTACCATGTTTGTAAGTGGTGTATGGCATGGTGCCCAATGGACTTTTGTGTTTTGGGGTTCCTTGAATGGCTTTTTTTACGTATTGGAAGAGATTTGGAAGGAGTGGTTTCCTGAGAAAAAAGAATCTTCATTTCGTTCTTCCCATTTAGTTCGCATTCCTCTCTGGATCATTCAAAATTTACTGAACAATTCGATTTTCTTTTTGGGAGCTGTTTTTTTCCGATCGCACACTTGGGAAAATGCTTGGATCCATCTCAAAGGGATTTTCCTTTTTCAGGGAGGAAATTTACGACCCTACATGTGGAAAGATTTTCTCTGGATCATCGGTTTTCTTTTTATAGGCCATTTAGTGGGTTATTTTCTTTTTGAAAAGGGAAAAGGGAAACGGATTCCCGCTAGTTTTGAATTTGCCATGTATCCGATTCTATTTCTTGTCTTAAATTTAGCTACACCAGAAAATTCTGTTCCTTTCATCTACTTTCAATTCTGATTTGCTTTTTTCGTTTCCAATTATAGGATTCCATGTAACTTGTTGCTATGGAAAGTGAACGTAGGCTTCCAAGAATTTCCCCTGGTGATTTTTCCGAATTCGAAGTCCATTTGGATCTTGAAGGAATCACTTTATTTGGCAAATTGGGAAATATTTCCGAAGAAGGTCTATGTTTTTTAGGGGAAGATGATTTGCTTGGGGATGAGATCGAAGCCCAAGTTTTAGGAAGTATCGTCTGGGCAAAAGGCACCAAACGTTTGTTTTTTGAGGGAACCATTATGTGGGCTCAAACTTCCAAAATTAAAAATGTTATTTATCACATCGCTGGAATTCAATTTTTAGAAAGAATCAATTTAACCGATTCAATGCTTGCAAGAAGTTTGGAGATCAAATGAAAATACTACTATTGGGTGGGACAGGTCTTGTCGGCAAACAAGTGTTACTCTCTCTTCTCTTCTATCCACAAATCAAAAAAGTGATTGTTTGGGCTCGCCATTTTGAAACCTCATCCAAACCCAATCTTCCGATTGAAGTGGTAAAGGTTACTTGGGAAGACTTTCAGTCAGGGAAGGTGAGTGTTCCCGATGGAATCGATGCTGTGTTCTGTTGTTTGGGAACGACGATTGGCAAAGCCGGGAGTCAGGAAAAATTTAAAGATATTGATTTTGAGTATCCCTTACTTGCGGCAAAACAAGCGAAGGAAAAAAAGATCCCGGGTTTTTACGTGATCACAGCGATGGGTTCTGACTCTAACTCGTCCATTTTTTACAACCGAGTCAAAGGAGAGTTGGAAAAAGAACTCTCTGCACTTCAGTTTCCGTTCCTGGGAATCTTTCGCCCGTCTTTACTTCTTGGAGAGCGAGAAGAGTTACGAATCGGTGAAAAATTAGGCGAGATCATGGGCCACCTCATTCCGTTCGGTCTCCTTGGTCTCAAAAAATACAAACCAATCCCTGCCGAATTCGTAGCAAAATCGATGATCCATTCGTTTCTAAAAGACAAACCTGCGAGTGGTGAGGGTCCCACGGTTAAAATTTATGAAAATGATATCCTTTGGGAAATCGGAAAGGACCATTCCTTTTGATACCAGACAACAAACAAAAACCGTATTCCAAAACCAAATACATCTTCTTTAGTTATTTGATTCATTTCATTGTAAGAGTTTGGTATTTGTTTGTTCGTAACCAAACGTTCATCATACCAAATGCCTCTCAAAACGTGATCGAACAGGGTGGTAACTACATCATCGCGGTTTTCCACGAGACAACTCTTTCCCTCTATAGGCATGCCACGGAATACTTAAAACGAAAGAAAAAAGCGGATATGGTCGCACTTGTTTCTCAATCCAAAGATGGTGAGATCATCCACCAAACCTTCGCTCGCTCTGGGTTACGATCCGTTCGAGGATCTTCCACTCGTGGAGGGACAGGAGCCTTTCGTAATATTTTGAAAGAAATGAAACAGGGTGCAGTTCCTATTTTTACGGTGGATGGACCAAAAGGGCCAAGAAGAGAAGTGAAACCGGGTGTGATTGTGACAGCCTCTCTCACAGGTTTTCCCATTTTGTATCTGCATTCTTGTTATGACAGAGCGTATGTTTTTAAAAGTTGGGACCGTCATTTTTTTCCAAAATTTGGTGCCAGGCTTTTCATTCAGTATGGGGATCCGTTCTTTGTTCCCAAGGGTCTCACCGAAAGCGAAATTGATGCCTATGCAAAACAACTGGAAACGGCGATGAATGCGAATGCAGAGGCTTTGGAATCGTATGTTCGAGGACTCTTTCCTGACAATTCTATTGACGTACCACCTAAAAACGAAACTTTAACCAAGTAAGGTAAAAAATATGTCTTCTCTAAAAAACTACATTTTCACTTCCGAGTCCGTATCCGAAGGACACCCAGACAAAGTCTGTGATCAAATTTCTGATGCCATTCTCGATGCGTATTTAGCCCAAGATCCAAAATCCCGTGTTGCTTGTGAAACTCTTGTGACCACAAACCTAGTCGTCATAGCTGGAGAAATCACAAGCAAAGGCAAAGTGGACACACAAGAGATCGCTCGTGATGTGATCCGTAAAATCGGATACAACGATATCAATATGTATTTTGATGCAGATTTTGCAGTCGTTGCTTCTCACGTGCACGCGCAGTCTCCCGACATCGCCCAAGGGGTAAACGAAGGAGAAGGTCTTCATACAGAACAAGGTGCTGGTGACCAAGGATTGATGTTTGGTTTTGCGATTGCAGAAACTCCAGAGTTTATGCCTGCTCCGCTTTATTACTCCCACAAACTTCTCGAACATTTATCAGAACTTCGCCACACAAATAAAATTGACTGGCTTCGTCCTGATGCAAAGTCACAAGTCACAATTCAATACGAAGACGGAAA
Organism: Leptospira sp. WS60.C2; assembly: GCF_040833955.1. Taxonomy (NCBI): domain Bacteria; kingdom Pseudomonadati; phylum Spirochaetota; class Leptospiria; order Leptospirales; family Leptospiraceae; genus Leptospira; species Leptospira milleri. Next base: position 2,946,200 of record NZ_CP162133.1, on the reverse strand, counting down.
ACCAAAACGTGTTGATACAGTGGTCATTTCCACACAACACAAACCAGGTGTGACTCACAAACAAATCGAAGAAGCTGTCATTGAAGAATGTATCAAAAAAATGATACCGAAAGAACTTCTTGTGAACACTCGTTATTTCATCAACCCAACTGGTAAATTCGAAATCGGTGGTCCACACGGTGATACTGGTCTGACTGGTCGTAAGATCATTGTAGACACGTATGGTGGAATGGGTCGACACGGTGGTGGGGCTTTCTCTGGAAAGGATCCATCCAAAGTTGACCGTTCTGCGGCATACATGGGTCGTTACATTGCGAAAAACGTAGTGGCAGCTGGTCTTGCTCACAAATGTGAAGTGCAGTTGGCATATGCGATTGGTGTGGCACAACCAGTGTCTGTACTTGTGGATACATTTGGAACAGGAACCATTTCTGATGAGGAAATTGCAAAACGTGTACTTGCAAACTTTAAACTCACTCCAAAGGGTATTGTAGAAAGTTTAGATCTTCTTGGAAAAGGTAGAAAATACCAAGAAACTGCTGCTTACGGTCACTTCGGTAGAACTGGAAGTACATTCACTTGGGAAAAAACTGATAAAGCAGATGCTTTAAAGAAAGGATAAAGAATGGGAGCACCTAGCCAATCAACAGCGGACAAAAAAGCAACAAGAGATGCATACGGCGAAGCCTTAGTTGAGTTAGGTGCATCCAGACAAGATGTGGTCGTTTTGGACGCTGACCTTTCTGGTTCCACAAAAACGGCCGATTTTAAGAAAAAATACCCTGAGCGTTTTTTTAACGTGGGTGTCGCTGAACAAAACTTAGTTGGTCATGCGGCGGGGCTTGCCCTTTCTGGGTTTGTGCCTTTTGCTTCTAGTTTTGCCATGTTTTTATCTGGTAGAGCTTGGGAAGTGGTTCGAAATAGTGTCGTTTATCCAAAGTTAAATGTAAAATTAGTTGCTTCTCATGGTGGGATCACAGTGGGAGAAGACGGTGCGTCTCACCAATGTATCGAAGATTTTGCCATCATGCGTGTCATTCCTGAAATGACTGTGATTTGCCCATCTGATTTTAACGAGACCAAACAAGTCATCCATGCCATTGCCGATTACCAAGGACCTGTCTATGTAAGAGTGGGTCGACCTGCAATCCCTGTGATCGAACGAGAAAACTATAAATTCCAAATTGGGAAAGCAGAAGTGATCTCGGAAGGAAAAGATGTTTGTATCATTGCCAATGGTGTCATGGTGAACGAAGCCATGACCGCGGTTGGACTATTGAAAGAAAAAGGAATCAGTGCCTCTCTCCTCAATATGGCGACAATCAAACCTTTGGACAAAGAAGCCATCATCGCCAAAGCAAAAGAATGTGGTGCTGTTGTCACTTGTGAAGAACACAATGTGATTGGTGGTCTTGGATCTGCTGTTTCTGAGTTATTATCTGAAGAATACCCCGTTCCTGTGATCAAATTGGGAATGAAGGATAGTTTTGGAAAATCAGGAACATGGAGTGGACTCCTCGATTATTTTGGTCTCCGCGCAAAAGATGTCGTGTCTCATGCGGAACTTGCCATTTCCAAAAAGAAAAAATAGGGAATAGGCTTCGGTGATGACCGGTTCCGGAGCTTCCCAACCATCTGTATTAGAAGAAGTAGAAATCAAACCCCGCAAAAATGACGGACCTTGGAAAGTCGTTTTGTGGGATGATGACCATCACACCTATGAATATGTCATTGAGATGCTTATGGACGTCTGCCAAATGACTTGGGAAAAAGCTTTCCAACACGCTGTGGAAGTGGACACCCGCAAAAAAACAATCGTCTTTTCTGGAGAATTGGAACACGCAGAGTTCGTGCATGAACGTATCTTAGGTTATGGTCCTGATCCTCGTATGAGTTCATCCAAAGGATCGATGACCGCAACCTTAGAACAGTAATGGGGCAACTTACAAACATTTAGACGTTTTTTTCCTATTCAGGTAGGTTAGATAAATCTCTGAAATTTAGATTTATTATCAAATCATCACATCTTACGTTCTAGCGCATAATTTCTTTCTGGAACGAGAAGGGAAGAAACCGATTCATTGGTATCTACTTTGATATTGGTGATGGGATTGTATGTATCGAGCATGGTTTCCCCATCCACGATGAATTGATAATGGTACTCACCGGGTAGAAGTTTTTTCTCGAGTGTGAATACACCTTTACGATCTTTTTTCAAAAAATCATGTTCTGGGTTCCAGTCGTTAAAATTTCCAACCACTCGCACCACTTCTGCATTCGGTAAATAAATTTGAAATTTGACTGTGCGTAGATCTCGTTCTTCGTTAGCAGAGTCTTCTAATACCATCGTTTTGGTTTGGCGGTCGGTATCTTTGGAATCCAAGATAAATCGTGAATAATAAGAACCAGACCCATCTTCCACCTTATCAAAGTTTTCTGGATCATATGTCAAAAGTCCATTTACACGAAATTTATACTCATAAACCGGATCTTCTTCGTAATTGTCTTTGATTTGGTCGGGTTCGATCACTGTATAATAAATTCCGTATTGGTTACGCTTCATCTCAGCACATTCCCAATTGTTGAAACTCCCGCAGATTTCTACGGACTCGTCCCGCAGTCCATTGTAGGTAAACAAAATCCCTCGGTGTAAAAGGTTCCCACTTGAAACATAGGATTCAACATCAAGATAACGAATGTAACGCGGAGCAATATTCTTTTTTAGACTTTCTAATTGCCAAAGGTAATACACGGTGTCCTGATCTTCGGTTTCGTCTGACATTTCGAGTTCTCCCGAGGAAAAACTCCCAATCCAATCCATCCCGTCGTCGGCAAAAATACCAATACCTGTCAAAAAGAGTAAAATGAGGGCAATTCGGATGAATTTGGATTTCAACATAGTGCGATCGTCTCTAAAGTCCTTTGTCTTTATTTTCGGCAGGATTGAAAAAAGAGAGTGAAAGGTTTTTTTTGATTGGAACCATCTGACATAATAAAAAAAATATTCTGTCATTTTTAGAAGGGGCCGATAATTCATTAGGAATAGACCCTCGCATGGCTGAGCCGATAGACAAATTGAGTCCGGAAGAAATCAAACAAATCGAGACGATGTTTTCGGCTCTCAATAAAAATCCTATGTCCTCGGAAGAGCTCAATCCGATGGCGAAGGTCCTCCGTGAGAAACTCGGCTATACCAACCCATTTTCTGGATCAGAAGAACCGGAAACTTCCGAAGAACCGAATGATACGATCCCCAATGATTTTGGCACAGGAGACACTGCTACCGGTGATGCTTCGGATCCATTTGTTGGCCTTGATGATGAGGATGATTTTGGCCCGCCCAAACTTTCAAGTAACCAACCGGAAGAAGATGATGGAATTGATTTAGATGAACTATTAGGGGAAGATACCCCAAAACCGAGGGAACAAACTCCATCCGAAACTTCTGATTTTGATGATTTGGGGATGGATTCTCCTGGGGATGATCTGGGAGGAGCCGATGACCCGTTCTCCTCAACGCAAACTCCAGAAGCAGAGGAAGCCGATCCATTTGCCAATCTAGACTCTCCTGGTGGTGCCTCGGACGATCCGTTTGCCAACTTAGATGCGATTGATGAAGCACCCATCGAAGAAACAAAAGCTCCGACCATTGGTGATGACCCGTTTGCCAATCTGGGCGGAGATGATGATTTTACTCCCAAAACGACCGACGAAGATTTGTTTGCTGGATTTGATTCTGGCACAGAAGAACCGCAAGGCGGTGCTGATGATTTTGATTTTGGCACGGGTGCAGAAACAACTTCAGGTGATGATCCGTTTGCTGATATGGGTGGAGGCCCAGCTACCACAGAAGCAGATTCTGGTTTCGGCGATGATCCATTTGCCAGTCTAGAGACGCCGACCCAAAATGTCGGAAGCGCCGACGATCCGTTTGGTGACCTTTCTCAAGGCGCGCCAAGTGAGGATACTTCGTTTGGTGATGATCCGTTTGCTGATATGGGATCAAGTCCAACAACTTCGGAAGCAGATTCTGGTTTTGGTGATGATCCATTTGCTAGTATGGATTCTCCTGCGAGTTCTGCGAGCGAACCAGAACCAGCCGACATGGGTGGTGGATTTGATGATCCATTCGGTGACTTGGGTGTCGGTATGGAACCACCGAGCCTTGATGATGATTTAGCGGCACCTTCCTTCGATGACCTAGCACCTTCGATTGATGATATGCCAGTCTCCGCAATGGATGACTTTGGCGGAAACGATGAAGGTCCTGGCGGATTAGAAGAAGATCTCATGTCTCTTGGCAAAGAGGATGAACCAGATGAATCCTTAGAAGCCAACCTAACCGATGAAGAACTTGCTGTTATCCAATCGGAATTACTTCGTTATCCACCTAAACTACGAAGGACAATCATTGATACGATTGTCAACCAACGCATTCCAGTTCGAAACCAAAAAGAAATCATCGAACTCATCAAAGCGCAACAAAAACCAGAAGACATTGCCAGTTTCTTAAGTGGTCTTCTTGGAGAACGTGTTGAACTCAGTGATTCGACTGGACGTTTTTCAGCAGATGGCGTTCCCATCATTGCAAGTAAAGACGCTTACACCAAAGAAGGTGCCGCTCGTAAACGCGAGTTAATCAGACGAACTATTTTATCATCTGCCGCTGCCATCTTTTTAGTGTTTGGGCTTGTTTCGCTATGGAAGTATGTGATCGTTCCATATCGGGCAAAGGCACAGTATGCACTTGGTCTGGAAAGAATCGAGGAATACAGTTACGAAACGGATGCTCTCGAAAAGAAAAAACTACTCGCTGATGCAGAAAATTATTTTATCAAAGGGGAAGAGATTTTCCCGCATAACTTAGAGTTTTTGAACAAATATTGTATTGCCTACACCAAAGCTGGTTTGTATGAACGTGCATTTGAAAAATGTTTTGGAAAAGTAGAACCTGATTTTGGTTATGAACCTGAAGACAGGGAACACAAACGTGCTTGGGAAAATCGGAAAGAGGTTCCCAATATCAGTTTTGCGAAAAAAACAGAATGGAACGACGCTGGTGTTGAAACAGCTGGGAGAAGACCACTTCCTGAGCTCGCTTTCTATCTAACTTCACAAGATAAAGTTCCAAGAAAAGTGTTAAAAGCTGGTGCTTACATTGCGTCTCGACTCAAATACAATGTACATGATGTTGATACTTACATTGCTTTAGGAACTTTTCATTCGTTCCACAGAAAGGACTTTATTGAAGTCCCACCTGGCAGTAATCGAAAAAAATATAAAAATGACCATCTGGCCATTGAATACTTCAAACGTGTGTTTACGGATGGTGGAGATCCTGACAATGTAGATGCCATTGCTGGAATTGCCAAAATTTTCTACAACAAACAAGAGTTTGGGACAGCGGTTAAATACTATAACGATATCATCGAGAAGTATCCTAAAAATCCAATTGGGCATGGTGGAATTTTATCCACTTACATTGAAATGTGGAAACGTGATAAGAATCCACAGTACGTGTTGAACCATCATAGACAAGTTCGGAATGCACTAAACATTGAGGATGAACTTTCCCTTTTTGTTTTGGCAAAACTTGCTTCCTTTTATATTGATTTGGATTCAGAAGAAGTTAGAATCAAATACAACATCAATCCAGAAGACCAGGTAACTGGTATGGAAATTGATGATAACGTCGAATACTTGTTGAATATTGCCTATGGTAAAGATGGTGGATCCAAGTTTGCAGAAGGATACTACCAAAGAGCTCGTTTTTATTTTAAAAAAGAAGAAGCGGCTCGTGCACTAAAACAACTGGAACTTGCATCCACGTATGACATCAGACACTATTTGGCAGTCTTACTCATGGCAGAGTATTACATCCAAACAGAAAATTATGATGAAGCGGTGAAACTTCTCTCAGAAGCAGACAACCGTTATCAAAACTACCGTGATCGATTGGGTGAAAGAGACGAAGATGAAACCTTACTGGAAGGAAGCCCAGGTAGAATTTCGTTTAACTTAGGTAAAATCCAATTTTTGGAAGCTGCAGGGATTAACAAAACAGATAATATACGAGAATTTCCTGGTAAAAAGATTTATCCAGAGCGTAGCATTGGCACCTTATCGTATGAAGAAAAAGAAAGACGAAATGGTCTCTTTATGGCACGTGAGTCTTTCCTTGCGGCTCTTGATCGCGACATTTCAAAAGATCCAAAAATTGTCAGAGAATGTTATTATTATTTAGGTTGGATTGATTACAACCATGGAGATTTTGCACAAAGTTTAGATTATTGGGCAGAACTTCCCGAAGAGGACATTTATAATAATTCAACTTTACTCTTTGGCAAAGGAAATGCATTTTATTATACAAGACAGTACAATGCAGCACTTGGCAACTATCTCAAGTTAAAAGATGATTATGAACTGAAAGAACAAAGCTTAGGTCGAATTGATACAGAAAATTCAGATCATCGAGAAGTGTATGAAACACTGACAGCGCTTTACAATAACATCGGTGCGGTGTATGAGAAAAAACAAGATACCATCAATGCATTGAAATACTATTGGAAAGCAATGGAAACAGCACGGAAGATTGGTTCTGTAAGTGAAATTGCAAATTCTAATAAAGATTTGGTGTTTGCTAGGGCAAAACTTGACAGAGAGCCACTCTTGGAAGACTGGCTTGCTCCAACCCTAGATCGCCTGGCTCAAATCAAAAAATAAGGTTTATTTTTTACGGAAACGTTCTCGAATTCCAAGAAGGATAAAGTAAAAAGTTTCCCACATTCTTCGGATTCTGTAAGGTCTTGCGATGATTCTCCATAACCAAATGAGACCTCTTTCCTTGAACCATTCTGGTGCTTTTTTGTCTGCACCAGATAACATGTCTAAGGCGCCACCGACACCAATCACAACCGCTTTTCCAAAATAACCAGTGTTGTTCTCAATCCAAATTTCCTGTTCAGGGAAATCCATTGCTAGAAAGATAATGTCTGGTCCTGTTTTTCGAATTGCCTCTTTCACTCGCATTTCACGTTGGCGATCCAAATGTCCTGCATGTCTTCCAACAATACGAACTTTGGGAAAATGTCTTGTAAGATTAAAATAAATTCGTTCTACGATTTCGTCTTTTGCACCAAAGATAAAGGCAGTGAACTCTTTCAGTTCTGCCAGACGAATGAGATCCATCATCACAGCGATTGGTGTCACTCGTTCTTTCAATCGTCCTTTGGTCATCCATCCAATACCAGCACCTTCCACTAAAATGGTACCAGCCTTTTCAGCGATACGGTGAAGAGGTTTTTTCGGACGCATTCTCATGAGTTTGATGGGATCTAAAAATAATACATGGTGCATGCCTTCTTTTTTTTCTAGCACGCGAAAGAGTTTGGCTATTGCTTCATCTGTTGTGACATTGTCTATCGGGATTCCTAAAACATCAAGAGTCTCCAATTTGGAAACGTCAATATTTTGATACTCCAGTAGTATATCCCTCTCATCTTTTGAGGAATTGTGAACGATTTCGCTCAATTGCTTCATGTAGCCAGGTTTTCCTTTCCTATCTAAAGCATTATGTCCAGTACCCTCTCTTGTCGCCTCTAAATTTTTAAAAACTTTCGTTTTTTCACTTGGATTGGAAGCATGAGAAGGAGAAAAAGTATCAAAATGTTTCGTAGCAATTCTTTTCTATTTTTGACTCTTCTTTTCCTCTCAAGCGCAAGTTATGCGGAAAAAATTTCCATCTTTGGAACCATTCAAAATGGTACCACACGTGGTTTAGGAAAAGCAGACTCCATTCGAATGATGGCATTACAAGGTGCCATGGTTCCTCTTTCCGAAATAGGTCCTCAAAATGGCAAATTTCGATTTCCTGAAATGGATTTACCAGAAGGAGCACCGATCCTTTTGCAAGTCCAGTACCAAGGCGTAAATTATAATAAAATGATCCCGCCTACAACTAAGTTTCGTACTTCTCCTCAGGAAGTAACCGTTTTTGACACGGGGGCAAATCGCAAACAGGTATCCATAAAGAGTTTAATGCAGGTTATGCGAGAGAAAAAGGGGCTACGTGTATTTAAACTTTTTTTAATCGATAATGTGAGTAACCCACCAAAGTCTTATGATCCGAAGGCAGGTGCTTTGGAGTATTCCGTTGCTAAAGAAGCCACAGAAATTATGGCGCAACTCCAACAACCAGGAAGTAAAATGGCAATCCCACTTGGTGTTCCTGAGGGACCAAATGGGGGAAGAATTTTAGACCGTGCCGTTTTACCTGGGAGTTCGGAACTCCAAGTTTCATACCTCATTCCAAACACAGAAGATTCTTTTAGCGAACAAATGTTAATCGAATCTGAAAATGGAAAATATCCAATCTTTGTAAAACCACAAGATATGGTAGTGGAAACAAGCGAGAGAACGCCTGTAGTGAAGCTGGAGAAGGATGTACCAAAAGGTCTTAGTGCTTATGTATTAAATGCTTTAGAATTTGGAACTTTAGTAGAGTTTCGATTTAAAGGTGGTAAAGCACTTCCTACGATGGCCAATTCTCCGAATCCTGAAATATGGAACGGTTCCATTTTAACCAGCTGGGATTTATCTCTTTTTGCTGTGATTGGATTTTTGGGACTTCTTTTTACTCTCTCTTTTATTTTTGTCTATCGTAAACAAACAGAAAGGAAAAACACTTTATGAACCAAAAAAAATCAAAACAAGAAACCACCTATCTTCGGTTTTTTGGTCTTGCGGAACTTGTGAACCATGGCCCTAGAGGGATCTTAGCCTTCTGGATGATTTTAGGTATGGCATTCTTTTTGTTTGGTGATCAAAACCTAATTGCCCCGAATATGAAAAACATTGGAGCTTCTTTAGGAATTACTGATCCAAACGAGGTAGATTGGAAATTTGGTGGGATCATTCCTGTTTTGTTTTTTATCTTGGGTGGACTCGTTTCTCTTTCTATGGGATATCTTTCTCAAGCGTTCTCCCGTAAACATTTGTTAATCGCTACAGTTTTGTTAGGTGAAATTCCCTGTTTTTTGACTGCCTATGCACAAAATTTCGATCAGTTCTTGATTTTAAGAACTTTGTGTGGATTTGGTTTAGGTGGAATTTTTCCTCTCCTTTTTAGTTTAATTGGAGATTATTTTTCCAGCCAATCTAGAGCCATTGCAACAGGGTATGTGTCTTTGGCGATGGGACTCGGTGTGGGTGTAGGGCAGTTGTTAGGTGGAATATTGGGTGGAGCTGATCCGATCAATGGATGGAGAGCTTCGTTTATTTATATGTCAGCACCTTCTTTTGTGTTTGTTGCTGTATATCTATTTTTCTGTAAAGAGCCTAAACGGGGTGGTGCCGAAGAAGTTGGTGTCGATGAACTTTCTCATAAAATCACACTAAAAGATTTTAAATTGTTATTTGAAAACAAAACCAACTTAGGTGCTTTTTTGCAAGGTCTACCAGGGTGTATTCCGTGGGGTGTATTTTTTGTGTATTTGGCTGATTATTATGAACACACTTACCACCTAACGAAAGAAGTATCGGCAGGTATGATTACCTTTGCGGCCATTGGAATTTTTGTTGGAACTTTCTTTGGTGGGATTCTCGGTCAGATTTTATACAATATCAAAAAGATTTACCAACCGATCCTATGTATGGGGACTACGTTTTTTGGAGTGTTTCCGGCCATCCTTTTACTCTACTCGTTTGATATTGTTCCTCACATGGGACTTTTTATTGGTCTCAATATTCTAACTGGGATCATGATTTCGATTACAGGGCCCAATGTAAGAGCCGTTTTACTCAATGTGAATGAGCCAAAATCTAGAAGTGCAATTTTTTCCATTTATAACCTAACGGATGATCTAGGAAAGGGACTCGGTCCTGTGATGTCGGCTGTGATCTTAGGACTAACTCCTGATAGAGGACTTGCACTTTCCATTTCAATCTTATTTTGGATTCCATGTGCATTAGCATGGTTCTTGGTTTTGTTTAATTATGAAAAAGATGAAAAAGCAATGCATCTCCTTTTGAAACAAAATGCTTCGTAAGTGGATCACCAATCAGAATTGAATAAACAGAGATATAATGACGATCAAACATAATTTACTCGATATCGAAGGGACAACGGCACCAATTGCTTTTGTCCACGAAATACTTTTTCCGTATGCGAAAGAACGAATTCATACCTTCTTAAAAAACTATCACTTCTCAGAAGAGAAATGGAAGGAAATTCTCGGAGAATACCAGAAAGATGTATCTGCAAATGATCCTTCGTTAATGCAGAAATTAGCATTGGATCCAGTAAAAGCGAAACTTTCGCCAAATGAAATGCCGAAGGAATTACCGAAAGATTTACTTTCTTTTTATTTTGAATTCCTCATCGAAAAGGATCGTAAGTTTGGACCATTAAAGGAAATACAAGGAAAGATTTGGAAGAAGGGATATGAGTCGGGAGAGATAAAAAGTACGGTCTATGGAGACGTCCCAGTCTTTCTTAAAAAAGCAATCCAGGAAGGAATACAAAATCATGTTTACTCTTCAGGATCCGTGGAAGCTCAAATTTTGATCTATCAATATTCCGCTTTAGGTGATCTTCGGGAGTACTTTACGACTTATTTTGATACGGCTGTGGGTGGGAAACGGGAAAAAGAAAGTTATTTGAAGATTGCAAATACGCTTGGCGTATCTCCCGATGAGATTCGATTTTTTACTGACATAGTAGAAGAGGCAGAGGCGGCGAGTGGGGCAGGACTGGATGTGGTCATCTTAAACCGACCTGGGAACCTACCACAAAAAGTACATTCCTTTCCGATTTGGGATCATTTCTAACGACTTCTAAGTCAAGTAATAGATCCCAAACGAATAGACTAAGATCAGCACTGAGAAAGTCAATTTCCAAAATAAATGTGCCCTTTGTAAATTCATAAATACAAAAGCAATCAACAAGAATTTGAGGGCACTCATAAGGATCAAATTCCAATTTCCTGGAACAAACGATCCCATACCATAAAACGAAAGATAAACGATCAGTAATAAAATTATATACGTAAAAATAATTCGTAACATACGACCTCTTATCGGATTAGATACAACGCTGGGTATAATATGAGCCAGATGAGATCACACATATGCCAAAAAATCCCACCTGCTTCCAGGTTCACAAGGGAAATGGTTTTTCGATTTAAAATCATAATGAGTAATATGATGATTCCTATTGCTACGTGTAAGTAATGAAATCCAGTGAGTAACCAGTAATAACTAAAGAAGACACTTGTATCTAAGGTAAACCCTAAAGTCCATTTCTCATGGAACTCGATACTTTTCAAAATTAAAAATCCAAATCCAAACACGATGGCACCCATGATATTATAAAAGAAATTTGTTTCTTTTTCATTCTCTTTCTGAGAAACACCGATCGCTAATAAAAATCCACTCGTTAAAAGAAAAATTGTATTCCAGAAGGCAAATTCTCTATGAAGGAGACTTTGCATGGCTAAAAATCCTTCTGGATTCTTGGTTTTGTCATACACTAAGGAGCCGATCCCCATACAGAAGGTAATCACTTCCACGAAAACAATCAGCCAAATCAGTATTCCTCCTGGAGGATACCAAATCGATTCATCTTCTTCTAAACTCTCTGCATTCATGAAAACCCCAGCATTCCTATCACTCATTAAAATAATTGAATATACTATAAATAGCAAATCATTTAGCGCTAATTCTGAACTAGATTCCATGAAAAGTCAAGAAAACAGTTTCAATTTCAAAAACAGAACATCATTCTGTATCATATGATTTAATTGAATGATTTTAATTCATTCGAAAAATACGATTGATTCTTGCATTCGAATATTCTGACACAAAAATTGAATTAAGGCTTGATTTAGATCAATGCAAAAAGTACAATCTGCACTTACATTTGTAAAAATGATAAAAGGAGGTAAGGATGCTTTCAAAATCGCAAGCAAGGGCATTCTTTCTGGGTGGAACGTTTTTGTTCAGTGCTATCTTTGTGTTCCTCACAATTGATACCTTGCGACAAAACGATGCCCGTACCAATGCGCAAAACTTAACAGAAGATGTGCGAAAAGGGAAAGAGATTTGGGAAAAAAACAATTGTATGGGTTGTCATACCTTACTTGGGGAAGGTGCATACTATGCACCTGATTTGACCAAAGTGGTCGAAAGGAGAGGTGTTAGTTGGATCGATGTATTCTTAGATGATCCGCAAGCGATGTTTCCTGGGGAACGTAAGATGGTAAAATACAATTTTACCAAAGAAGAAAAAGGACAAATCATCGCCTTTTTGGATTGGGTAGGAAAAATCGATGCGAACGGTTGGCCTCCGAAACCGAATATTCCAGTTGATTCCATTGCAACGGCAGTAGCACCACTAACAACGGCAACAAATGCTATCAAACTCGCACAACCTGAAAAATTCTCGCAACTCTGTGTCGCCTGTCACGCGGTAGGTGGTAAAGGTGGGAATGTGGGACCAGCACTAGATCATGTTGGATCTAAGTTTGACGCCGATTATTTGAATCGATGGTTGACTGATCCACAAGCAATTAAACCGGGAACAAATATGCCTAAGTTGCCGTTAAATGATACAGAAAGAAAAGACATCGTTACTTACCTTTCTGCATTAAAATAAGGAGAAACAATGAGATTCCAATCACAAAAGGTCGCATATTGGTTCTTTGCAACTTGTATGTTACTCTTATCGTTACAAATCGTTTATGGATTTATCATGGGTTTTGCTCGTATTGGATTTGATGGATTACATGATTACATTCCATTTAACACAGCACGTGCGACACATACCAATTTATTAGTAGTGTGGTTATTAACTGGATTTATGGGTGCTGCTTATTACATCATTCCTGAAGAATCCGATCGTGAATTGTACAGTGTCAAACTTGCATACATCCAACTCATTTCTTGGGTTGTGGTAGGTGTTGTTGCCATTATTGGTTTCCATTTTAATTGGTGGGAAGGTCGAAAGTTTTTGGAAATTCCAAGGCCACTGGATTACCTCGTGGTGGTGAATGTTTTGACGTTTCTTTTCAACATTGCCATGACCATTTGGGAAGCCAAAAAAAGAAGTACAACGCAACTCGTTCTCTTCTTTGGTCTGTTATGTGCGGCCTTGTTATACTTACCAGGTATGTTGTACTTTGATAACCAAACTTTGGATTCTTATTTCCGCTGGTGGGTCGTTCACCTTTGGGTAGAAGGAGTTTGGGAACTCATCATGGGTGGTATCTTAGCCTTTTTACTCATCAAATTAACAGGTGTCGATAGGGAAGTCATTGAAAAATGGTTGTATGTGGTTGTTGGTCTTACTTTCCTTTCTGGGATATTAGGAACAGGTCACCACTATTATTGGATCGGAACTCCTAAGTATTGGCTTATGATTGGGGGTGTTTTTTCAGCTCTTGAACCTCTTGCCTTCCTTGGAATGGCGATTTGGGCTCTTAATATGTATCGTAAAAAAGGAAAAGACCATCCAAACAAAATTGCACTCTATTGGACTCTTGGTAGTGCCATGATGTCGTTTATTGGCGCTGGATTTCTTGGTTTTGCTCACACATGGCCTACTGTGAACCAATGGACACATGGCACTCTTATCACAGCAATGCATGGACACCTTGCCTTCTGGGGAGCCTACGCCATGTTAGTGTTAGCTGTAATTTCCTATGCTATGCCAAACATGACAGGTCGTAAACTTTTTACTGGAATGTCGGGTTATCTCGCATTCTGGGCATCGAACATAGGAATGGTGGGAATGACGGGAGCTCTAGCCGTAGCAGGGATCACACAAGTGTATCTGGAACGTAAATTGGGAATGGACTTTCTTGTCGTACAAAAAGAAATCGTTTTCCACTTTATCGGAATGTTACTTGCGGCTACTCTCTTCACGGTTGGAATTACCTATTTCATCATTGATTTCATTCGACATGGTCTTCCTTCTAATGAAGCCGTTGGAAAAAATGCGAGTGATCGAGACTAATCTATGTTAACAACAAAAATTCCCTATTACGAACCAACCGGTAAGGAAGTGGAAATTTTTCAAATGGCGGCGGAGAATTCTCTACCGCTTTTGTTAAAAGGACCAACTGGCTCTGGAAAATCCCGCTTTTTAGAATTTATGGCACACCAAATGGGCCGAAAGCTCATTACGATTTTATGCAATGATGAAACTTCCTCGGTTGATTTGGTGGGACGTTTTATTGTGAAAGGTGCAGATACTGTTTGGATGGATGGTCCTCTGACAACAGGTGTCAAAGAGGGAGCCATAGTTTATTTGGATGAAATTGCAGAAGCAAGACCAGATACTCTTGTAACAATCCACTCGTTAACAGACCATAGACGGACATTATTCATTGAAAGAAAAAATGAAGAAATCATAGCTCATTTGAATTTTTTGCTGGTAGCCTCTTATAACCCTGGTTACCAAAAAGGATTTAAAGAACTTAAGCCATCCACCAAACAACGTTTCTTAAGTATGGATTTCCCATATCCAAAATCTTCTGTCGAAGAGAAAATCATTGTCGGGGAAACAGGGATATCGGATTCGATTGCAAAAAAATTAGTTCAGTTTGCTCACTTAGTTCGTAAAAAACCGGAGTTGGGACTTGCCGAAACAGTATCCACTCGTTTGCTAGTTTCTTGTGCCAAACTGATTGGCAAAGGCTTACCTCCTCGACTTGCAGGACGAACCGCTATTATTTTGCCGTTAACCGACGATGACGATACAGTGACAGCCTTACAAGATAGTTTTGATTTAATTTTTTAGGAATTCATTTTGGAATGGGACCAATTTATATTCTACCAAGGTCATAAACTTTGGAAGAAACTGAAAACCAAACTAACTCCGCCAAATCCATACTTTGCATACCGAATAGAGACAGAGGAAATCAAAATCATTCGTTATCTACAAACCTTACGAAAAGAGACCACCTCTATAGTGTATGGTGGTGAAACAATTTCTCTCGGGCAAAATTTTTTAAAATTTCCAGAAACAATCCATTGGTATCTTTCTGAAAAAGAAACAAAAATACATGTTAGGATTTTACTTGCCTATTTGTCTTGTCTGTTTGATCGAAAATTTGTTTCTGTATTTTCCACTAACGCTGATCTGGAAAGATCTGATTCAAATAAGGAAATCTTTCAAAGAGGTAAAGATGGGAATCCGAGGCAAAAAGGCTTGGAGGAGGATTCTTTTTATCAATCCTTCCGATCGTTTCTAAAACGATACCCTGGTGCCTATTCCGATTGGAAAGAAATTAGAAAGGAAAGATTGTCTCTGCGGAAAAAAGATCCACAACAATACCAAACCATCGTTTCCAGTTTCTATCATGCCAACAGATCACTATCCAATTCGAAAATGAACATTCCATTGGGGAAAGATTTTGTATCATACAAACAGAAACCAAAAATAGAATCGAAGGAATCCAAACAGAAGTTAGATCCCAGTGACGCAGAACTATTAGAGGTGGATGAGAAAAAAATCGAGGAATATACTCTTGGTCATAATTTCGAGAAAATTGAAACAGTTGAAGAGTTTGATGGACAGTGGAGGGATATTGATGGTGAAGAAGATATGGAAGAGGAAGAAGCACTGGAAGAACTCAACCTCAAACATATCATTCGTACGGAAGATCCTGTTCATACCACAAGAACAAGTGAGTCTGGCGCAGGTACTTTACTGGAAATTCTAGAAGATACTAGCAAAGAAAAACCTTTTTTGTATCCAGAATGGAATTACAAACTGAAGCAATATAAATCAAACTATTGTTCCGTGATCGAAGAATTCCCAAAATCATTGGATTCTTCCTATACGATAAGTGTTTTAGAAAAACAACATCGAACTCTGTTGTTGTTAAAGAAAAAAATGACAGCATTATTTAACCAAACACGAATTAAAAGACGTTTAGTTTCAGGTGCCGATATCGATTTAGATGCAATTGTAGATCGTTATGCGGATTTAAAAGCCAAAAAAAGTCCATCGGAAGCGATTTACATGAATCCGATTCGGGATGTTTCGGATATTGCTTTATATTTTTTAATGGATTTGAGTTTGTCAACAGACTCATGGATTCATGAGAAAAGAATTTTGGATGTAGAGAGAGAAAGTTTATTACTTTTTTCCGAATGTTTAGAGGAATTAAAGATTCCTTTTGGGATTGCTGGATTTTATTCTCGGACTAGAAATCATAACCAGTTCATACACCTGAAACAAATGAACGAATCATGGATGGTTGTGCGCGATCGATTAGGACCGTTGTCACCCATCGGTTACACAAGAGTTGGCCCTTCTCTTCGTCATACAAACAGTCTCCTCAAAGATTCTGGTTATAAACAAAAATGGATTATTTTAATTACGGATGCAAGACCAAATGATTATGACCAATACGAAGGAAAGTACGGAATCGAGGATGTCAATAAAGCCGTCGGAGAATGTTTGTTAAATGGAGTACAGGTATATACTTTAGCGATTGGAACGGAAGAAAAACCAACTATCCCTGCTATGATGCGAAATGCAAGTTATCAAATGTTATTTCATCCAGAGAGGCTCCTCGATTCCTTACAGGAATTTTTCCGAAGAGCCATCAAAAGTTAAAAACGGATAAAATTCTCCGTCATCTCAGTGTTTCTTTATATTTAGGAAGGTTTCCCATCTGGCCTTGGCGAAAAGAGTATCCTGCTATACTGAACTATAAATAGAACAAAACAGATAATCCAACCGATTCCAGAAAGATAATAGGCATACTTGTATTGATGAAACAAAGGCAAAACCACACGAACCAATACAGAAAGGTTAAGTAAAAAATAAGCAAAAACGGTGAGTGGCGAAGCAACAATGGTTCGACCTGTATGTCCTAAACTCACTCTCGTGATCATTCCATAGATAAATACTCCAATTCCACCTACCGTTAAACTATGGATGGCAGAGGAAACAGGAAATAAATTGATTTCCGATAGGCTATATAATAAAAATCCAATACAAACCCATAAATAACCCACGTATAGAATCCAAAGGATCGGTCTTTGATACGACTTCCATGGTTTCCAAGAAAGATAACGAATTGAATTGGAAACGAATAAGGAAAAAATAACAAGGAAGGATATAAAACCAAAAATTGTAAATCCCAATGGATGAAATCCTGAGAATGAGTCCAAAGGAATCAAATGAGAGATTCCTAGAGAACCTTGCAAAAGTTTCACAAAGTAAAACAAAAACGGTAAATAAAGGAGGAGAGATTCCAATTTTGCCATCCGTTTGAACGAATAACCTTGGATGACTACACCTGAAAAAAATGGAACAACACGTCCACCAATGATGAGGATCAAAAAAAGAACTACATAAATGGTCAAATGGATAAAAAGTAAAGTAAATTCAGGATTCAAAATTGAATAAGCGGATAGAGCACTCATCAAGTGAAAAAACGTGAAACATGCATAATGATAGAGAATCGGTCGATTGTGTTTTTGTGCAGGGACAATTAGTTTTGGAATAAGCAGGTAAATGACCATAAGATCAGAACATATATCAAATCCGAATGATATGTACCCCAAAAATCCAAACGAGTAGAATGAAATTCGACCTAACAACCAAAAGGTGAGTAAATAAAAAAGAGATTTTCCTTTTAGAATGGTTGTATTGGTCCAATTTTGAACAGCGGTAAACAAAAAACCCATTACTATCGCTTTTGTAAACCCAAACACCATCTCATAAGAATGCCAATGAATGGAATTAATTTGAATCGGATTTGGTATCATATTCGAAAGTACGAATAACCATAATCCTACAATGAGGATTCCATATAGAGATCCAAACCAGAAAAAAGGTCGAAATGCAGTATTCCAAAAACTGGATTCAAAAAAAGGATTCTTCATACTTTGATAGTATCAGAGAGTCCTGACATTGCATTGATACATATCAAGTATTAAACTAAAATTTTTAACAATCCTTCTTTATCCAAGATTGTAATTTCACCTTTCTGTGTATCAACGAGTCCTTGGTCTTTCAGCTGTTTTAGGATTCTTGAGAAAGTTTCAGGTCTTAAATATAGTAACGAGGCCATTTGGGTTTGTTTTAGGGATAGAGAATCAGGGGTTCCGTAAAATAAAAAATGAGCAACTCGTTGCATTGCATCCATGGTAAGGCCACGGTTGATTGCTAAATTAAGAGTATCAATTTTATTCATTAAAGAGTGCATTAGAATGTGGTTAAGTTCGATATTAGCATTCAATCGATTTTGAACTTCTGAAAGAGGCATTCTTAAGATTGTACTTTTTTTTATAAATCTTGCAGAAGCTGGATAAGGAATCCCTTGGATCACAGCCCATTCCGCAATAATACAAACAGGTCTAAAAAAAGTTAATGTCACTTCGTTGCTGTTTCCATCATATTTGAACACTTGGAGATCCCCATTGACGAGTAAATCCATGTGGGTAACGTGATCACCAGCATGGAATAAAAATTCATCTTTTTCGAATGTAAGTTCCATACATCCAGCAAATGCTTTTAATAAAGATTCTGGACTTGATTTGGTAATGTGTTGGATGATCATGAAAAAGAAATTAGATGCTACTTTTTCCTTTTAAAATTGGGGATTTTTATTTCTGTTTCTTTTAGGAATTTCCAAATTCTTTTTAATGTTACGCGCCAATCTTCTTTCTCAGGTTTTTGCGAATTGACATTTATTTTTTCGTTGTGATTGGAATCTTTAATTGGTTTTAATTCAGAAACAGGTACAATTGCCTCAATTCCTAAATCAATTTTTAAATATTTTTTCTTGATGATTTTAAAATCAATCTTTGCACCTAAGAGGCGCACAATTTCCAAAATGATTGCCCACTTGACTTTGATTGGAGTTAGCTGGTTATAATTTTCGGACAGTTCATTGAAAAGTTTTTGGGCTACTTTAGAGTTGCTATGGAATAATAAGAATCGAAAATGTACATTTCCTTTTAAATCTTGAGTGATAATTAAGTCATTATGGTTAAACTCTTTGAACGGAGGAAAATCGACGAGTCGTACAACAACAGAGTTGATTAAATCTAAACTGTTAAAAATTTCTGTTTCAGGATTTACCTTAATGGAATAAGTAATATCATCCTCCGGGATTACATCATTGATGAAGGAAATAAAATTGACTTGTTCTTTGAAAGGTACTTCTTTTAAAACTTCTAATCTAGAGAGCTCAATGATATCATCCATCACATTGTCAATAGATTCTTGGACTTCAATCACTTCTTTGACTAAGTTTTTATCTTTTGATTTCTGGTTCGACTCTCGGTACGCCGCCAATTTTTCCTTCATTGATTTTAACGGTCCAGAAATCATCGCATCCATGTAAAAGAAGATTTTTTCGCGAAGAGAATCTGCTTCCTTCAATCTCTCGTATCGATTTTGAAGTTTTCGTTTCATCATTAAAAACTGGAATCTAAGTGCAAGAGTCATCAAAATCAAATAGACTAAAAAGCTAGTTTCGAGTGAAGAAGGTGAATTTAAGTAACCTCTTTCGATTAATATTTCTTTTAGAATCGAATAGAGTAAATATATGAGTGCAAGTAAATGGATTGCTGATCCACGTTTTTGTTCCCGAAACTTGATGAGAGTCACATAGATTGCATAACCAATGACAGCAAGTAGGTGGATATCCCAATATCCAATAAAATTATACCAGAACACTGGATCTTGAATGATCAAAAATAACGTAATGAAGAGAAATTGAGAGATTAGATAAATTCTTTGATATCGAAATGGCTTTAATTCGAAAAAGTCTTGGATGAATTTGATAAAGCCATAAGGAAGTATCAGTAAAAAGGAATATTCTATGAATTTTAATATTGCAAAATGATTGAATATCAAGAATCGAACTTCATTTTTGCAAAGTTCATATCCTGAAAAGATCAACGCTAACACGCTGAAACTCAAGTACTCTTTTTTATCTCGTAGGTTAAAGAAGTTGATAAAGAAGAATAAAGCAATGAATAGATAAAATCCAACAAAAATTAATTCAACTAACGAATCATATAAGTTCCCATTAAGAGCTTCTTCATACGTCACAATTCGAATAGGTCCAGTGATAATACCGGCTGATGTTGAAAGAGAAGAATCGATTTTGATAATTAAAACATTTTCGCCCTCGAGCAATAAGTCGTGCGGGATCGGATAAATTCTAGGCCTTCCAAAAGCGTACTCTTCTGGATCTTTTCCAAATGCTGAATTGTTTTTACCAATTAAGACACCATTGACAAAAACTTCATCCGATTGGTATACTTTACCCAATTGCAAAGCCAATGATTTTTGATGCTGTTCCGTTGTGATTTCAAAACTTTTGCGAATCCAAATGGATCCTCGATAGGACTTATTTAAGTTACGAAAATTATTAGGTACATTAGTAATGTCTAAATTATTTGGATTGAATTCTGGGTTTAAGAGGTCGGCGTTATCATTAAAATAGATACCCCAATCTTCACCATCTAACTTCAATACAATGGTATTTTCATCTGTCGTTCTGGAACAATTGATGGATAGAAAAAAGAATAGGAATACGAAAAGGCGATAGAAGCGTGAGAGTTTCATTTTTTTGGTTTTTCTGGGATACGTATCGTGAACTTGGCTCCCATTCCTTCGCTAGATTTTAAACTAACAGTTCCTGATAAAAAGTTAGCAGATGCTTCCACCAATGTTAACCCAATTCCAGCACCAGGGATTTCACTTTTTTTGTCCTGATAACCTCTGACAAATTTTTGAAAAATGGTCTCCATTTCAATTTGACTAAGACCCATACCCTCATCCATTACAACCAATTGATGAAAACCATCTCGATTATAGAATTCAATATGAATGTCTGTTTTAGGATCCGTGTATTGGTATGCGTTTTCTACAAGATTTCTTAAGATACAAAATAATAGTTCTTTAGGGAAATAAATATCTAAATCGTTGGGTTTGACATCAATGAACGTATTTTTTCTATGTTGGCCGAGGTGGTTTTCTACACTTGCGACACAATTTTTAATGAGTTCAACAACGGAAAAAGTTTCATAAAACGGTATATAAGTTCTTTCTTCCAATCGTTTGAGTAGAATCGCTTCTTCTACCATATAACTCATGTAAGATATGTGATCTTCCGCTTGTTTAATTGGATCTCCGCTTTGTTTTACGGCGGTCAGGTTCCTTTTTTTCTTTGCCGCCTTTTTAGCTTTTGGTTTCGGGAGTTCTTTTTCGATTGTTTTACCATTGCTCGTGGTGATATTATCAATCGCTGTTTTAATTTTTTCCATTCCAGACTTGAATTCGGAAGATAGATTAATTAAAAATCCTGTTTTGACTCTCTCCATTTGAATGAGGTCTTTTTCTTGTTCAATAAAATTCTCAAGACCAAGTACAATATCATTCGAGAGTTGTATGGATATCATCACAAGAAAAATCAAAAAACCTAGATACAATGTTCCAGGCATAGAAATGATCTCTAAAGCAGATAAACTATCGATTAAAATTGTAGGTAATAAACAAGCGATTCCAATCAAAATAAATTTAACTTTTTTGATATTTGTTTTCCCGTTTTTCACAAACAAATAAATCACAAGACCCATAGCAATCGGTAATGCATAATTAAACAAAGCAATTACCAAAATCCATGTTTTGGGATTTCGGAAGAATAAGGTGACGATAAATAAAACCGACAAAAATACTTCATATACAAGAAGCACGAGATTTCGTTTTAACTTCAAATATTGATGCATGAAGTTAATAAAAAATACAGGTAAACATATGAGAACTAATAGTTCTGCAACATAGGACCAAGTGAAACTTTCAAATAAAATGTCTCGGTGTTGCGTACGAATGAGAACATAAATTCCCATGAAGATAGAAAAGAGTGCAAAGAAGAAATTTTCGCCAGCCCTTCCTCGTACAATGGAACCAACTAAAAAGTAGATTCCCATAAATATAAAAACATACCCGCAGACCATGGCAAAAAGTTCTTTTGAAAAAACGGATTCACGCAATATACGTTCTTTACCAATTGTGGGTGCTTCTTTTAAACCATTCAAATTGGTAGCGGCATAAATCCGAATTGCCATTACATTTAAACCAGGTTTTAAGAGGTGAGTTGGCAAAGAATAGATTCGAATTTTTTGAAAATCAACTTCAAGTCGTGGTAAAACATTTCCCGTTTTATCAATCAAAGTTCCATTCAAATAGAATTCATCAATGTCACGAATTCGTCCCAATTGGATCGCAATTGGTTCTACTGGTGTTGTATAATTGTCAGGCAGATAAAAAGAACATCGATACCAGTGATAACCAGTTAAGTTTTCCGTTTTGGAAATTCCATAGTCCGGAACCGATCGTTTGACCCAAAATGTTTCTTCGACGGTCTCATCTCGCCAATCTAAGTTATCACCTTTTCGAAAGAGCCAATCGGTTTTTAATATGACAGGTTTTTCAAAAGAGGAGATCATCGTTCCACATGGTTCTGCCACCAAACCTGCGATTGTTGGAGACAGAAACAATGCGAACCCGAAAAAGAATTGGTAAATGCGGGTTTTCGAAATCATATTGGTTCTACGTTTCGAATTGCCTCTTCGATTTCTTTGAGCTGAGTTGAGATCCTTGCGTCGATTGCTCCCACATCAGTTTCGATGATGACTCCGCCACGGTCAACACGTGAGTCTTCGTAGATGTTGACTTTACGCAGTGATTCCATGAGTTTGATGAGTTCGTCTTTGTGGGCGGTTGTGAGTTCTAAATCAGCGAAGTTCACACGAATGTCAATACGGTCACGGTCTTTGATTCGTTTCATCGCCTCACGAATGTTATTGAGTACAATTTCTTTACGTTCAATGATTTCGTCTTTGATGACTTTTCTTGCGATGACGAGAATCATCTCTACCATTTGTTTTTCGGAAGCTGCAATCATCTCTTCACGAATGTCGATTGCTTTACCAATGATGGTTCCCAAACGGTCAATGAGTCGTCTTACTTCCCCCTGGCCTTTTTTGAATCCAACTTCACGACCGGCATCATATCCTTTTTGATACGCTTCGTGTTCAATCTCAGCCTGTTTCATTTCGGCTTCTTTGATCATACGTTCAACTTCCATCTTCGCACGATCTAAGATTTGTTCCGCTTTTGCTCGGCCAGAATCTTCTTCTAATTTGATTTTTTCTTTGGAGTCTTGCACCATTTGGAAGGCTTTGGTTCTACCTTCTTCTTCAATGGCTTTTGCTTGTTTTTTAGCATCTTCTAATAATTGGCGGACTTGTTCTTCTGTTTCTTGGCGATACCTTTGGAGCTCTGCTTCGATCTCTTCAATCGATGGTCCTTGGTATTGTTCGATGATATTCCCTTCTTGGTCTATCTCGAAGTCTTCTTGTTCGTCTGCTTTATGAAATTTTTTGTACTTATCAGGAAGTTGGATTTCAACTTCTTCTTGTAAGTCGGCAATTTGAATGGGTTTAAAGACTAGTTTTGCCATATCCTTACTTCAATCTCCAAAGTTTCACTTTGCCTTCATCCATTGCTTCTCGTAAACGATCTAAGATGCCTTTTTGAGCTTCTTCAATCTCTGCAAGAGAAACAGGACCTAACGAATCCCATTCGATCTTTATTTCTTTCACAAGCCATGATTCCAAATTGGAATAAACTTGGTCACGAAATTCCGTTTCCACTCCCTTCAATGCACAAGCAATGACTAACGGGTGAATCTCAGAAAAAAATCGAGTGAGACTTGTCCTTCCTAAATGAAGGAGGTCTTCCAAACGAAAGTAGTGTTCTACTATAGTTTCGGCATATTCTGGGCTTTTTTTCTGAATTCGTTCAATTAAATTTTGAGATGGCAAAAAAGGAAGCCTGGTGAGAATTTCCCCCGCGGTTTTGGCTTTCCGGCTTCGAATTTTGGAAACTGGCATTTTTTTCTCAATGAGTTCCTTTTTGAAGCGCAGGAAACGTTCGAGTTGGTCCCGTTCTCTGTCAGAGTGGTAATCGATCTCGGCAAGTGCCAAAATGATTTCTTCCCGGTGCGTTTCTGGGTATTCTGCGAGCACCTCGGATGCCGTTTCTGGGTCTGAAAAACTAAGTACACGTGCCACCACCTCTGAGGATTCATCTCGAGTCAGGCTTCGGAGCATCTCTGTGGAAAATTGCGGTAGTTCTGACCAAAGAGGCCCTGTTTTCTCCGATTCTTCTTTTAAGATTTGTTCCAAGAGTGAGTATAATTCGTTCGTTTCCGGAAAAGGGGCTTGGTGATGGGAGATCATTCGAGGGTCTTCGAAGATTCCTTTAGGTTCCGTGCTCCCAAAGCCTGGTCTTTGGAGTTCCTTGCCATCATTTGGATCTATTTTTGTCGGAACCTTGTGTTGTAACTTTGGATTTTGATACGCTGGTTGAGAGATCTTTCCTTTCTTCTGCAGAAAATTCGTAAAGGACAAGAGAATATCTTTTTCTTGGCCTTTGGTGGGAGAAGGATTCCTCTCCACTTTGAGGAGTAAAGATTCGATTTCTGCATCTGAGAGATGGGCGAACACTTCATCCGGCAAGTATTGGCCTAAAATTTGGTACGCCAGAGCGGCTTTGTTGGGTCCGGAAGAAGGTGCCATTTAGGAGACATAATAGCTCACTCAGTACTTCGTACAAACCAAAAAATATTATTTTTTTCATTTTGAAAACTTCCTTTCCAAATAAGCGTCCAATCCGTCTTTAAAGGATAGGGATGACCCTTCTCAATCGAATCACTCTTTGCCTCGTTTTTTTTGCCATGTCTTGCCAGTTGGTGACTCCATTCATGGAAGTCCAGTTGGGGCAATTGGATCTTAGAACGTTCTCTTGGAAAACGGGAAAGGCAATTTCTCTTCATGGCGACTGGAAATTTTACCCACATGAGTTGGGAGAATTTTCCACAGATGTGAGTCATTCCTATCTTCCTGTACCGGCACTTTGGAACGATGTACCACTTCGTTCGGGCATTGAGGATGGCAAGGGGTACGGCACTTATCTCCTTGATATTTTACTTCCAAGTGAATCACAAATTTATTCGCTCTATTTACCAGAGGTACGAACTAGTTTTCGTATAACGGCTGGTAATCGAGTGTTGCTTTCTGGATTTCCAGGAAAAGACAAAAAGACAACCATACCAAGTGCACAAGGTCAGAGTTTTACTTTTGTAGCAAAAGATCAGATTCAAATCAAAATCGAAGTCAGCAATTTCCATCATAAAGAAGGAGGTTTGCCGAACGCCCCAATTTTTGGTACAGCAGAGACAGTGCAAAACTATATTTTAGCAGAAAGCACTATGGACATTACTCTTACGGGGGCTTTGTTTATGTTTGGTTTATATCACTTCATATTGTTTTTCTACCGTAATAAACAAAGAGAGGCTTTCTATTTTGGATTCTTTTGTTTGGTGTTTGCGATTCGATTGCCTTTTGTTGGAAGTAAAACTATCTACGCAATGTTTCCTAACATTCCATGGGAACTTGTGATTTATGTAGAATATGCTTCTGTTTTTGTTTTAGGAATTTTGTTTTTGTGGTTTATTGATGGACTATTCCCTCGCTTTATTGAAACCAAGCTCATTCGTTATTTTAGTGCCTTTGTACAGTTTGTATTGGTGTATGGACTGATCATTAAACCTGAGTTTTATACCGAGTTTGAGTTTGTCTTTCAGGTGTTAGGTGTTGTTTATGCAGTCTTTTTGGGAATTCGATTGTACCAAATGGTCACAAAAGGATTACCTGATTCACATATCTTCTTTTTGGGTTATTTGATTTTATTTTTTGGTTTTGTATACGATGTGTTTCTTGCTTATACGGGAGAAGGGGAGTCTTCCTTGTCGCAAATCGCAGTGTTTTTATTTTTTGGAGTTCAGTCCACTATTGTAACTCTTCGTACGGCAAGAACCTTTCAGAAAAAAATTCTCCTCAAGGAAGAATTTGAAACCATCAACGAACAATTTATTTTAACAAATCGATTTTATTCAAAATTTATCCCCCGGGATTTTTTAACTCATTTAGGAAAAGAAAGTATCGAAGAAGTTAAGTTAGGTGACAGTAGCGAAAGGGAAATGACGGTATTATTTGCCGACATTTGGGAATACTGGGACATCATCTATTCAATTCCTCTCGAAAATCGTATTTTATTCACCAATTCCTATTTAGGTCGGATTGGACCGTGTGTTCGTAAGAATCATGGATTCATCGATAAATACATTGGAAGTGCCGTTATGGCGCTTTTTGATGGTGGAATTCAAAATTCAATCAAAGCCGCTGAAGACATCCAATGGGAATTGGAACGATACAATGAAAGACGGCGTGGGTTCGGATACCTTCCCTTACATGCGGGAATAGGAATTCATTCTGGCGATACTATGTTAGGAATTTTAGGGGAAGAAGAGAGACTTGAGTCTACGGTCATTTCTGATACTGTGAACTTAGCAAGTCGCATCCAAGGGTTAACTAAAAAATACAATGCTAGAATTCTCGTCAGTTTAACCTCTCTTATGTTACACGAGGATTTGGATACAATTCCATATCGAATTTTGGACTTTGTGCGTGTCAAAGGAAAACAAGAAACAGTGATGATCGCAGAAGTTTTGATTCCAGGCATTGATTCCATATCAGATCAGAAGATTGCCTTTCGAGAACAATTTGAAGCTGCTATTTTTGATTACGAACGTGCTGATTTTGTTTCTGCCTTAAATGGATTTAGAGACGTGCATCAAAACAATCCAGAAGACATTGCTGCACAAATTTATATCGAAAGATGTGAATACTACCAAACAGCTGGAGTTGGCGACGATTGGGATGGAGTTTCTGCATGGGAAAAATAAAACCAATTCTTCTTCCCGTTATCGCGTATGCATTCATTCTTTTTTTTGGAATTTCGTGTAACGAAACAAAGGCGAAAGAAGCGGAGAAAGGTTTTTTAGAAATTCCTGAAGTATATATTGAAAATCATAAGAAAATGTCACTCAATGGCGAGTGGGAAATGTATTGGAACGAATTATACGGGGAATCATTGTTCCAAAAGATTGCCGAAAACGAAAAAAAGTTTGTAAAGGTTCCTTCCTCTTGGAATTCCAATCGACCAGAAGGAGAGGGAGGAGATGGATTTGCTAGCTTTCGATTGGTCGTCAAAATACCAGACCCTAACATACGTTACTACTTACGCGTGCAGCCAGCTACGAGCTCATATGAGTTGTATGTAAATCGTCAAAAAATTGCAAGTTCTGGGATCGTAGGATCTGATGAAACCCAAGCAAAACCGAAGTATCAAATCCAATATGTATCCTTTCAACCGGAATCATACGAACAAGAAATCATTTATGTAGTTAGCAACTATCACCATGCACGTGGTGGGTATCGTAAACCAATAGAAATTGGAACGAAAGAAGTCATTCAAAATCAATCCTTAGTTTATTCTGCTGGTGAAGTTTTTGTGTTCGGAGCCATGCTCACAATGGCCTTGTACCAACTTACCGTTTTTTTCTTTCGCAGAGAAGAGAAGAGTTCGTTGTTTTTTTCCCTCTTTTGTTTGTTCACTGGCTTGAGGTTAGTTGTTTTAGATAACTTTTATATTGTGTATGCGTTTCCTGATTTTTCATGGAATTGGATGCAAATTTTGGATTATGCCTCAGCGCCACTTCTTGTTTGTTTTTTCTTAAGTTATCTGCGTAGTTTGTTCCCTGGAAAATCAGAAGTACCAAATTGGATGTTGATTTCGTGTTGGAGTTTTGGTATAGTTTATACTGGATTTGTATTACTAACGGATCCAAAATTATTTACAACCACCAATATTGTTTCACAAATTTATATTCTGTTCTTTAGTATTTGTTCCTTTTATGTAATTCTTAGATTCTATAGACAAAAGAAAAGAGATAGCAGTTTGGTATTTTATGGATCTCTCATATTGATGTTAGGCTCCACTCATGATTTAATGGCAGGTAATTATTGGTTTCAATCTCAGCCTCTTATGCCATTTTCCCTTTTTGTTTTCTTTTTGTTCCAAAGTATACTGCTTGCAAGACGAAATGCTCGTTTTTATTCTTCAATGGACACTTTGACAACGGAACTGATTGAAGTAAACAATCGACTTGAGTCATCTAACGAAATCTATTCAAAGTTTGTTCCATTAAGACTCATTCAGTTGTTTTCCAATAAAAACAACTCAAAGGTAAAACGTGGTGACTTTATTGTAAAACAAATGTCGGTTCTATCATCTGATATACGAGATTTTACTGCAATTTCTGAAACCTTAAGTCCAGAAGAAACATTTTTATTTTTGAACGATTATCTCCGGCAAGTGGGTCCGATCATTCGTTCTCACAATGGATTCATCGAAAAATATGTAGGTGATGCTATCTTTGCCCTGTTTGAAAAACAGCCAGAGGATGCATTGTCTGCTGCCATTCAAATGCACAAAACAATTGCTAAGTGGAATTCTGAAGGCCATCACCATCGTGTTGGGGAAATTCAAATTGGAGTTGGAATTCATTTTGGTGAATTGATGTTAGGAATCGTTGGTGAAGAACAAAGAATAGAATCAGCCGTACTATCTGACTCAATGGGTGTTGCCAATTCTTTGGAATCTATGACGAAAAAGTATGGTGCCAAAATCATTTTGAGTTTGGACGCACTTTTGGAGTTAAAAGAACCAGATTCTTATCCGCATAGGTTGTTAGATTTTATAAAAATTCCCGCTAAACAAAAGTTAATTGGAATTGCACAAGTATTAGTAGATGGTGTAGAAGAGTCTTTCCATTTAAAAATACAAACGAAGGAACGATTTGAAGAGAGCGTCAATTTGTTTTGGGATGGGGACTTTAAAGGTGCGGAACTCGGATTTTTATCAGTGTTGTCGATTGATCCCTCCGACAAGGCAGCTCTACTCTATTTGGATCGAGCAAAGTTGTACATTCAAAATGGACCCCCACCGGGATTTGGAAAAGGGTTTTTGGCATAAAAAAGACATAGAATCGCCCTGAATTCCGAAAAAGTTCTTGAATTTCCTCTCTAACTGAACGAGAGTCAGTAATACGGAGATTCCCATGACCCAAGCTACTCTTTCTTCGGCAACTGTTTCAAACACAGCCGTTATCCAAACCAAAAGTTTTGCTCCAAGCGACATCGATAGAATTTTTAAATCACAAAAGAAAAAGGCTCTCGAACTTCGTTTGACGAATTTCAAAACACGAATTCTCAAACTAAAAAAACTAAAAGATGCTGTGTTAAAATACCAAACAGAGATTCAAAAAGCA
Source organism: Leptospira sp. WS60.C2 (assembly GCF_040833955.1). Taxonomy (NCBI): domain Bacteria; kingdom Pseudomonadati; phylum Spirochaetota; class Leptospiria; order Leptospirales; family Leptospiraceae; genus Leptospira; species Leptospira milleri. The sequence continues at coordinate 2,916,927 of NZ_CP162133.1, read as the reverse complement.
CTTCACGCTGATTTCAGAAAATCTGCTGGAGAAGTGGATATCACTGAAATTTTGCCAACGATTGCAGAAATCAATGATGCGGTTCGACACCTCAAACATTGGATGCGACCTAAAAATGTAATGACTCCTCCTACTCTTCTGGGTGCAACAAGTCGGATCGTGTATGAACCAAAAGGTGTGTGTCTCATCATTGCTCCTTGGAATTATCCGTTTCACTTAGCCATTGCGCCTCTTGCAGCGGCAATTGCAGCCGGTAACACAGTGATGTTAAAGCCATCAGAATTTACACCAAACACTGCGAATGTCATCAATTTGATGTTAAACGAAGTTTTCACGGAAGACGAAGTTGCAGTGTTCGAAGGAGATGTGAGTGTGGCAACCGCACTACTTGATGTCCCTTTTGATCATATTTTTTTCACTGGCTCTACACCAGTTGGAAAGATCGTGATGGCAGCTGCGGCAAAAAATCTCACCAGCGTAACACTTGAATTAGGTGGAAAATCTCCTTCAATCATTGCAGAAGATGCTGATATGAAAGTTGCCGCTGAACGAATCATGTGGGGTAAGTTTTTAAATGCAGGTCAAACTTGTGTGGCTCCTGACTATTTACTCATTCCCGAAACAAAAGTGGAAGAATTTGTTAAATATGCCAAGGAAACGACTGAGAGTTTTTTTAAATCCAAACCAGAAAATTTCACAGCAAGTACAGACTTTTGTCGGATCGTGAATTCTAAGAATTTTGCAAGAGTATCTTCTTACATTGAAGATGCAGTGAAGAAAGGTGCAAATATTGCTTACGGTGGTGAAGTAAGAAGTTCAGACAACTTCATAGCACCAACCATTCTTACCAATGTTCCATTGGATTCCAAAATTATGGAAGATGAAATTTTTGGACCCCTTCTTCCCATCGTGACTTACAAATCATTGGATGATGCCATTCACATTATCAACGAAAGACCAAAACCATTGGCTTTGTATATCTTTACGAAAAAAAGAAGTACGTCCAAGTATGTTCTTCGTAGAACAAGTTCTGGTGGTGCCGTGATTAATGATGTGATTTTACATCTAGTGAATCCGAACTTGCCATTTGGTGGTGTGAATCACTCTGGTCATGGAAGTTACCATGGAATTTTTGGTTTCAAAACTTTTTCTCATGAAAGATCCGTTTTACAAACACCAAAGGCATCGATTGCTAAATTGATGTACCCACCTTATTCTGGTTTTGTGCGACTTATGGTGAAACTAACTACAAAGTTTTTTGTTTAATTCATTGAATCGTTAAACAAAAAAACAATTTAAATCCTCTCACTCCTTGAGTTCTCTCGGGAGTGAGTTTCTAACTGCCTCTCAATATCAGATCCTTTCTTTTTTCTTCCATTTCAACTCCCAAATGAATTTCTAATTTTGTATGATTCTAAATCACTGATAAATATCAATTCTCCATTTCCCCAATTTCCGTGACAACAAACGGGGGATCATTTTCCTGGAATCATGCAAAAGGATTCTTCTGCACATCTAGATTCCCTTCGGATCACTTGGTTAAGTGAACCGTTTCACTTGGGTATACCCATCATAGACTTGCAACATGTTTGGCTTGTACACATCATCTTAGAATTAGAAGAAGAAATTGTCGAAGCAGAAAAATCGGATTCGGATGTAGATGTTCATACATCTTTCCGAAAGGCGCTCGACTATGTAGCAGAACACTTTGCATTAGAAGAAGATATCCTAGAGCATTTTAATTATCCGAATTATAAAGAACATATCGTTGGTCATCGAAAGTTTGTTGAGCGACTAACGGAAAAATACTATGAGGCAAAAAATAACCAAATGGCTGCCCTCGGGATTTTGCAAATTCTAAAGAAATGGTTATTCCAACATATTTTACATGACGATAGAGATTATGCGGATTTTTTTAAAGCATCTGGTCTCGATTTAAAATCCTATTGTAATCAAATTTTGAAATCAGGAAAATATCCCATTTCGAAAGAGCAACTTTTGATTTATCAAAACATTATCCAGATTGATACAACCAACATCACTCTCCAGGAACAATCTATTGATACAATCCAAGAAATTCGAAATATATGGAAAACATATAATTTATCGACTGGAATTCCTATCATCGATTTGCAGCACATTTGGTTGTTAAAGATGATTGTAGAACTTGATCATTCTCTGAAGTTAGGTGATGGATCCAGTGAAACCTTTCATAAGGTAATTGCTGAAGCAATTGAATATACAAAAGATCATTTTGGTGTAGAAGATAAAATTATGCGGTACTTTCGATACACTGATGTTGTGCAACATATGAACCAACACAAACGGTTTATCGAATTCATTAAGATGCGTAACGATGAGTACAAATTAGGAAATCCTCGAGTAGGTTTACATTTGGTGCAGGATCTCCGAAATTGGTTACTCTCTCATATTGCATTGGAAGATAAAAAAATTGGTCTGGCATTTGAGGCTCGCGTGAGAGAACTCTCAGAGTTTACGAAAAAACTCCACCAAAGTGGGGAAATCGGCATTTCTCGGGAGCAAAAAAACCTATATAAAATGGTTCTGCAATCAGCACCAGACCACTTGGATTAAATTCTGTCGGAATTTGAATTGCCAGGTTCATTTTCCAAGAAAATCCTGTTACCAAACCATGGAATACGAAGTCATCATCGGTCTGGAAGTTCACGTCCAGCTGAACACCAATTCAAAAATATTTTCCACTGCCACCAACGAATTTGGCGGTAGTCCCAATACTCATATTTCTCCTCTTTGTGTTGCTTTACCTGGCACCTTGCCGGTGTTAAATGAAGTTGTATTGGAAAAAGCAGTCAGAGCAGGTGTAGCTCTCGGATGCGAAATCACTCAGTTTACCAAATTTGATCGTAAAAATTACTTCTATCCCGATCTTCCCAAAGGATATCAAATTTCACAATTTGATAAACCCTATGCGACGAAAGGAGGAATCCATATTCTCCTAAAAGGGGAAAAGGAAGAAAAATTTATTCCTCTCACACGGATTCACATGGAAGAAGATGCGGGTAAACTCATTCACTCCCATGACCCATCCATCAATCGTTCTTATGTGGATTATAACCGAGCTGGCACACCACTCATTGAAATCGTGTCTGAACCAGACTTACGTTCCTCTGATGAAGCATATGCATACTTAAACGAATTAAAAACCATCCTTCGTTATATCCAAGTTTCGGATTGTAACATGGAAGAAGGTTCGCTTCGTTGTGATGCAAACGTTTCGATTCGCCCTAAAGGGGAAAAAGGATTTCGTACAAGAGTCGAAATCAAAAACCTAAACTCATTTAAAGCCGTAAAACAAGCGATTGATTATGAAGTGGAATGGCAAAAGGATGTGTATTCTCGTGGTGAGTCATTCAAACAAATGACAAAACTTTGGGATGCGACACTTCTCAAAACCATCCCTATGCGCTCAAAAGAAATGAGCCATGACTATCGTTACTTTCCAGAACCAGATCTACCAACAATTCAGATTTCTGATTCATTTATTGAAGACATCCGTAAAACTTTACCGGAACTTCCAAGACAAAAAAAGGAACGATACAAAACAGAGTTGGGATTACCTGAGTACGATGCAGAGGTGTTAACCAGTGAGCGTGAAATTGCTGAGTATTTCGAAGAAGCACTTGTGATTTCGGGTGATGCCAAAAAAACTTCTAACTGGGTAAAAGATGAAATCCTTGGAATTGTGAATAAAGAAAACATTTCCATCCAAGAATTTGCCATTGATCCAGTGCGTATTGGAAAACTTGTGAAACTCATCAATTCTGGTGAAATCACAGGTAAAATTGCAAAAACCATCTTTGAAGATATGTTAACTTCAAAAGACCAACCTGAGGCCATCGTTGAGAAAAAAGGACTCAAAGTCGTTCGTGATGACAAAGCATTGGAAGAAATTGTGATCCGTGTGATTGAATCCCAACCAGAATCAGTGGAAGGTTGGAAAAACGGAAAGGATCGTGTGTTAGGTGCCATAGTTGGTGGTGTGATGAAAGAAACAAAAGGAAAAGCCGATCCAAAACTGGTAAACGAATTGATTCTTGCCAAGTTGGGTCCGTTAGGTGAAAAAAAGAAGGTATAACACCTTCTTAGAGTTGCACTTTATGAACAGAACCAAATTCCACTGGGGATTTAAATGCTTCCTCATGTGGAATTCCATGCATTCGACAGAGTATGGCTCTGATAGGACCGGAATGACATACAACAATAATCGATTCTAGTTTTTGTTTGTTTGTCTCTTCCCATTGTTCTCGGGAAGCCCCATTCCTTTTCCAATCATTTAAAAACAAATCCACTCTGTGGATGAGATCCGTAAACGCCTCTCCGTTCGGTGTGCGAGCATTTACAAAGTCCTTCATCCAAGGAATGGTTTCCTTTCTTGGAATGTCTTCCCAAAGTTTTCCATCCCAATCTCCAAAATCCATTTCTAATAATCGATTGTCGGTATTGATTGTGAGTCCTGATGGGGTTTGATTTGGATTGTACTTTAAAAGTAAGGCATGAGCCAACTTCAAGGCGCGAGGTGCAGGACTTGAAAGAAAATGATCAAAGTTAGGTGGTAGATACGAAAAAGTTGAGTGGGCTGTGTCTTCTACTGGATATTTTAAAGGAAAATCAGTGCGACCATAACAAGTTCCTTTCGGAGCTATAGTTTCTGGATGACGAACTAAATAGAGATCCATAAAAACACTCCCGAAATCCAAAGGCAAGTTTCTACTACTTGTTGTACAGCACCTAAACAATCACCCGTAAATCCTTGGATCCAACGTTTCATCAAACGATACATATAGATATAACTCGGGATGATACAAAGAAGGCTTAGTAAAAAATTGGAATGTATGTAGACCAACGAGAGATATGGGATCACACCAAAGAGACTGGCAAAATAAATTTGTGGCCATGTGATTTCCTTTGCCATAGGCTTTGCATATCCTTCTTCTTTTGCATAAGGCAAAAGTTTCATCATAAGCACTGATAAAAAACGGCTGAGTGTGTGCGCAGATACAAAGTAGAGCCAAACGCTTATTAGGTGATGATTTGTGAAGGAAAATGTATGGAAGGAGAAATTACCCGCTGGGAATTTTGAAACGGTTTCGGAAACTCCGAATATTTTTAAAACCACAAGTAATGCGATACCGACAGCACCAAAACTGCCGACACGACTGTCTTTCATGATGCGTAAGATATCGTCTCGTTTCCAACCTCCGCCGATCCCATCACAAAAATCAGAAAATCCATCTTCATGAAAGGCACCAGTCAGGATCAGTAAAAAACCAAGCGAAATGGTAAAAGCAATGGTCGGCCCAAAGACAATAAAAAACAATATGAACACTAACCACTGCAAACTTCCAAGTAAAAACCCAACTGTTGGTGAGTATTTGATTGAATGGTGGAGCCATTCTTCTTGAAATCCAATGAATTTCGGTGAGGGTATCCTTGTGAGAAACGACAGACAAACAAAAAACAAGCGAAGTTCTAAAACAAGATACTGAATCATAGCGTTAGACTCTTTCCCCTGAATCGCTCACTCCCGCATCAGCAAAGGAAGCCATTTCATTTAAAAATTTGACGCTGAGTTCGATGAGGGGGTAAGCAGCAAGTGCTCCACTTCCTTCTCCCAAACGTAGGTTCAGTTTTAATAAAGGACGAATTTGTAAATGATCTAGTACGACAATATGACCTTCTTCGTCAGATACATGCGAAAAAATCGCATAGTCTTTGACATTTGGATCTAAGTGGAAAGCAAGTAAATAAGCAGCCGTTGTGATAAACCCATCGACAAGGAAAAGTTTTTGATTAGATGCGGCACCTAACATAGAACCTGCCATCATTCCAATTTCAAATCCACCGAATTCGGAAAGGATCTTCATTGGGTCTGTGAGTTTTCCCGTCCTTTGGAAGGCTTTTTCTAAGATTTGTAACTTAGCTTCTTTTCCTTCTTTCTGAAGTCCCGTTCCTTTTCCCACAAGTTTTGTCAGTGGAATCCCTGTTAGATGAGATAGGATCATGGAAGCAGAAGAAGTGTTTCCAATTCCCATTTCCCCAAATAAAAAAACATTCGTTTCTTTGTATTGAGATTCGCAAATCAATTCGAATCCTGTCTTTACGGAAAGCTTTGCTTCTTCCAAGGTCATCGCAGAGGTTTTCAGAAAATTTGATGTACCTTTGCGGACTTTTCTATTGATCAAGCTGTTTGTGGATTCATCCCAATCATGATCCACACCAGCATCGACCACTTCAACCGTGATCCCACTGTGTTTGGCAAAGACATTGGCACAGGCACCACCACGTAAAAAATTAAACACCATTTGCCAAGTTACATCTTTGGGATACAGTGAAACGGGCTCTTCTGTGATTCCATGATCTCCTGCAAACAAAATCAATTTTGGATGATGCAAACGCGGAGCCATTGTATTTTGGATTTCTGCAATTTGTAAGGCAACATGTTCCAAAGCACCGAGTGATCCAAGTGGTTTGGTTTTTGTGTCAATTTTTTGTTGGATTTGATCTCGCAAAACATGGGTTACGGGGGAAATTTTAGGTAGGGAAAATAGGGACATAGACAAAACCAGTTTGTGTAATGCCCTAGTGTCATCCATCGTTTTTGGGCTTGGATGGATTTGGCGGGTTTGGGAATTGGCATTTTGGGCCCAAAAAAATCGGAAATCTTTCCCTTGGGGCGCTTTACGTACGGAGGCATTGGCTTTACTATGTCACCAAGCCATGGAAGATTTTGCCCACCTGCATCTGCACACTACCTATTCCATGTTGGATGGAGCCATTCGAATCAGTGATTTGATGAAACGCGTAAAAGAACTCGGAATGAGTTCTGTTGCCATCACTGACCATGGAAACATGTATGGTGCCATTGAATTTTATAAAGAAGCAGTCAAACACGAAGTCAAACCCATCATTGGTTGTGAATTTTATGTAACCCCTTCCCGAAGTGCAGAAACGGAACTTGATGAAATTGCGGATGGTGGTGCCTACCACATCATTCTTTTATGCAAAAACGAAGTTGGTTATCAAAATATCATCAAACTGGCAAGTCGTTCTTTTACAGAAGGATTTTATCGCAAACCTAGAATTGATTATGATCTTTTAGAACGACATAGCGAAGGTCTTGTTTGTCTTACGGCCTGCCTTGCCGGTGAAGTGAATCGAAAAATTCTAGAAGGCAAAGAAGACAAGGCGTATGCGTTAGCCGGTCGATTGCATGAAATCTTTCGTAAGGAAGACTTTTATATGGAAATCCAAGACCATGGAATTCCTGAACAAAAGATTGTGGCAGAGGCAGTCATTGGTTTTTCCAAACGAACTGGGATTCCCCTTGTGCTCACGAATGATTCCCACTTCTTAACCAAAGATGATCGCGAAGCCCAAGACATTCTTTTACGAATTGGAATGCGCAAAAACATCGATGATGAAATGCGATTTGGGTTTAACGAAAATTTTTATGTAAAATCTCCTGATGAGATGAAAGCACTTTTCCCAAATCATTTAGATGCATATTATAATACTCTTGCCATCCGTGATAAATGTTCCTTGAATTTCCAGTTTGGAAATCCACTCCTTCCTCCGTTTGAAGTTCCACCTGGATACGATACTGACAGTTATTTGGAAAAGTTGGTTTGGGAAGGGATCCAAGAAAAATACAAAGAGATTACACCTGTTGTCAAAGAACGAACCGAATTTGAAATGCAAACCATTCGGAATATGCATTTTGCCGGATACTTTCTGATTGTCCAAGATTATATCAATTTTGCCAGACGCACTGGAATCCCCGTTGGACCTGGCCGTGGTTCGGCGGCAGGTTCTATCATTGCCTATGCTCTTGGTATTACAAACGTAGATCCAATCCGTTATAACTTACTCTTTGAACGATTCCTCAATCCAGATCGTAAAGACATGCCCGATATTGATACGGACTTCTGCGTGGAACGACGTGAAGAAGTGATCAATTACATCAAACAAAGGTATGGTGAAGATCGAGTCGGCCAAATCATTACCTTTGGGTCCCTTGCCGCAAAAGCGGCAATCAAAGACGTTGCTCGCGTGTTTAATGTCCCATTTTCCGAAGTGAATGAAATGAGTAAGTTGTTTCCTAAAAAATTAGGAATCACCATCCAGGAAGCAGTCGAAACATCCAAAGACCTTCGGGATGTAGCAGAAAAATCAGATCTCAACAAAAAGGTTTTTTCCATCGCCCAAAAACTAGAAGGGAACTACCGTCAGGTGGGAAGGCACGCTGCTGGTGTTGTCATTGCACCAACTGCCTTAGAAGACATCGTTCCTCTCTCAACAGTGAGTGAACCTGGTCGAGATGGTAGGTCGATTGTCACTCAGTACGACAAAAACATGTCGGAACAAGTGGGTCTCATCAAGATGGATATCTTAGGCCTTAAAAACTTAACTACCATCCATCACGCCACTAAACTCATTGAAAAACGACATGGAATCAAACTTGATTTAGATACCATTCCTTTAGATGACCCGGCTACCTTTAGTTTGTTACGAAAAGCAAATGTACTTGGGATATTCCAGTTGGACTCTTCTTCGGGAATTCGTGACCTTTTTGCGAAAGCACAAGTGCAAAAATTTGAAGAGATTGCCGCCTTGCTTGCGTTATACCGGCCAGGTCCAATGGGATCTGGGATGTTGGATGATTACTTAGATCGTAAAAACGGTAAGAAAAAAGTGATCTTCCCGCATGAAAGTTTAGCAGAGGTGTTAGGCGAAACGTATGGTGTAGTTGTTTACCAAGAGCAGGTAATGGGTATTTCGCGAATCATGGGTGGATTCTCTGTAGGGGATTCCGATGTTCTCCGTAAGGCGATGGCCAAAAAAGACAAATCCAAACTTCCCGCCCTCAAGGAAAAGTTTGTTAAGGGTGCGATAGAAAAGAAGATCAATGAAAAACTTGCGACTGAACTTTTTGAACAATTAGAAAAGTTTGGTGAGTATGGTTTTAATAAATCACACTCGGTTGCTTATGCCTTTGTTACGTATCAAACAGCTTTTTTAAAAGCAAATTATTCCATCGAATATCTCACTGCACTGCTTTCGGGAGATCATTCCAAAATCACCGACGTTGTGAAATACATCAACAATGCAAAAGATATGGGGATTCGAATTCTTGGACCAGACATCAAAGAATCTGGAATTTCGTTTGAGATCACCGATGATAAAACCGTTCGGTTTGGATTGTCTTCGATCAAAGGGGTAGGGGAACTTGCCGCAGAAAATATCATCAAGAATCGAAACGAACTGGGCGGATATCACCAACTCAGCGACTTTACAAAAAAACTAGACACTCGTTTGGCAAATAAAAAAGTTTTGGAGTCACTGGCACAAGGTGGTGCTTTTGATTCTTTTGGTTATACAAGAAAAGCTATTTTTGAATCCACTGATGTCATTCTCAATTATGCGAATAAAAAACAAGCGGAAGAGAAAGAAGGTCAATTTTCTTTGTTTGGTGGAGCCAACGGAGGTGGGGAAGAAAATTTAAATCTTCCTAAGGATGGTTTGGAATGGAGTGGTGATGAACTTCTCCGACGAGAAAAAGAAACAACGGGATTGTATTTATCTGGTCATCCACTTGATAAGTTTACAGAACAACTCAAAACATTAAATCCGACTTCCATCGAAAACTTAGAGGAAGTTCGCCCAAAATCAAAAGTTGAGATTGCAGGTGTTCTTTCGAAGAAGGTTGTCAAACTCACAAAGAAAAAAGAAGAATTTGTGAACTTTATGTTGGAAGACCAAACAGGAGAAATTGAATGTGTGGCCTTCCCGAAAACATATGCTGAGTTTAAACATTTATTCACGGAAGACAATACAGTGTTTATCAAAGGAATTTTAGAGCGGATTGATGCCGACGAATCAGAGTTAAAAGGTCAAATCATTGTCAATAAATTGGAAGAACTAAACTCTGTTACCATTGAAAAGAAAATGGAAAAAACGCTCCATTTGACAATCAATATGAAAGAAGAAAAAAACAGAGATGTAATCTTAAAACTCCAGGACATTCTTTCCGTTCACAGAGGTGCTTCTTCTGTCTTTTTCCATTTAGTAGGCAATGGGGATGAAAAAAAAGTAATTCGTGCTCATGACCATTTTTCCATCGAAATCACATCGGATCTCATGAAGATGTTAACGGATATATTAGGGAAGGGTGCCGTTCGTTATACAGTCGGGGAAGAAGTGAGAGTCTACGGATAAATTCTGTGAGTCCAGATTCAGTCTCGCTTACTCTTTTATTAGAATTTTTATGGATGGGATCTGGAGCGATTTTTTGTCTGATCTGGTCATTATCCAATTTAGTCAAAAACCACAAAAAATCTGACCTCTTGTGGTCATTCATCTTGTTCTCTACAGGCTTATGGTTGTTAACTGGTGCCTTTATGTTTACAGGATTCTATCTGTTTCTTCCAGGTATTGTTTTCGTACACATTCCATTTATCTTTTTGTCTGCATCGTTTCTATATGTCTACTTGGATCATTTGTTTTTAGAGAAAGAGATCCATCTTTCCCTTTATTCCTTTCTTCCATCGATGGTTTCGCTTTTTCTTTTGGTACCTTATTATTTAGAATCACAGTCAGGAAAAATTGAAATTCTAAATACGATTTCCTCTTCCGAGTATGGATCGGTTCTTTCGTTTCTCAATTTTGGAATTAAACTATCGATTCTTCTTTCTGTTGGATTGTTTCTCATAAGAGAATGGTTCCCTAATGTGATGTTGTCAGTATTCTTCACGAAACGTGCGATTTATTCTTTGGTGTTTATCCTTTTGATTTGGATCGACTTGTTTGTGGGAAGCATTGGTTTTGGATTCCAGATTCCAATCTTTCGGAAACTGAGTGCCTATCTTCTACCCATCTTAATGTATTTCTATTATTTTACGCGAGAATTATGGGATCCATTTGTTTCCGATGTTCGAGAAAACATTCAAAAGAATAAATACGAAAAGTCAAAGTTAGTTTCTGTTCCTTTGGAGACTATCGATCAAAAACTGTATCAATTAATGAGTGAAAAAGTCTTTTGTGATGAAGATTTAAATCTCGCAAAACTTGCCGAAATGGTTGGTGTGAAGTCGGGCCAATTGTCGGAATACTTTTACAAACGATATGGATTTGGATTTTATCATTACATCAACCAATTTCGAATCGAAGAGGCAAAACGTTATTTATCAGAATCAACAGAAAGATCAATTCTTTCCATCGCGGATGCAGTTGGTTTTAATTCCAAATCCACGTTCAATCGTGTATTTTTAGAAAAGGTGGGAGTGACTCCATCCGATTTTCGAAAACAAACAATTGCTAAAAAACAAACAGATCTTTAAGTCTCAAAGAATTCCCAAGGACGACAGATGGAATTTCTCCGAGTATCCTAGTTCCCAAAAGAGGAATTTCGATGCGAACCATGATAGATTTTTATTTAAATCTCCCAATTCGATTTGGCAAACAAAATGCATTTGCCACGAGGATGGGAGCAGGGGTTTACCAATGTAAAACCTATAGCGAATTATTGACCGATGCTAAAAACTTAGCTGCAGGACTCTCGGACAGTTTGTCGGAAAGAGATAAGGTAGCGATTTTTGCTGACAACTCTTATGAATGGATGCAAACGAGCATTGCCACAACCTTACTTGGTGCCATTGATGTTCCACGAGCATCGGATGTGACTGACCAAGACATTCTATACATTCTCAATCATTCTGAATCCAAAGTACTGTTTGTTGAAACTATTTCTGTTTTAGAAAAGGTCATTCGCTTAGAAAAAGAATTAGAATTTCTGAAAGAAATCATTTTGTTTGATCCACCGAAAGGGAGTTTGGGTATTAAGTCCAAATCCATCAAAATCAAAACATTGCAAGAGTTAGTTGAAACTGGAATACAAAAAAGAAAACAAGACTCTTTTGATCAAATGTTTCTGAATCATACAATCAAAGAATCCGATCTTTTTACAATGATTTATACCTCTGGTACGACAGGTACACCAAAGGGAGTGATGTTGACGCATCGGAATATACTCTTTCAATTAGAACATTTACCGTTGCGTTTGAAAAAAGGAGACAAAACCTTATCGATTTTACCAATTTGGCATATCTTTGAACGTATCTTTGAGATCTTTAGCTTATCATATGGAGCTTGTACATACTATAGTAGCGTCCGTACCCTAAAAGAAGATTTGCGTTTTGTCAAACCTCACTTCATGGCTTCGGCACCGAGGTTATGGGAAAGTATTTACTCTGGAATTAAAGGAACCTTAAATAAATCTTCACAAACAAAACAAAAAATGTTTTCATTGTCTTTATTTTTTGCTAAGAGATTTTTTCATTCCAGACAAGTGATCACAGGGAATGTTCTCGATATTCATCCACTTGTTTTCTGGAGACAATGGATACGATTTGTGTATCATTTTGTTCGATTCTTTCTAGTCTGTTTTCCCTATTTCTTTTTCGATTTCTTAGTCTTATCAAAAATTAGAAAGGCAACTGGAGGGGAGCTCAGAGGCTCTGTTTCAGGAGGGGGAGCGCTACCTTTCCATGTTGATGAGTTCTTTAATATGATTGGTATTCCTGTTTTGGAAGGCTATGGAATGACAGAGACAGCTCCCGTTCTTGCCATGCGAACCTTTGAAGAAATCATTCCAGGTTCTGTCGGGAAACTTTTTCCGCAAACAGAACTTCGTTTGGTGGATCTTCACACAGGTGAAGTGTTTCTCGATACAGAAATTGGTCAATTTGTGTTTGGTAGAAAAGGAGAGATCCATGTAAAAGGAAAACAAGTGATGGCTGGATACTATAAAAATCCTGATGCAACAAACAAGGTTTTGGTGAACGGTTGGTTGAATACAGGTGATTTGGGTATTTTTACATCCAATCACAATTTAAGAATTGTAGGTCGATCCAAAGAGACAATAGTCTTGTTAGGTGGTGAAAACGTAGAACCAGTTCCAATTGAATCAAAAATTCTAGAATCTGAATGGATTGATCAGTGTATGGTGGTCGGGCAAGACCAAAAATTTTTAAGTGCTCTTGTTTATCCCAATTTAAATCGTTTTGAAGGAATTTCCGAAACAAACTTTTGGAATCAAAAAGAATTGATTCAAAAAATGGAAGCTGAAATCAAGACCAAAGTTAATTCACAAACTGGATTTAAATCGTTTGAACGTGTTGTGGGAGTGATTGTGATTCCGAAGCCATTTGAAGTTGGAGACGAACTCACAGCAAAGTTGTCTCTCAAACGGCATGTGATTACAGAGAAATACAAAAAGGAAATTGAAACCCTATACCAGTCTAAGTAGAGAATAGAAGTATTGAAGCATGTTTAGTGGAGAAATTAATTACCTCCACTAATTCTTGTAATGTTGATGCTAAAGGTTCTTTCCGATTCGTGACCTGTAAAATCTTTCGTTTGGACTTTGATTGAGTTTTCCCCAGCTTTTAAATTGAGCACTCCTACCAAATAACGATCTTTAAAGAATAGATCATCAAAACTAAGTCCGTCTTTTGTTTTCCATTTGGACCCATCAAATTGTAAGGATTCGAAATTTGCTTTTTTATAGGTTTCGCCATTGAATAGATATTTTACTTCTTTGATTCCTCTTCGCTGGCTATTTTTGATCCCACCATCAATGATACTCACTGTCAATGGAAATGCTTTAGAAACATTGATATTGTCTCCATCGTTTAAGTTCGTATAATTTTCACCGACATGAATGAATAAATTGGCGATTTGAGGGGGCATTGTGTCTTCCACAGCAGGTAAATACCCGAGAGGATCTAATAATGTTTTTCCATAATCTTTCCCGAGAACAAAATGTAAGTGTCCTCCCGTAGAGTGACCCGTGTTTCCTGAGATGCCGATCGGGTCGCCCGCTTTGACTTGTTTTTGATTTTTAACGAGTTCATTCCGAGTGCCACCTAAGTGGTAATAACCACTCACATAACCATTTTTATGCGCAATCCAAACAATATTGCCAGAGCCTCTTTCGTCTTCGAAAGGATTGTCCTCCGCATAACGAGAGTAAAGGATGAATCCATCGCCCATAGAACGCACTGGTTGTAATACGGAAGATATGTCCAAACCATTGTGAAAATGGTCTTTTCTGGACTCACCAAAGGTACTTGTGATGAGGGAGGAGAGTTCCAATCCTTGGATCGGCCAAACAAAATCTGGTTTCCCTTCGGACTTCTGTCCTTCCGCGAAAATAAAACTTGCCAGAAGAGTGAAAATCACAACAATACGTCTCATGTTATTAGAAGTCTTTGGGTGGGTTCCTTTTTAGGAAAGTAGTTTATGAATCAGACTTCTTATTCGACAGAGGAAATTTTAGAACTCGTCAAGGAATGTGGATCTGGAGACGAAAAGGCTCTGCAAAAGTTCTTTGATCATTATTCGCAAGATATTTATAATTTCCCGATTCGTGTGTTCCATTTAACAGAAGATGATGCATCGGATTACTACATTTATGCCTTTGAACGATTAAAATCTGGCAAACGCTTCAGAAGTTTTGTGGGAAAATCTAGTTTCAAAACATGGTTTTTCTCCGTATTACGCAATCTCCTCATCGATTGGCAGCGCACCAAACGCGAAGTCAAAACCCAAACCATTTCCAAAGTTAACCAAGAAGGAAAGGAATACAGCACCATTGAAGACGAACCCGATAAACGAGCGGACGCACTTGCGACCGCCTTGGACGTTTCCGATCAGTTCCAATCCGTACTCTCCACAATCAAATTGGAGAATCGAATCGTTTTCAAACTGTCTTTTATTTACTACCTCCATCTGGATCCAGAGGAATTGGGATTCATTGCGGAGAAGACACAACGTCCCGAAGCAGAGATTCGCACCGAAGTTTTGAAACTGCGAGAAGACTTGTCCAGCAGAGAAGAGGAAAATCTAAAGATGGAAGACAAAATCACTTCCTTGTATTTGAATATTCTCGATTTGAAGGAACAGAAAAAACAAAAGGCCCAAGGGGATTCTGTAGAAGCACAATATTATAAAGAACGATTGGATCATGCGCTTGCGAAGAAATACGAACAAAGGAAAAAACTCATCGAGAAAAAACAAAAAGGTCATTTCCTCGTGCGAACCCCCTACCGGGAAATTGCCAGAATCTTAGGGATTTCCGAAGGTGGGGTGAGTGTTACCCTGCTCCGAGTCCTCGAAAAAATGCAAAAAAAAATGCATTCGATCGCGGGAGAGTCATGATTTCCTTCGTCGCATACTATATCGTGGAGGGGCCACATGGAACATCAGGACTTTAACGCAGAATCATTGGAAATTGCCAGGGATTTATTTCTCAAGGGTGTGTTCCCGAGTGAGGCTGAGTTACAAAATCACCCAGACCTATGGGATGCCTATTGTTTCTGTGAGGAAACATTTATTTCTCAATTGCGAGAGGAAGTGGACAAAGACCACCCACTTGCGGAGGCCTTTGTCCTCCAAAAGGCAGAAAACACCGTTCACAAAGCACAATTGCCGCTCCCAGAATTTTTAAAAGAATACACCCGTAAAAATCTACTCACTCCAGAAGCGAAGGACAGTTTGATCATCCGACTCACAAAATCGGGGATCCGTGTGATTGACAGTCTAATCGAATCCTTGCAAATCCATGAGAGTTTGGAGCTTGCTCCCGCAATGCGTTCGGCTTCTGCCGATGTTCGCTCCGAAAACACAAACTCTGTGATTTTCGAAGAAACTACAAAAGAGAATCAGAAGTTTTATTACCAAATTGTGAAAGAAAATGCAGGGGAAGTGTATCTATCTGTGAAAGCAGAAGGTGGTCCTGGATTCCAACAAGTCAACTTACGTCGAGATGGGCGGTTCATCCTTTCCAACAAAATCAATGCAGATGGCAGTGCTAGTTTTTCAGGTTTAATCCCTGGTAGTTACACCATAGAGTTTGTAGGTTCCAACCTTTCAAAATCGTTTGACTTGTCCATTCTCCTTGGGTAGCCTCTTGGGAGAATGCTCTCCCTTATCATCGACCGAGTTGGAAATGTAAATATCTTCAATGTTTTGGAGGATAACCTCCCTGTTGAAGAATCCCACATACAATCTACGTTAGATGATGACTTAATTTTGGAATACTTGAGTGAAGTGGAACGATTGGTTCACGTCTCTCAGTCAGTCCTATCTAAACCAAACCAAATCTTAAATGTTGATATCTTGCAGGACTTGAAAGTATTAGGGGAAACCTTTTACCAACAGTTTTTTCCTATTTCCATCATTGAAAAATTAAAAAATACAAACAAACAAAGTATTCACTTTAATATTGATCCTACGTTAGCACTTGTTCCTTGGGAATTGTTACATGATGGAAATAGTTTTTTATCGGACAAGTTTCGCATTGGGAAAACCATCCGAGGTGGGCTTCATAAGTCCACTCACCAAGAAAATCGTAAAATCAAAATGCTCATCATCGCCGATCCAACAGAAGATCTGCCACATGCCCAAAAAGAAGGGGAAGTCCTTTTTTCTGTTCTGAGCCAAAAAGTTCCGAACCATCTTCTAGAACTAGAATTCATTGGTGGAAAACAAGTCACCAAACTTAAGTTACTCTCTTTGATTAAGGACAAACATATCATTCATTATTCAGGGCATTTGCATTTCTCCGATGATTCTTTAGAGAATGGTTGGTTATTATCTGATGGAAAAGTATTAAAAGCAAGAGAAATCAAATCTACCGGTATAGATACGGATTTAGTCTTTTCTAACTCGTGTATGTCGGCAAAATCTGCGGGCAAAAAATTAAATACTAATATCCTCAATCAATACGCGGGAGCGTTTTTAACAGCGGGGATCAAAACCTTTGTTGGTACAAACTGGGAAATCCTCGATAACGAAAAAACAATCGACTTTACAGTTCGGTTTTATACGTATTTGTTCTCTGATAAGTCGGTTGGAGAGTCACTTTTTTTATCCAAAGAATTTGCACGTAGAAATTATCATGCGAATGATTTAACATGGGCAAACTATTCATTATATGGGAACCCTGACTTCTCAATGTTTGCAAAAGAGAAAAGAAATTTTCATTCTGCAAAAATTTTAAACCCAACGGCTGTTTTGGAATTTTATCCTACACCTATTGCCCTTGCGTATTCTAGATGTACCAACTTAAATAAATCTAAAACTGTTGATAAAAAAAATCTCCTGAATCTGATTCGTCTGTTTGAATCGATTAGTCAAGTGGTTGGGATGATTGTCTTTAGTGATCATTCCGCTCATGCGATGAACAAATCCATTCCCAATAATTTAGATGACGCTGTGACACTCAGAAAGTGGTGGGAACTTGTTTACAGTTGTGTTTGGGATTTTCAAAAATTAAAAATCACGAGTATATTTGAATCGGCACTTCCCGTTTTGCATGAACAGAAAGAAACCATATTTAAAATATTGGGTTGGATGGAAACTTGGGAACAAGGGGACATCAATACGGAAGAATTAGAATCGTATCAGATCATATTACAGTTTTTCATTGAAAACATGTTACTTGAATTTTCTGAATTGGAACGGATTAGCATTCTGCTTGTATCCGAAAACAACAACCCGCATTTTTATTTTAAAGGAATTAAACCTTCTTACTTATACCCTGCCTCTCACGGGACTCGAGACAAACTAGTAGAACAACTTTCGTATCAAAAGGGCAACTTGGTAATGTTACACGAGAGTCGAAAGATGGTAATTCCGTTCCAAACTTATTTCAAAGAAAAAAAAGAAACTGGAGAATTGGAACTTGTATTTAATGGTCTCATTCCATTTGTCTTAGGAGCAAAGCAGAATTGAGTTTATGCCATCCAGAAAAAGGGAGTGTATCCTGTGGAGCATGTTGTGGACTTTTTAATCTAAAACTAAGACCCTCCGAATTTAAAAACTTACTTCTCGAACGAACTACTGAATTCAAGAGCATTGTCAATTTTGAAGTTCGCCATACGTTTCCCATCTACCGCAAAGAAAGAGAAACAAAAGAAGCACATATTCTAAAAAAGGATGAAATGACTTACAATTGTCCTTTCTTAGGGTATGTCGATAACGCCAAACAACGAATTGGTTGTATGATCCATCCTATTTTTACCGGTGATCCAAAGAGCCAAAATTTTTCGTTTTACGGAACTTCGATTTGCCAAGCCTATGACTGTAAAACAAAAGAAGGTGCCCTTGCCAATCTTTGGGAAAATTTGTTTGTAGAAATTGCGAAAGATTCGGTCGAGTATTCTTTTTTATCAGCGGATCACATTTTTGCATACGCAGTGGAGAAATGGTTCTCTCATTCCCAATTGAACGTGGAGGATATGTTTCAAACATATCGTTTGGAATTGGTCGAACTGTTTCGAATCCGATTGCAGACTTCTTCTGAAAAACATTTCACATCCTTTGAAATCAACTATGATGCGTTTTTGGATTTAGGAGCTGTGGAAACTTATTTGCTCAATGAACTTGGTGTGGATTGGAAAGAGTGGAAGAGAGAATGGGAAAAGAAAAACCCGAATAGAGGTGAAGTATTCGGGTCTTTTGATAAGTGATTGTTATGCTTTTGATGTAACAGTTGCTACTTTTGCTTTTGCTTCCGCTACAACAGTGTTAGCTTTTCCAATGATGGTTTCTACTTGAGAAAGTCCTTCTTGAACGTATTTTCTAAGGTTTACAGAAATCTCGCTTTGGTCTTGAGCACCTTTCGCTGCCAAGTTTTGGAATTCTGTATTGATGGTAGAGAAAGCCTTTTCTGCTTCTACTTTTGCAGTGTTCACTGCGCCTAAGATAAAGTTTAATCCGTCTTTTACTTGTTGTTCCATTTTCATTTCCCCTTTTTTCGGTTATCAGTTGTGCAATGCACCACTCCTTTTTGTGCGCTGCACACGGTTTCGTCAACCTGTTTTTTCATTTTTTTCCTGCATCGCACAAAAAAAATGGAAAGATGTCCCAACCGGAATTTTTACCCATCCAGTGGAAATCCACGTTTCTCTCCCTTCTCGACCAAAGGGCCTTACCAGGAAAAAAAGAATTTTTGAAAATCGATACAGTGGAAGATACGATTCTCGCAATTCGTGAAATGGCTGTTAGGGGAGCTCCCGCCATTGCTATCACAGGAATTTTTGGACTCACATTGGGTGCTAAAGATAGGAAGGGAAACGTAAATCCAAACGAAGTGGATTTGCTCATCAAACAGGTGTTTGAGTCTAGACCAACCGCCGTAAACTTAAGTTTTGCCCTTGGAGAAGCTAAAAAGCGAGTACAAGGTGAAACGAGTTGGGAGTCCATTGCTAAAATTTGGGAATCCTATGCTCTTGAAATGATGGTTGAGGACTTACGCGCCAATCAAACTCTCGGAAAAAATGGGGCAGATCTTTTTCCAAAAGACCAAGAAGAGTTTCATATCATCACTCATTGTAACACGGGGGCACTTGCCACTGCGGGACATGGAACAGCTCTTGGTGTGATCCGAAGTTTGCGTGATCTCGGAAAAAAGGTGGTTGTGTATGCTGATGAAACACGTCCCTTTTTACAAGGATCCAGGCTCACTGCCTTTGAAATGATGGAAGAGGGGATTGAGTGTTACATCATCACAGATGGGATGTCTGGATGGCTTATGAATCATAAAAAAATCGATGCAGTCCTTGTGGGATGTGATCGTGTTGCGGCGAACGGCGATACTGCCAATAAAATTGGAACGTACAATTTGGCCATTGTGGCACATGAACACAAGGTTCCTTTTTACGTTTGTGCAACTAGGGACAGCTTTGATCTCAATTTGAAGACGGGAGACGAAATTCCCATTGAAATGAGAAAAGAATCGGAAGTGACGCAGTTTGATTTTTTGAAAAATCCCCAAGGAGGCTATTTATTGCCTGAGGGAAAAACCTCCCCCATCGGTGCAAGAGCATTAAATCCTTCTTTTGACATCACGAAAGCAAAATTTATCAAAAACTTTATCACAGAAATGGGATGTTTTGTAGCTGGAGAGATTCCTAGTCGTCTAAAGACTGTATGACGGAAAAGGCAATTTTAGGTGGTGGGTGTTTTTGGTGTACGGAAGCTGTTTACCTACGTATCTCTGGAGTAATTTCCGTTGTTTCTGGTTATGCGGGTGGTGAAAAACCAAACCCTAGTTATAAAGAAATTTGCACAGGAACCACGGGTCATGCCGAAGTGATCCAAATAGAGTATGATCCTGAAATTTTGTCTTACTCTAAAATTCTTGAGATCTTTTGGGTCGCCCATGATCCCACCACACTCAATAGGCAAGGCAATGATGTCGGCACACAATACCGATCTGTTATCTTTTATTTAGATGAAAAACAAAAGGAACTCGCAGTTGAATCCAAACGTAAACATGCGTATTTATTTCCAAATCCAATTGTAACGGAAATTATGCCCGCTCCAACGTTTTATCCTGCAGAAGATTACCATCAAAATTATTTTAACTTAAATCCACAAAATCCCTATTGCCATTATGTGATTTTCCCCAAATTGAAAAAATTGGGACTCAAGTTGAACTAACTAGCGTTTGATTATAAACTAGTTCACCCGACTCAATAGAATAAGATTTTTTATTTGCCTTTGAAGGCGGTGAGCATCGCTTTTTCTTGGTTTGGAAAAAAGTTCATGACGAACGCTGATTGGGCTTTTGTGATTTTTTCCACTTGTCTTCGGTACTTAATCACAGCACCAGGGTGAGCTGTATTTCGAACAACCACTTTCACATTGTCTTGGTTGTAGCGTGCTCCTTTCAGTTCTTCAATCTTTGACTTTAATAATTCAACGGTTTTGTTTTTTTTCTGATACGCATCAAAGATCTCTTTGAACTTTTCTTTTCTTGCGTCATCAATTTTACCACGAGAGCGTTGTACCACTTCTTTGATCTTTTGGATTTCTGGAACTAGTGCTTCCAATTCTTTTTCCATGTCAGAGAGGCGAACACTTCCTTCCGTAAGAAGACGATCATTTTTGTAATGGAATCCTACTTCCACAACGGTATCCAATTGTGCTGACGAACCGAGGGAGGAAACTGTGATCCCTTGATAAGAAATAAGATCACTTCCAATGATGGAAGATGACTCGCCTGTTAAGATGATATTTCCTAAACAGAGGATTCGACTGCCCAAGATAAAGTTTTCAACGATACAATCACCATCAATTTCCAGGTTTGCATTCTCTACAAATTTTGCCCTGAGATCTCCTTTGATGCGAATGACACCTTTTCCCTTAGCTTTGACTCCACCTTTCACCTCTAAATCTTCACCTACTATCACATCGGAAGATTCTACGTTTCCATCTAGATAGAGAGATCCTTGGCAATTGACAACCGCACCTTCTTCGATGGTACCTTTCACTCGGATGGTACCTTCAAAATTGATATTACCAGTTCCAAGACCTATATTACTTTCAATATTGAGTTCGGGAGAAACGGTGAGGGACGTATCAGTGGAAAAAACAACACCGCTCAGCGTAGCAAAGTATTCTTTTAGTTGTCTTCCTGGTTTTTCTGGATCATCGATTGTTTTGGGTAAAACATTCTTTCCAAGTGTCAGTCTTGGTCTATCGATCGGATTTGGGTAGATTGGATTTCCTAAAACGTCAGTTCCTTGTTCGCCAGCAATCCCTTCAAAGAGAGTCGCTAGTTTTTCCCCTTCTTTGACATGGACATATTTATTGATATTACGAAAATCAGCGGAGCCATCTTCTTTTAAAACAACTCGTTGGGCTCTTGGAAAATAAAACTTGATCCAACCACTTTCCCCTTGTTTGGCGGGAATCCCTTTTCCTACTACAAAGGAAGCGTCTTCTTTGACTTTAATTGGATCCTTGAGAATTTTATCAATTTCTACCGCGGCTTGATCCACATCTTTCATTAAAATGCGGTCTCTATGAATGGAAGCATTATCAAGTGCCTCATAAATGAGGATATTGCTCATAGAACCACCTAACAGCCAAACTGGTTTTACCACAAGCGTTGCTGTCAAACGATCCTCGGAGATTTGGATCTTGAGTCCCCGTTCCGGATTGAACTCCGGTGCATTTTTTACTTCCATTCTGACTATTATATCGGCAGTTTTCTTAGGAAAAACTACAATTTCTGTAGCGTTACTCGTCTAGCCAGTGTAGAAAACTCCCAAACGTTTGCAGGAGTGCCGGAACTCCGAAAATTTGAGAGTGAAGGGGAAGGCTGTCTCCATGGGTGAGGGCGGTGGAGGTTCTGTGAACATGAGGGATCCCTTTTCTTTGGAATAATTCCGCTAATTTTTCAGATTCCACTGGGGAAATGACTGGGTCTGACTGACCGTGGAGGAGAGCCACCTTCCCGCGTAAACTTTCGAGCCGGTAAAAAGGGGATAGGTTTTCAGGCATTTTTTCGGGTACAGTCTCAAGGACTCGTGTTGCTAAAAAGATACGAAACTCTCGGTCATTTCCTACCTGGTGGAAAAATTCCTGGGCTCGCGAACTCGTTGCCTTGAGAAGGTTGTCCCTTTTGGCATCTTGGCCGATTCGTTTGAGACCATTGTCAAGTGCTGCTTCGTAATATACTTTCGCCAGTTCTTCTGCCAAATTGGGTTCAAAACGATGCAGCATATTGTATAAAATCACATACACGGCATAGGGATCTACTTCGTAGTGTGAAAAAACAAACGGAACTGCTTCAAAAAAATTACAATAGCCACCAATGAGCATACTTGATTTGATTTGATCCCGTACATTGGATCGGGAAGCCGCAATGATTCCCATTCCCGCAGAAAAACTTGCCGATAAATATCCTAAGTCATTTCCATTAAACAACTGTTTGTTTGTATAAATTTCATAGATCAAATCTTGGATGTTGGAAATTGTTTGTTCTTCAATTTTTAATCCCTTTACTTCGGGAAGTTCGGGTACGATCACACTGTGCCCTGTGCTTGCTATGTTTTCTGCTAGGTCGATGATCCTTTGGTCATCGATGCCCATGGCACTCATCCCATGTTGGATGTAAACACCAGGTAGTGAGGTAGGATCGACATCTTTAGGATAAAAAAGAAAACTACGACGGCCAGTGCCAGAAAGAATGAATTCCTTACGCCCGAGTGGTTTTTTTTGTTTTAGTCCTGCATAACTCAAGATGAGAGGGATTGCTAAAACATAAGGTTTCATTCGACTTTAGTTTTTGGGAGTGGGGAATTTTTCCAACAATAAAATCAGATACAACCTTCCCATATATTCATCCCCACGTCGGTCTTTTAAGTTAAAGATTAGAATGTATTGACGAAAGTGTTCAAGTGATATGGGAACTAGTTTGTGGTTTAAATTTTCGGGAGGTAAGATATCAATTTCGTAACGGCCTAGTCTCATTTCTGTAATCAATTTACCTGCGATTTGGTTGGCAAATTCCATCATAATAGAGGAAGAATGGGCTCTGGAAGTTGGATCAATTTGAAAGGCCTTTGCAATTTTTGGCAAAAGTTTGAGTTTGGTATACCCATCGAGTGCTAAATAAAGTTTTCCATTGATATCACCTACAAATTCGACAAGCGTACAATTTTCAAAACACAGTCCTTCGTTTTTTGAAGGACCATATGCTTCTCTTTCAGCAAACACAAGTAAAGTTTTGTAAAAATGTTCCGGTAATACTTGTGAAACCGTCAGGATAAATTTTTCATCTATCAGTGGATCCATTTATGCCGCGTGGTACAGGATACTCTCTTCCAAGGAACTGTATGCTTTTTTGATCCAACCATCAAATTTTAAATCAGGGATTTGTGGGTTCGAATAACCAAGTGCCACTTCAGATGGATATCCAAGTTCATCAAGTTCCGCAACGAATTGTTGGAAAAAAGAAGAAAACGAATCTAAACGTTCGTTTGGAACTAGCGCTGCATATAAATCTTCCTCTAATTGAAAAAGACCCATTCCTAATACAGAATGTTTGGTTCCCATATGATTGAGTCCGATGGCGAGTTCGGATTGGAAATTGGTATCAATGAACTTTAGTAATACCAAAGTCTTTTTTTCTGCGGTTTCAAAAGAGGATTTTGCAATTTGGTAAAAATGGGACACATTGTACAGTTTTGTAAATGGGTGTCTGGTTACTTTTGCATACTCTCGTTTCGATAAGATTTTTTCTGAGAGATGAGTTGCCTCTTCCCAAAAAACTTGGATGTCTTCATTTGTCCATTCTTCTTTGGAAGAAAAACATAGGAACCCAAATAAGTTGGCATTGATGGTGAGTGGCACATATAACTTACGTTTGTTTTTAGAGATCACAGGGAGGGATTCTCTGATTTGACTTTCCTCCCAGTCATTCCATTCCACAGGATTGTCGTCTGTTTCTACTAAGATTTCCGATTTTTGCCAGTAACATTCTTTGAATTCTTTGCCATCGAAATAAACATATTGGATGGAAGATAGTTTGGGACTCTGAAATGAAAATGGAAACTCCTTCACTGTGTCACAAAAAAGATTTCGTTCCACCAAACGGACTGACTCTCTTGCATACAAAACAGGATCTATTTTCCAAAGGATCTCCTTTGTTTTTGGTTCTTCTTGGATTGCATTGGAAACATGGTCTGGTGTTTGTGGGTTCGTATCAAATACAACATTTGTTTCTGAATCTGGAAAGGATTGCAAATTTTCTAATTCATTTGCTGTATTGTTGTTTGATTCCACTGGCGTTTGGTTTGTTTGTGGATGCGATAAGGATTGTAAATCCAAACTATACAAAAAAAGAGCAAGGAGAAGGCATGAAACTGTGAGAAGAGTGAAACTCACCCATGAAAAATAGAAGAGGGTTTGCAGGGTCACACCAATGGCAAAAAAAATTGTAGGAATTGTATATCGTTTCATGGTACCTTAGCCGTTACTCAATATAACGGGTAAAATGGGGATTCGCTAAACTGATTTTCCTTTTCCACTAGGGGCAAATGAAACTCTATTCCGAATTAGCAGAATACTATTTTACCATCGAAGAACCCAGCCGAAAGTTTTCGGAAGAAATTCTGTTTCTTAGAGAAACATTCAAGCGACATAAAATCTACACCATTCTCGACATTGGGTGTGGTACGGGCGAACACATCAAAGAACTGCAAGGGATGGGATTCAAACCTCATGGAGTGGATGGTTCACCACGGATGCTCGAGATTGCAAAAGCCAGATTCCCTCATTGTAGTTTTGAACTCGGGAAAATGGAAAACTACGTCGCCAAACAACCGGTAGATGCTGTGATTTGTTTGTACGGAACTTTTAATTACCTCGTAAATGATGATTTGGTTCAAAATTTCCTACGCAATTGTCATAAAAACTTAAAACAAGCAGGCCTTCTTGTTTTGGAAATTTGGAATGCTGATCCCATTCATCGTATCAAACGTAAACCCATCACCACTGTGAGTAATGTGAGACAAGGGACAACGTCCATTCGAAGGAACCGCGGGTTTCGGTTAACAAGAGCAGATGATATCGCCATTGTCGAAGTGAATTATGTTTATAATTTGAACCAAAAGGATTTAAAAGACAAACATACCATGCGGGTGTTTCATTTCCCACAAGTCAGGAATTTCTTAGACGAAAACAAGTTTGATATCTTAAACGTGTATAGCAATTACGACGGAGAAAAGTACATCAAAACGGGCGCAAGGATGCTCATCGTCGCCAAAAAGAGGTCTTGACTTTCTTTTTTTAGTACGGTATCTCATTCTATCGGGAGAACGTATGTCCAATTCAAACCATTTCCAAGTGATCGTCATTGGAGGAGGGCCTGGTGGTTATGTCGCCGCCATTCGTGCCGCTCAACTCGGTTTACAAACATGTCTCGTGGAACGCGATAAACTCGGTGGAGTTTGTTTGAATTGGGGTTGTATTCCCACCAAAGCTTTATTAGAAAGTGCTCATGTTTTAGAACATTTGAAAGAAGCTTCCAAATTTGGAATCTCGGCAGACAATATCAAAGTCGATTTTGAAGCCGTGATCAAACGCTCTCGGTCTGTGGCTGACCAGATGGCAAAAGGTGTTGAGTTTCTCATGAAAAAAAACAAGGTCACTGTGGTGAATGAGGATGCTAGTTTTGCAAATGCCAAAAGCATCACTGTGAAATCAACCACAGGTGAAACCTCATCCCTTACCGCAGATTATTTTATACTGGCAGTGGGTGCCAAAAACAAAGCCCTTCCGTTTTTGCCATTTGACGGCAAACGTGTGTTATCGGCAAGGGAAGCCATGGTGGAACCAAAGATAATTCCCAATTTAGCCATCATCGGTGCTGGTGCCATCGGTGTGGAGTTTGCTGATTTTTATGCGAGTATGGGATCCAAAGTCACCATCATAGAATACCAAGACCACCTCCTTCCCAATGAAGACAAAGAAATCTCTGGAGTACTCGAGCGTAGTTTTAAAAAACGAGGGATTGAGCAGTATTTGAGTTACGGAGTGGAGACAGCAAATGTCTCTGAAAATGGCGTTGAACTCACGTTACTCGACAGAAATTCTGCAAAAAAAGAAAAACTAAACTTCGATAAGGTGATTGTGGGTGTTGGGATCTCACCGAATACCTCAGGGATAGGCCTTGAAGAAATCGGAATTAAGTTAAAAAATGGATTTGTGGAATTTGTAGGTAACTACCGTTCTACGGTTGACCATATTTATGCGATCGGTGATTGTATCCCAACTCCTTCCCTTGCGCATGTAGCAAGTGCTGAAGGGATTCGTGCGGCTGAAGACATCTCCATTCGTATGGGTAATCCGCACCACATCCAAATCCAACGATTGAATTATGCCTATATCCCTGGTTGTACGTACTGCCACCCAGAAGTGGCAAGCGTGGGTCTTAGTGAAGACAAAGCAAAAGCCATGGGCCACGAAATCAAAGTAGGAAAATTTCCTTTCACAGCGAGTGGACGAGCCCAAGCCCAAGGGGATACAACGGGGATGGTCAAAATTGTTTCTGATGCCAAACATGGCGAAATTTTAGGGGCACATATCATAGGTCCTGGTGCCACAGAACTCATCGCAGAACTAACACTAGGTGCCAATATGGAAATTACCGTTCGGGAACTTGCCAATACCATCCATGCCCATCCGACTCTTTCAGAAGGGATTATGGAAGGTGCCGCGGCAGTGTTTGGTGAGGCGGTGAATATTTAGGGTTTAGTTGTATTTCGGTAATTCCGATAGGATCGCTCATTCTATCGACTATTTTTTGGTTTATATGGACTATATTTTAGTTGATAATGAGTGGAAGATTGATATAAATTAACCATGATCCTTGACGGAATATTTGGAAATAAAACTGCATCGAGAGTATTGTTGCATCTATTTCATTACAACGAAATTCATGCTGCCGCAATTGCAAAAGACTACGGAGTCGCTTCTACACCTATTCGAATGCAATTAGAAAGGTTCGAAAAAACTGGTATCATTGTTGCAAAAAATGTAGGAAGGACGAGGGTATTTTCCTTTAATCAAAAATCACCTTTCGTTAAACCAATGAAGGCAATTCTCGAGATATTCTATCATTCTTTAACAATAGAAGAAAAGGAAAAAGTATTTTCCACAAGAAGAAGACCTCGGGAAAAGGGAAAACCAGTTTATGGAAGAACCTAATTGGTTAGAAGTGAATGAGGAAGAACTTTAGAAATTTGTAGGATGGCATCTTGCAAATCAAGGAATCCAATCTGTTTTAGTTGGAGGTGCAGTTGTTGCTATCTATTCAAAAGGAGCATATCGTTCTGGTGATTTAGATTTAGTTGAACCTTTATTATCAAAATCATCTGAAATTCAAACAATCATGGAAAGTATTGGCTTTAAAAAAGTAAATCGCCATTTTTTTCATCCAAACTGCAAACATTTATACATTGAATTTGTTTCTGCACCAGTATCGATTGGAGATGATTATAAAATTATTCCAGATGAAAAAGAATTTCACGGCAAAATTCTAAAGATTTTGTCACCTACTGATTGTATTAAAGATAGACTTGCTTCTTACATACATTTTAACGCACGTGAATGTTTAGACCAAGCTTTACTTGTTGCAAAGAGCCAAAGGTTTGATTTACAAAAAGTGAAGGAATGGTGTTTGAATGAATCTAGCAAAGGAAGAGAAGTTTTTGATGAGTTTGTCAGTCTGTATCATAAATAAATTCTTACCTAGGCATTTGTTCTAACCCTGTAAATATCTTTTTAGAATATTTCAAGTTGATCACAAATCAGTTTTAGATTTGAAAACTTAACTACACTCATTAACCAAATCTAAATGAAAAATACTCATGCATCATTATCTCTCCTAATCCTGCTTCTTTTTCATTGTTCCACATCCAGTTCTAAAGAAATGGAAGCAGAGGTAATGACTGATACCAATTATAGATACTTTCGATGGCACAATTCCATCCGAGATGGTTATGTTGTCGTTGAGACAAAAATATACCAAAATCCAAATGAATGCCACGGAGACTACAATTGTTCCCCGCAAGACCATATCAAAAAGAATGAGAATCTCAGGCCATCCGATTCTTCCCTGGCAATACCTTTAAAGTGGGGGAGTGATCGGAGAATACTCGTGCCTAGTAGAAACTGTTTTGTTATACAAAAGAGCGGACAGATTTTCAGAAATAAAATTGAAATTGAATTTTTTTGCGTATATACCTCGGTATATACGCATGGCACATTCATCAAAAGTATTTATTAGTGGAAACAGCCAAGCGGTACGCATCCCGAAGGAATATCAAATATCCGAGAAAGAATTATATATACAAAAAGTAGGAAACACACTTTTTCTTTTTCCGAAATCTGATCCTTGGAAAGCATTCGAGGAAAGTCTTAATGAGTTTTCTGATGATTTTATGTCGGACGGAAGATCTCAACCCGAAAATCAAAATAGGGAAGATTTTTAATGTATCTGATTGATACAAACATTTGTATTTACTAAATTAAAAATAATCCAAAGTCAGTTGTTCAAAAAATAAAATCTATCGAGCCATACCAGATTAAAATCTCTTCAATTACTGTTGCGGAATTGGAATACGGTGCCGGTAAAAGTAAAGAATTTGAGAAGAACAAAACTACATTAATTAAATTCTTGTCTGCCTTTGATATCATTCCATTCACTGATTCAGATGCAGAAATATATGGACTCATCAGAGCTACATTAGAAAAAACAGGCAACATTATTGGACCATACGACCTTCAAATTGCTGCCCAAGCAATCTCTAGAAATTTAATTTTAGTCTCAAACAATACAAAAGAGTTTATAAGAGTTTCAAATTTAAAACTAGAAAATTGGATTTGAATCCATTCTTTCCTGTATCGTATAATATCAATTTACCGCTACGCTTCGCCCTTGCTCGGTCTGTGGAATTGTTTCCTTGGCATTCGCCTTGCATTTGTAAGCTTTATGTCAGTCCCTAACTTTCCTTCGTGACTTAAAGTTTGGACAACTTCAGTAAGTCTAGTTTGATTGAAGATATCCTCTAAGAAGTCGATGAAATCATTTGGAATCCAGTCCACTCTATTGAAACCCATTTCGTGAACGAATTAAGTTGATCAAAAATCAGATTATGCTTTAAAACCTAACAGGAGTCAAGTGGCATTCACCTGACTCCTGTGTTTGTATAAAGACTCTACTGCTCAACACAAACAATTCCTTTGCCGATATTACATGTGTCAGTTGTTACTTCAACCAAGGTAGTTGTGCTCGCACCGACGACTCCTGTGACACCACTCACACCACCATTTGAACTTGTCCAATTACTGCAATTATCACCATTGACAATGTTTCCGCCAGTGATGGTCATTCCTGTCCAAAAACGAGCTCCATTCGATCCAAGGGCAAAATTCATTTGCATGGTCACATTGGAATCACGAAAGATTCGATTAGAAGTTGTCGTGGAACCCGTTGTGTTTGAAGGGTCTGTGCTATTAGAATAGAACGTATTCGCCTTTAATACCCAATCTGTATAAGTCATTGTCCCTGTAGGATTGCCAAGTGCTTCTCTAACACCAGGAACAGTGACCATAGCCTTATAGCTTTTTCCGCGAACTCGATTGATATCTCCGTTGCATATTGCATCTGCACCGGTTATTCCACCGTTTGTTCCGATCCTTCCGCCAGAGCCAGACGATAAAAATATATGACACCTTGTGGAACAAGGAGCGGAGGTCGATTGTGCAAGGAGGAGGGTGTTAGATCAGAAGAAGGAGTTTGAATTCCCTTTGCTTTCCTCGCGCCATTGACACTGAGTTTATCGAAGTGTCGATTGTAGCGGAAATCCTAAATATTGAATTTTCCTTTGACAAATAGAAATATATATATGAGTCGGGCGAAATTATTTAAAAACGATGATAGCCAAGCTGTTCGTCTCCCGAAAGAATTTCGGTTTAAAGGTAAGGAAGTTTACATCAGAAAAGATGGAAATTCTGTTATCATATCACCTATCGATGATTCGGTTGATAGATTTTGGAATTCTCTAAATGATTTTGATGAAAGTTTCAAAATCGAAAGAAACCAACCTATCTCTTTCGACATACGAAAGGATCTATGAATCAGTATTTGCTCGATACAAATATTTGTATTTATATCATCAATCAAAGACCAGAAATTGTTTATCAAAAATTGAAAAAAATAAGTTTAGAACATATTTATATTTCAACAATTACTGAGTTTGCACTTAAGTATGGTGTTGAAAAAAGTCAAAAGTCAGAGAAAAATCAAAAAATAATCAATGATTTGATTGGATTCTTTAATGTGATTCCTTTTGATTCTACTGCTGCCACTCTCGCGGGTAAGATCAGAACGAGACTCGAAAAAAAAGGCGAAATCATTGGACTTTATGACTTACTCATTGCTTCCCAATCGATTGCAAATGATTTGATTTTAGTCACGAACAATGAGAAAGAATTTAAGAGAATCAAAGAACCTAAAATTGAAAACTGGATTCGATAATATTCGATGAGGCGGCCCGCACTACAGGCTTCAAGAAACGTATCTTAGACTTCTGTAATCTCCAAACATCGTTTCATCCAATTCCATGTTTCTTCTGGGCGTTCGAAGGGGAAAAAATGTGTGAAACCAGGAAAGATGGAAACACTGGACTAATCAAATTTATTAATTTGAAGTGAAGTGTTGCCTTGAGAGATATAAATCTTACGGTGAGTTCTAGCTAAGATTGATTGTCAGTGCAATATTGTGTCAGAATGGACTTTAATTTTTCTGTTTCTATTGGTTTCGTTAAAAAGCCGTCCATACCAGCAGCTAAACAGCTTGCTTCCTCTTCCTTGAATGCACCTGCAGTTAGGGCAAAAATTGGTACGTGTTGTCCTGACTCTTTTTCGTTTACGCGAATTTGTTTCGTTGCTTCGAGACCATCTAACTCTGGCATCTGTACATCCATGAGCACCAAATCTGGGTTAAAATCTCTAGTAAGTGCAACCGCTTCAAGTCCGTTTACTGCCTCAAGCAAAATTGCATCTGGAATCAATCTAGAAATGATCGCTTTTACCATTAATCTGTTTAATTCTACATCTTCGACAATAAGAATCTTAGCTTTACCAGATACTCTCAACATAGGTTTTTGAGTCTTTAATTCAATCGACTTTATGTCATTTCGCTTTGGCTCATAAACTTGGCAAAGATACGCATATAGATCTCTACTTTTGACAGGTTTCGTTAGCCTAAAACGTATACCCAATTCGTCGCATTTTTTTTGTAGCTCGGCGTCATCAGATGACGAATGTAATACGATCGTTGGTAGTTTTTCGACATTTAATTTGAGACTTTCTCGGATCATCTTGATGGTTTCTAGTCCATCAATACCTGGCATATTGTAATCGCAAATGATGACATCGAAAGGCATCGAAGTTTCTAAGATTTTTAATGCTGTTTGGCCGTTGTCGCAGGATTCGCAAACAATACCCCAATTAGACAGCATATGTTCAAGTATAATGCGATTACATGCATTATCATCGATAATTAGGCAACGTTTGATACGGGCTATCGACATTATATCGAATCGTTCGCCATGTTCTACCTCGGTAATAATATCAAAATAGAAAGTACTTCCTTCGTCTTGTTTGCTTTCTACTTTTATTTTTCCTCCCATCTCTTTTATGATCATATCAGAGATGATTAAACCCAAACCAGTTCCGCCGAACTTACGAGTAGTGGAACTGTCTGCCTGCGAAAATGCCTTAAACAATTTGTTCATCTGCTCTTCGTTAATACCTATGCCTGTATCTCGCACAAAGAAGGAAAGTTTGCCTCTTCCTCCACCTAATCCTTCATAACTGACTTTCAGTTCTACTTCGCCTTTTTCGGTAAATTTAACTGCATTGCTTAACAAATTTGCCAATACTTGCTTAAGTCGTATGGGATCTACGAAGGCAAAACGAGGCATGGATGAGGAGATATCCAAGAGAAGTTCGAGATTTTTTTTGTTAGCTTGGTATATGACAATATCAACAGAGTTTTCCAAAAGTTCGAACATATCCGTTTTTATCCTCTCTAAATGAAGCATGCTAGCTTCAATCTTGGAAAAATCCAGAATATCGTTAATGATTCCCAAAAGCATATGACCTGACATATTAGCATTATCGACATACTGTTGTTGAACCGGTGAAAGTGGTGTTTCTTTTAAGAGCTCAGTAAAACCGATCACCCCATTTAACGGTGTCCGAATTTCGTGACTCATATTGGCAAGAAATTGCGATTTTGCCTTGCTGGCAGATTCGGCTTGTTGTTTGGCTATGATTAGAGATTCCTCTATCTGCTTCCGAACTGAGATATCCTCTACAATACTCCAAATATGTTTCCTTCCATCGATGCCTTCAACAACAACGCCATTCAGTCGAACAGGATATCTGCTTCCATCCTTCCGTACGTATTCTTTCTCAAAAGAAGAGTAAAAACCCTTTTCTCGCATTTCCAAAAGAGCATTCGCTTCTAATGGCTCGTATTCTTTTGGAGTGAGGTCCCAATAACTAAGTGCTAAAAATTCTTCTTTTGTATAACCAGTTGGTTCGATCAGTTTACTATTGACTTCTATGTATGACCCTGTTTCAAGATCATTCAATGCTATCCCTAATGTTGATTCTTCAAAAAGTGCTTTGAGAAGAGTCATCTTGTATTCTCGATCGCGCTCATTGCGTTTTCTTTCGGTTATGTCTTGATGTGTACCTAACATTAGGAGAGGTTTCCCATCATTTGTCCAAGAGACGACTTTCGCCCGGTCATGCACCCAAACCCATTCTCCATTTTTATGCTTCATCCGCGATTCAAAATCATAATATTCGTTTTCGCCTCTGAAGTGAGCTTTCAGCTGTTCCTTGCTTGCCTTCTGGTCGTCAGGATGAATCAATTTCATCCATGTATCAATAGAAATGGGCTTGAGTTCTTCTAATGTATAACCTATGATATTCGCCCATCGTTCATTGAATATTGTCTCGCCTGTCTGGACTTTCCATTCCCATGTTCCTACATTTGTTCCTTCTATAATGCCAGCTAGGCGTAAACGTTCAGAATTTAATTCCTCCTCTGCTTTTATACGTTCACTTACATCCTGACAGAAGGCTAACATATATTCATTATTGACTCTACGGGCAACAATCCATAACCAGAAAGGTGTTCCATCTTTTCTGCGAGCCAAACATATGCCTTCGCCTTTTCCTGTTTTAACGGTTGTTTGGGCAATGACGATTCCTTCGTTGAAGTGATCAGGATCTATGATGTCTTCAATCGTTAGCGTAAGTAATTCTCGATGAGAATATCCCGTCAAAAGTTCCCCTGCCTTATTCACATCGAGGTATTTCCCTTTTAAATCGGTAACAAATATCCCCAATGGTGATGCATCAATATAGGTTTTTAAAGTTTGTTCACTGTTTCTAAGTGCCTCTTGCGATCGTTTCTGCTCATTAATATCCTGAAATATCCCTGTAATTTTGACGCACTTTCCATTTTCAATGACGGGTTTTCCAATGGATCGAACCCAACGCTCTTTGCCTGTAGCGGTAATGAGAAGTAACTCCTCATCAAAAGCTTTACCTTCTAGCACAGCAGTATAAAAGGAATTGGAAACTCTATCTCGACTCTCCCCTTCTTTATAAAAATTGATTCCGGTTTTCGGATCTGGAACAAAATCATAAGGCAGTTCGTGAATGTCGTATGTAACCTTGCTCCAATTAATCTTATCTTTTATAACATCATATTCCCAGCCGCCGACTTTTGCAATTTCTCCGATTTGTAACAAGACTTCTTGCTGACGTAAAATTTCCTGCTCATAGGTTTTACGTTCCGTAATATCAACATTGGTACCTGTCCAGCGAATCGGTTGACCGGATGAATTTTTTTCTATGTCACCACGTGTTAAAATCCAACGCCAAGTTCCTTCTTTTGTCCTTAATCGGTGCTCGACTTCATATATATCTGTTTTTCCTGCAAGATGATCTTGAACCTTCCTCTCAATCAATTTAACTTCATCAGGATGCCAGAGATTTCTCCACCCTGAAAAATCATTTGGAATTTCATGATCTTCATACCCTAACATCTTCTTCCATTGTTTGGAAAAGAAAACTGTATTATTTACTATATCCCAATCCCAAAGACCTGCACCAGCGCCAGATAAAGCGCGATGATACCGTTCTTCACTTGTCTGTAGGGCATTTTGTACGGTTTTTCGCTCCGTGATATCGAGAATGAAACCGTCTAAGTACTGCACTTGACCAAAAGTATCTTTTACCGCAGTCCCTTTTTCATATACCCAGCGCAACGAACCGTCTTTGTGATGAACACGATACTCAATTTCCCAAGGAAGATTTTTTGCGATTCCCTCTTCAACAGCAAGAGTAACTAGTAGTTGATCATCTTTATGAATTAAAATACCGTAAGAAATTTCTGCATTACCGAGCAACTCTTCTGCCGTGTAACCAGTAATATGATCAACTTGAGCTGAAAGGAACAGCATCGTCCAATCTCTATCGAATTTACAACGATAGGTGATGCCAGGTATATTCGTTACAAGTGATTGGTATTGTTCTTCGCTAGTCAACAGTTCCGCTTCAACTTTTTTGCGTTCAGTGATTTCCTGCTGGATTGAGACGAACTGTATAACCTTTTCATTTTCATTGAGAATTGGTTTAATCACAATAGAAACCCAATACTCTTCACCATTTTTGGCGCGGTTCTTAATTTCACCTCGCCAAACTTTTCCTTCATTGATTGTTTGCCAGAAGTCACGCCAAAAAGTGTTATCATGACTTCCTGAGTTGATAATACGGTGATTGTGCCCTAGTAACTCTTCTTCCTTGTAACCTGATACCGAACAAAACCGAGGGTTTACGAATAGAATCCTTCCCTCTATGTCGGTAATTGATACTAAGTAACTTTCATTCAGAGCTTCGGAAATATTGATTAACTGTTTTTTCCATGCAAGTTCCAAAGGATCAGGAGTGTTATCCACGAACATCGTTGTAAAAAAGAATTTTTCAGTGGAATAGACATGAACGCGAAACCATTTTTTTAGTGGTTCACTGTATTGCTCAAATGTCTTGTCTCCACCTTCGAGGGCGACAAGTCCATAAATCCCAATCTGGTCGACTTCCTTATTTTGAATGTTGGGAAGAATTGATTTAAACGATCTACCAATTATCGAATCTGCTTTGAGACCTGTAAACTTTTCATACGTTGGATTTACTTCTAAAAACTCAAAGTCAACTGGATTCCCATTCTCATCTAAAATGATACGATGATTGGCATAACCCAGGATTGGACTGTTGTATATTGGATTGTTTTTTGCGTTTCTCATCAAATTTTGCTAAGTCTTGATTTAAATTGACTAGATGAGACATCGGACTATTTTTTTCTCAGAATCATTCCAAAGATTAAATTAAGTTTCCCAATCTCAATATATCAATCGACATTATTTGGAGTCAGTTTGCATAAAAGCGACAATATTTTTACTAAGTCATTTGAGTTGGTTAATCATTTCCCTGTGTATTCCACTAGTACGCAGATCTTTTCTTCAGTAAAAAGTGAGGAAGTGAGTCAACACAAGCTTCGACTTGATGGAAGTAGGACAGAAATCAAATCTGATAAAACTTTTAGAAATTTTCTATGATATCCGCAAGAAAATCGCAATAAACCAAACAATTGTGAGGCGCCCCGAATCTGCCTCTTAAGACTCCTTAATCTCCAAACATCGTTTCATCCAATTCCATGTTTCTTCTGGGCGTTCGAAGGGGAAAAAATGTGTGAAACCAGGGAAGATGGTCACATCCGACTTGGGGTGCACTTTCGCAAGTAGCTTGGCATACTTCGGACTACAGACTTCGTATGATTCGGGTATGGCGATGTGGTTTTCTGTTTTGATTCCATAAAAATTTTTAAAGACATGGAAGTGGGCATGGCCAAAAATTTTGGCTTCGACTCTTGGGTCACAACAGAGTTTCACTTCGTCCTCGTTGCCTGTTGGTACAAAACAAGAATGGAGATAATCTTCAAAGATGGAAGGTTCAAAATTGGCAAAGGCGGGGAACTTTCGAAATGACCGCCTAACAAGCTCAATGGATTTGAAATGGGTCCTTCTTTTTTTGGCACCTTTGGCTAGTGGGTTTTCTAAAAATTTGGAAAGCAGGATGAGTTTCCAACCAAGGATGACGGGATCCATTGCTAATACTTTTGTAAATCGTTTGGGTTCTTTTTTGGCAGCGAGTAGGGAGGAAGCACCTCCAAGAGAGTGGCCAATGATTGTCGTTTCTGCAATCGATTCGTAGTCGAGGAGCGAAAGAATTTGGTCACGAAAGACATTCCAATTGTGAAACTGTAAGGTAAACTCGGAGCGACCATGTCCAACAAAGTCGGGTGCAATCACTCGGTAGTGTTTTTTTAGTCTTTCAAAATAATAACGATAACAACCCGCACTATACCCATTGGCATGACAAAAAACAATTGTGGGTCCAGGTGTTTCTGAATCTAAGTAAGCTGTTTCCCAATTTTTGTATCGAAAGGATTTTGGTTTCATTTTTCTATTTGACCCTTGCCGATTTGCATCGGATTTTGTCTCTATCCCATGCAATTCCAAGTCATCCTCTTCTTCTGTATAGCTGTATTCTTCAATGCATTGGCGAATATTTTAATCAAAACATCTTCTATGCAGGATAAACAAGTCACTCCAGGGGAAGGGTTTTGGAATCTTGTGTTTACTGTTTTTAATCCTTATTTCATAGCAGGACTTGCCAGTTTTGGATTAGCGCTCTTGGGGTATCGTTATGTTTTGGGCAAAGGTTTGAAGTTATCACTAGCGTATCCTGTGTTTACTTCCAGTGGGTTTATCATTGTTCTGATTGCTTCTTCCATCTTTTTTAAAGAACGATTGAATTTTACGCAGTGGCTTGGAATTTCGTTTATCCTAGTGGGTGTTTGGCTTACCGCCTTGCAAATGTTTGACGTTAACTCTTGAGCTCGTCTTCCCTTATTTCTTCTGGCATTCCCTCCTTTCGGTTTAGAATTTTTTTCTATTTTTTTTTTCTTGGAATTGTTTCCTTTGGATCGGCCTGTAAGAAAGAAAGTTCTCTTGCGTTTGGAAATTTAGATCCAACAAACACCAATCCTTCTGCAAAGCCAAAACCCAATGTGATTTGGATCGTCATCGATTCTCTTCGTGGGGATATCATTGGTCGTTATCATGTCACACCTAATTTGGAAGAGTTTGCGAACGTTGGAATCCAGTTTGATCGCCATTTGGTGAATGCGGCTTGGACAAGGCCTTCCACTTTGGTGTTTTTTACAGGGAAATATGCTTCCGCCAATCCTGTGAATTTTTGGGACTATCCGACCACAAAGGCAGAGGTCGAAGCATTCTATCGTTCGGAAAAAAAACCACTCCCAAAACTTTTAAAATCATCACATTACGCGACTTATATGGTGGGGAACAATCCCTTTTTGACGGATCAGTTTGGGCTCGGTGTGGATGTTGGATTTGATTTTTTATATGATTTTTCTCGTGCGAGTGAGGATACCAAAAAAATCACATACAAAACGAGGGAAGTTTTGGATGAGATCACAAAAGGTACAAATGAGAAAAAACCTTTCTTTTTGTTTTTGAATTATAACGATCCGCATAAACCTTACACCCCACCACCAGGGTTTACAGAACGCATTCAAACAAATGAAATTTTGGATGAACGAAAGGCGAATTACTTAGGCGAAGTTGCGTTTGTAGATGAGGAATTAGGAAAAGTATTTGCCGAACTCAAAAAAAAAGATCTTTGGGAGAATTCACTCATCCTCATCACAGCCGATCATGGCGAAGTGATGCATGAATCTCATGCCATCTCTCCTTTTACGGGAACCAATACCTATTATGGGCATGGGCAGGATTTGTTTTTGGAAAACATCCATGTGCCGCTCCTTGTGAAATTGCCTAATGCGCAAGTGAAAAAGACAATCAAGTCCATGACAAGGTCGATTGATTTGTATCCAACGGTTTTGGATTATTTGGGTCTTCCCATTCCCAAATCCATTCATGGTGTTTCGCTTCGTCCTATCATCGAAGGGACAGAGACCACCAAACGGACATACTATGGAGAAACTCGGTTCACACAAGGGTATGGGGAAGGAAATGACTTTCTTTTGCAAAGATCTTACCGATTTCATGAATTGGGTAAGTTTTGGCAGGGTTTTGTTGGAAATGAATTTTATTTGTATTTTGATACCGAAAAAGATCCAAACCAAGAACATCCCATCCGCATCAATCAAATGCAATCGATCCAAGAACTTAAGTTAGATGGTAAGCTGGAGGCGAAAATCAAACGATTATGGAAAAACCTTCGCTCCATGGAACCAAAACTTCCTTTGTATCATCTTTGGGTTCAACCAAACGAAGATACTACTGATACTGAAATCCAAATCACTGTTCCGAGTGGAATCATTCGCTTGGCAGAGGTTCCAAAGTCGGTGACACCTGAAGAAACGGGGAGAGTTTTGACTCTTCGCACCAAGGACAGAACACCTTTTCAAATTAGTTTTGAAGTGTATCCTGATGTGAGTTTTCCAAAGTTTCAAGTGTGGTTTGGTAAAACACAGGTCCCCGCGTCCGAAATCCATGTGGGGTATTTTGGAGTCAATATGTCTGCTTGTCAAATAAACTGTGATCTGTTATACGAATCGCAATCCTTTCGGCCTAAGATCCACCCTCAAACAAAGGTACATTTTTGGAAAGAAGGTGGCTTAAAAACGTCATACGAAAACAAAAGGGACTTGGGAACAGATGCTTTGGATATTTTGAAAAAACAAGGGTATGTTCAATAAAATCGATACAATCATTTAATCTTAATCGGGATCAGTCATTGTCCTGATTGGAGACAAAGACACTTGGCAATGATTCTCCGTTGAAACCAGACCCACCTCCCGATAGAGATCCAAATAAAATGGAATACAAGATTGTTCCATCAATCAGTCCATCATCCACTCCGGTGATCACAATGTTTTGAAATGTGTTCCAATCCGTGGAGGTAAAAGTCAAATTGGAAGAAGACACCGTTCCCTCTGCCATATTGGAACTATTCACATTGATAGTAACATTCGAGGTGGGACGTGCTCTCAATCGAACTTGGAAACGAGCCTCTGCACCATTCTCCGAAGTGATTAAGTTAGGTGATGTGACAAGTCCACCCGAACTATTGGGAGAGGTTCCACACGCTGATACAATGTTGGGATTTGTGCAGGGAATGATGTCATACAAATTGTACAAATGAATACCAGGAATGGAACTGGGTGTGAGAGCACTGTAGATGGTAGAAGGTGAAAATCCAGTTCCTGATTCACTCGAAGTGATTTGTGGTGTGATGTTAAAATTCACATCGGTCAGATCTACCGTATCTTGTCCCTGAACAGTTACCAGTTGCCCTGTTCCAAAATTGGAAGGAGTGAATGTGAGTGGAGCCGTCGGAAATTGCACAAGCCCACTGGGTGCCACAGCAAAATTGATCGTTACATCCGCCGTTGGTTGCGAATTGAGGTGGATATAAAATTCTGAGGTTGCACCCGATTGTGATGTGATGACAGTGGCAGGTGTAAAACCTGTTGTTGTTAGACCTGACGTATCATTGTCGTTTAAGGTAAGTTCTGGGTAGTTCGCGGAGGGAAAAGGATTGATTCCATTGTAAAAACCATCACTGGAAGAAAGAATTCCCACGATAATCGGACAAGTGACATTGCCATCATCCACTGCGTCGTTAAAAGGGGTAACTGTGATGGTGTTATGGGCACCAATTGTATTCCAGTTAGCGCTTGTTAAAGTAACCGAACCAACCGAAATGTTGAATTGTGAGACGGTTGGTGTGGAAAATAATTGGCATGGGAAACTAGTAGAAGAGGAAATCGGAATGGTCACATCATCTGTGGGAGCCTGCGAAAGTAGAATGTAGATCGAAAACGCGGCGGCCGTTTCAGCCCGAACCATCGATTGAGGTGTAATGACAGTGATGGGATTTTCTGAAATGCTATAATTTACGAGATTTGCGGTAGCACCATTACTTCCGACAAAACTATCGTACCAAGAGGGAAAACTTCCTGTCTCAGTTCCAGAAACTGTTATGTTATAACTGACATTGCCATCGCTCAGGGCATCGGATATGCCAACGATTTCAATGGGTATCGAAGTGCTCCAATTGGTTTCATCAAAAACAAATTGTTTGGAACTAACGGGTGTTCCGCTATTATTAATCATTCCTTCCGTTGCATCCGATGAGGATATTGTTACGGTAACAGTATTTCCGGGAATAGGTCGACTACCAAGTCGCAGACTATAGAAAGTGGAGAGACCTGATTCTGCTGTGAAGTAAGGTTGCCCTGAATCTAAGGTAAACAGAATTTTTGGATTCGGATTGTCGTTATCTGCAATATTGATTGTAATATCATTCGGATTTTGTCCCTCGTAATCTGTTCCTGATCCTGAAATAGCACCTAATGTGAGAGTATGGGTTCTTGTATTGGTTTCATTGATTGCATCATTGACCACCGATACAGTAACAGTTTGGGCTGTTGCAAAGTTTGTATGAGTAAAGGTAAGGCTTGCGGGAGAAAATGTATACTGCGTGGTGTCAGGAAGAGAAAAGGTTTCTTGAGTGATG
This sequence comes from Leptospira sp. WS60.C2, assembly GCF_040833955.1. Taxonomy (NCBI): domain Bacteria; kingdom Pseudomonadati; phylum Spirochaetota; class Leptospiria; order Leptospirales; family Leptospiraceae; genus Leptospira; species Leptospira milleri. The sequence continues at coordinate 2,875,809 of NZ_CP162133.1, read as the reverse complement.
GGTATGGTAACAGAACCACTAGCACATGTTGTTAAATCTCCTGGTGTGTCGCAAGGTGCCGCATTCAATCGTACGGTAAACGTTCCATTGGCACCACCTTCTGTTAGATTCAGTGTTGTCGTGGAGATTGTAAAACCTTTCGTGTCATCATCCGTGACTGTGACCACCAAATTCCCGTTTGTATCTGTATACCCAGGGACCGCACCGGTTGGATATAAACCTGTAAAAAATGATCCACTCGCTTGTGGAATGTGTATGGTGACGGGAATATTCCCATCATCGAAAGAATCGGCGACGGAACGGATCGTGATGATTTGAGGCACATTCCAACCACTTTCACTTGCATTTCCCGAATAGGTAGCCACTTGTCCATTCGTTGGTGTGAATGTCAATGTTCGAGATGGTGCCACTCCTGAGGTACTATTCAGTAAAACTGCCTCAGTACCATCAGATGATGTTATGGGGCCAATCATCACATTGGCATCAGGTTTTAAAGACAAACGAATTTCAAAAGTGATGGTGGATGTGCCATTTTCGCTTAACGTGGAACCAGATAGGTTTTGGATTCGTACCAATGGTTCGTTGCTATCCGTGTTGATTGCCGTGACTGCTGGGATGGAGACGGCATTGTACTTAGGGTCACTTGAAGCGGAGTTAGAAAAATTGATGTTCACATTTTTGTCTCCATCATCTACACCATCTAACACTGTCGTAATGGTAACTGTCTGTGCTACATTCCAGTTGGCAGTTGTAAAGGATAAAGAAGCTGGAGAAACGGTGATTTCAGACGTATTACTTGAAGTAATTGTGGCAATGTTTACTGTTTGTGTGGGTTGCGAATTGAGAACCACAGTAAATGTCTCTGTAAAGGGAGTTCCGTTTTCATTCACAACTAAACCACCAACTGGGGTGACTGTGAACCCTGCTGTGTCATCATCCGTTACGGTAAAAATGATCGATGAAGGAGGAGAGACGGAATTATAAACTGGATCGGCACTTCCTCCTGTATCGACGGAGCCAAACTGTAAGGTTACCGTTCTTGCATCTTCATCAATAAAATTATCATTTGTTGTGATTTGGATGATTTGGTCGATGTTCCAATTCGAATTCGTAAAGACCAATGAATTTGTATTCACATTGGTAATGGCATTGTTTTCGCTAATTCCAGTGAGTGTCACAGTAAAACCAGGTGGAGGTTGAGAAGAAAGCCTGACTGCAAAATTTAAGACACCTGCATTCTCTGAGATAGTCAGACTTCCCGGTGTTGTGAGAACAAAGCCGGGGACATCGTTGTCAGTATTGGTCACGGAAGGAAATACTGGTCCCGCCAAACCATTGTAATCTGTGTCCGTTGAAGTGGCAGCACTTGCCACAATCGAAACCGTTTTGGAACCATCGACAATGAATTCATCTACACCTGTCACCGTCACGATTTTAGGTGTAAACCACTCAGCTGGTGCAAACGTAAGTGTTGTTGGACTGGCTGTTCCTTCCGTTCCCGGTGTCGCAACAATGGATGGAATGGTGACCGCATGTGTAGGTAAAGTATTCAAAACCACACCAAATGTCACGGCACCTCCTTCTTCTGTAGTTGTTAGCCCTGATAAATTCACCACAGTAAAACCTGCAATATCATTGTCGACATTCGTTCCTGTGATGATTGGTACTGGTTTTCCCATATAGGCTGGATCAAAGGATATTGTTGGATCTGCTGAAATTTGGAATGTACTATCATCCACGCTAAAGTCGTCAACACCAGTTACTGTGATCGACTGTGGCACATCCCAGTTGTTAGGCGTAAAGACAAGCTCACTTGCAGAAACAGTTGCTTCTGTAGTATCATTCGACACAAAATTACGAATGTATACATCTTGCATGGGTCTTGTTTGTAAGACATAGGAAATTTGACCTCTCTCTCCTGATTCTGAAGTGAGAAGTCCAAACACAGGACTTGCCGCAACACCTGAGGATTCGTTGTCAGTGTTAACCACTGAGAGAACAGGAAGAGGTTGGGTCGAAAAACGAAGGTCTGATGTTACAATATTTCCTAACTGCACTCGGTAATTTTGGTTTCCATCTGCCAAAAGATCATCCACTCCCGCCAAACGGACAGTATGCGGTTCGTCCCAATTGTCCTCTGTAAATTCCAGAAACGTTTCGGACAAAAGCACACCTTCTGTTGGATCAGAGATGGTAATGGGCCCAATCCTCACTGAACTGTTCGGTTCAATGTTCAAACGAAGTATGAATTCTGCTTGTTTTCCATTTTCACTCGTGAATAAAAAATTCGGAGCTTCAAAAATTACAGCACCTTGTCCGGCCGCCGAAGCAAAAAAGGATCCGAACAAAAACTGTAAATTAACAGGAGTTACCGATTGGCATGAGAGTAGGAATGTGGAGACAATAATCAGGACAAAAGAAAGGATCGATTTTTGAAAGAATCTGATTGGTCCCGTATTGAATCCCATTTAGGGTTCTCCCTATTAATTCTACGAGAAAAAAGTACAAAATCAGAAAAGAAATTCCAGGAAATGCAATAAAATATGAAAGAACAAAACCAAAATCCAAATTCCAAAGGACCACTGGCAGGTGTCAAGGTCGTCGATTTGTCCTTACTCCTCCCAGGTCCACTTTGTTCCCAACATTTAGCGGATATGGGGGCAGAGGTGATTAAAATTGAAAACCCACGCGCTTATGATGGTTCGAGGGCGATGTTCAAGGGAAAAACAGGTTACCCAGCTTTATTTATGATGCTCAACCGAAACAAAAAGGCAATCACTCTCAATTTAAAACGGGAACAAGCAAAAGAGATTTTATTTAAATTGTTAGAAGATGCGGACATTCTTTTGGAAGGATTTCGACCCGATGGAATGGACAAAATGGGAATCGGTTACGATGTGCTAAAAGAAAAATTCCCAAGGTTGATTTATTGTGGGATCTCTGGTTATGGAACCAGTGGTAAATACGTAGACTTTGCAGGTCATGACTTAAACTATCTTGCGATCTCAGGTGTCCTTGACCAAACAGGGAATCCTCCAAGACCTGCTGGATTCCAAATGGCGGATGTGGGAGGCGGAACCCTCACGGCTCTCTCTGCCATCCTTGCTGCTTTATACTACCGAGAAAAAACAGGCAAGGGCCAAAAGATCGACATCTCTATGACCGATGCTTCCATCCAATTCATCTCCTTGTATGGAGGGATCCTTTCCGCATCGGGTGAGTCTCCCGAAGCTGGAAACGACATTCTTTCTGGTAAATTACCAAATTATAATGTTTATGAAACCAAAGAAGGTCGTTATGTGGCTTTGGGTGCTTTGGAAGATATGTTTTTCCAAACTTTTTTACGGGCTGCTGGTATGGAAACTCTCACCAAAGACCATCCGATGACAGAAGAAAATTTTCCGATCATCAAACAAAAGTTAACAGACTATTTTAAGTCGAAAACCTTCGCCGATTTACAACCCATTTTTGACAATACAGATGCATGCCTTTCGCCCATCTTGAATATGAAAGAGGTTTCCGAGGACCCACATATGAAAGAAAGGGGAATGGTCATCGAACGAAACCATCCCAAGTATGGACCGATTCTACAATTTGGATCTCCGTTTCATTTTTCGGAGACTCCTTTTGTGTATCGAAACGATCCTCCAGAACATGGGGAACATACGGAAGAAATTCTATCTCAATTGGGATTTTCCAAAGATCACATTGCGGGGTTCAAAAAAGACCGAGTCATCTAACCGGGTCTTGCTTTTTTTTTAGAACTTCTGTACTTTGTCCTAGGGGGGAGGTATACTCTCCCCGAAACGTTGCCATATGAAGTTATTACAAGTATCCGATCTCCATCTTTCCACTTCCACAAAAGAAGAAGAATCTTACTCGCTTGCTGTCCTGAAAGAAATTGTGGAGACAGCAGAAACCAAAGGATGTGAACGAATCCTCTTTTGCGGGGATTTGTTCAATACCTTCCCTGATTTGGAGGCATTACGAGCAACCTTTCTCAAAATTGTCTCTGGGTATTCAGGTATTGTTTATTTTTTACCAGGGAACCATGAAATCTTAGAAAAAAAAGGATCTAACAACTCTTATTCGGCATATGACTGGTCGAAAAAAGTCGTGGTCTTAGACAAAACTCCTTATTTGTTTTTTGAAGACGAAGGCATTGAATTTCTTGCCATCCCTCACCAAAACAACTATTCCGAAATTTTACTCTCACCACCACCACAGAAACAAACACAAGTGCGAATTGGACTGGCACATGGAACCGTTTCGGGCATGAGTTTCACAGGTTTACAAGAAGAAGAGGAAGAAGGTGGTTCTTTTTTAGACCCGAACTTATTGCAAATCTTAGATTTAGATTATTTGGCAATCGGGCATTTGCATCGTCATCGTTTTGGAAAGGTTGGAAAGTGTACTGTTGGTTATGCTGGATCTTCCCGTGTTTGGCGAAGAGGAGAATTTGGGCCAAGAGGTGGGATCATACTCGAAGTAGAAAAAGGTATGGTTCGCACCGAATTTCTTCCTTTCTTGTCCGCAGGGGAATACAGAGACATCATTGTCAGTTTGGATACGGATGGGAATCCAGAAGTGAGCATTGAAGATCTTTTGCAAAATACTTCATCTGCTGATTGGATTTGTTTTCGCTTTGTCGGATATGTTGATTCCATGGAAGGAAAACAAAAATTTCAAGAGACCATCCAACGGGAATGGAAACATAAATTTCGCATTTGTGAATTTGACTCGGATGAATCTGAAATTGTTGTGATCGATCACATTTCTGAAAACGAATTCATCAAACAGTTTTTGGATAAAATGAATGAACAGAAGAACCAAATGGATCCTGATTTATGGAAACATACACGAATCACAGGGATTCGATTCATTTTAGAACAAGGAAAATCGAAATGAAGTTAAAATTAGAAAACTTCGGTATCTTCCCATCAAAAGAATTTCCAATTGATAGGGTCACTGTATTTACTGGCCCAAATGAATCTGGAAAAACCACAATCCTGGATGCATTTGTTTCTGCCCTCGTAAAAGTGAGTGGAAATAATAAATACGGCGCGATTTTAAATGAAAGGTATCAAGAAAAACGAAACGCAGATTTAGGAATTCCAAAACAAACTCTTAATCCTAATTTATATTTAAACTCACTCGTGATCCGAGAAGGAAATATGGATGTTGGTTATGATAAAGAACTCATCAAAGTCATTGAACAAAGTATCTTTGATAGTGGTTACAATCCTTCTAAATTAAAGGAAAAGGCAATCCAACAAACAGAAAAAACAGGTACTCGTAAAGTCGCGAAGGATTGGAATCTCGCTTTATCTGAATTGGAAGCCGCAAAACAGGAGTTTTTTGAAGCAGAAAAAGTTTTACACCAAGTTTCGAGTCAATTCGTTGAATTACCGAGCTGGGAATTAGAGCGGCAAAAAAAAATAGCGGAACTCCAAACTCTTCAAAAGGAACAAACTCAATCACTCTCGGCACTTGAAGAATTAAAACAAAAAGAACAACATGCGGAAGCAGACCGTGTCTACCAACAAATTCTCCAATGGGAAGTTCTTGTTTCTGCCAATAGGGAAGATGGAAAAGTTTTACAACCTGAATTGGAAAAACAGGCTAAACAATTAGAAGAATTCATTCGTTCCCAGAAACAAAAACTAGCGAGCCAAAAAGAACAAATCGTTGCATGGGAATCACAAAAAGACAACTTGATTATTACTAAATCTAATTTAGATTCCAAATTTCAAAAAATGGAATCGTATTTTCCAAATTTTGAAAGCTGGAAGGATACCTTACGCAAATTCCAAGAAGATTCTCCTAGACTTTCTAAAGTAAAATGGAATATAACATATCTTAGTTTAGCAATCGTTTCGTTAGCATTTGCCCTTTTTTCTTCTCTCGTTGGAATCGTTTCTGATTTGGGAAATTGGCCGTATGTTGTGGGTGGAGCTTTTTTCATCACATCCATACTTGTTTTTGCATTCCGTGCTCGGGAAATCATTTCGGAAAAAGATGAAACCAAATGGAATGAGATGGTTCGTCGGATCGCAAGTGAAATGGAAATGAAAACTCTCGGTGAATGGAAACCGGATACACTTCAGTTTGATTCCTTACAACTAACCTTCCAAAGATTTGAACGAGAATATACAAAACTCAAATTAGAACTACAAACTCTTTTAGACCAAATCAAAAAATGGGAATCAGATATTCTGACACTTCAAAACCAATCCAAAAAAGACAAAGAGCAATTGGAAGAATCGGAGAAAAAACTGAATTCCTTATTCCAAACATTAGGTGTTCGTTCTTTAACAGAACTGAGCGAACAATTAGTGCAAATGCGCTTAAAATCAGAAAAAATCAAAACGTTTGAAGATTTATTTCGTTTGGAAGAAAAAAAATGGGGATGTGTTGGAATCGAAGCTTTAAAACTCAAATTGAAAGATAAAATTGGTGATTGGGAAAAAAAGGGAATTGGCAAACACTTTCAAATCGAAGACCAGTCCACCAAACAAAGATTAGAAAATAAGTTACTAGAACTTTCTACAACCATTCGAAATCTCGAAAAAGACAATGTCGAACTAGAAAAAAAACTGGATACGGGAAAAAAGGTTTTAGAATCGAAAATCGTACCTGCGCAGAGCAGATGGGAAATCTCCAAAAAGAATCTAGAATCGAAAGAAAAAAAGAAACATGACTTCGAAAAAAATTACCACGCCTTTGAAGTTTTAGCCAAAATATTTTCAGAGATGGAAGTCGAAAGTCAGGACAAAATGTCCTCTCTTGTGAAGTCTTTACAATCGAGAATCGATGCAATGAAAGGAAATCTCTCTTCAAAACAAATCCAATGGAATGGATTTTCAGATGAGATCCAAGTGGTGAGTGACACAAATAATCTGCAAATGTCCTTCGTGAATCTATCTACGGGAACAAAAGAACAAATTTCCTATGTATTGCGATTGGAGTATGCATTTCGAATCGGGAACCAATATCAAATCCCCTATCTTTTGTTAGATGAGCCTTTTAGGCATATGGATGACGAGAGAAGAGATGCTGCTTTGGAATATACATTGCAATGTATCGTAGATGCAGGAAAGGAATGGAAAGTTGTGTTTTTTAGTTTTGATGAGGATTTGGTAAAGAGAATCGAAGATTTGGCAGAAAAGTGGAAACTTCCCTGCCAAATTCATTCTTTAACTAAACAAGTTTCTTAGCTTCCGCAAGTACTGTGTCGTAGTTAGGTTCACTTCCAATTTCTGGAACGAGCTCTGTATATCGTACGATATCGTCTTTGTCGACAACAAACACTGCTCTTGCGGAAAGACCGGCAAGTGGTCCACCGGAGATGTGAGTTCCGTAGTTTTTGGAGAAGGAAAAATCTTTGAACTGAGATCCAGTGATTAAGTTTTCAGAATTGATTCCTTCAGTAGTACAAAATCGTTTCATAGCAAAGGGTAAATCCCCTGAAATGATGAGAGTTGCGATTCCGTTTTCCTTTGCGACTTTTTCGTTGAATTTTTTTGTTTCAATGGCGCATACAGGAGTGTCAAGGCTTGGAACGGCTACGAGGATTTTCACCTTTCCTGCTAAATCTTTTAATGTAATATCACTTAAATCTTGTTTGGCGACTTTAAAATCAGGAGCTTTGTCTCCAGGTTTTGGGATCGATCCTTCCAGCGGAACGGGATTTCCTTTGAGTGTTACTTGTGCCATATTTTCTCCTATGTTTCTTTTAGACTGAAATTCATTCTCTAAGTGTTTCTTTCTTGTGGAAGGATTTTTTCCATCCAAAGAAAGGATTCTGCGAGTTCCCCTTTTTGGATGGTACGACTTAAATGTCGCACTCGGTCCAAAATCCAGGAAGGAGAATGCACACTGAGACCTTGAAAGGCGACGAGTTCCTCTTCATTTAATTTCCCATCAAAAGAGGCGCAGATCGCAAAAATAGAGATAGGCCATTTTCGTTCCTCATCGTTCAAAACCTGGAGAGAGGACACAAAGGTATCCCAGTCATCTAGATTTTGTAACTGTTCTCTATTAGGCATAATTCCAAGGAGTCCGAAGAGTAAATATTCAAAATTAGGATGAAATGTTTTTGTGAACACAATGGAAAGTGCCACAGAACGAAGTACGGATTCAATGAGTTTTGGATTTCTCGATTTTGATTTGAATAGGATGAGGATTGCATCAGCGAGTTTTCGAGTGATAATTCGTTTTCTCAGTTCAATAAGGATGATGTAGGTTGTTACACTGTCCCAAATCCCTGTAATTGGTCCTGACACATATTCAATTAGGAAACGAAGGCTCGTCCTTCCAAGAATTACCTTTAATATAAGTTTGGCGAAAATATTGGAAAGGAAGACCTTACTTTTGTAAAGTGCAGTTCGAAAGAACAAAGCCCTTTCATTTAAGTGTTTGTATGGATCAATTCCGTAAAGTTGTATCCTTGGATCAGGAATTTCCAAGACAAGGCGTGCCATCATTCCTGGAATGGGAGTAATGAGTTCAGGTTCTTCTGCGAGTTCCACATCAGCTGCTCTCGCCATTTGGTAGGACAAGTGAAAACCCAATCGAAAGAGTAAGTAAAATTCAAGTACAGTTAAAATGGAAAGTAATAGTAAAAACGTAAGGATCCCTTGGTAGGGAATTGAGGAAAATGGGGTAAACGAAAAGGCGGGAAGGTAATATGAAAGATAGACAAACGTGATCGAAGGAAAAAATCCGATCCAAAACGACCAAAAACTCCCCCAAAAAAGAAACCTTCTCGAAGATTCCGAAAAACTGTCCTGGCCACTGGTTTCTCCTTTCGCCTTGGAACGGTAGGAAATGAGGACACGCCGACCCCATTGTTCTAAAAATCCTGGTTTGTAACGGTCTGTACTCATTTTTTTTTGCAACCAGTGTCTTTTTTAGGACTCCGACTCCTTGTTACAGGAATTTTTTATGACGACACAAGCTGAAATCAAAGTGAAACCCCCAATGGATTGGGTGACCACGATTTTTTTACTTACATCCCCTTTGGTAGGTATTTTCGGATCGGTATACGTATACCTTTACCAGTCCATTCACTTGGCAACTTGGGCACTCTTTCTGTTTTACTTTTTTGCGACAGGCATGGGAATTACCGTAGGTTATCACAGACTTTTTTCTCATAAAGCATATGAGGCAAAAACTCCCGTAAAACTTTTGTTATTACTGTTTGGAGCAGCCGCATTCCAATCGACTGCACTCGAGTGGAGCGAAGACCATCGAATCCATCACAAATTTGTGGACACTGACAAGGATCCTTATTCGATCAAAAAAGGATTCTGGTATGCCCATATTGGTTGGTTGTTTCGCAAACGAAAGTATGTTGGGCATGGTGTACAAGATTTGATCAATGACCCATTAGTATCTTGGCAACATAAACATTTTTATTCCATATCGATCTTTATGAGTTTTATCCTTCCAGGTCTTATCACTATGATTTGGGGGACTTTTTTAGAAGGTTTTTTTGTCGCTGGATTCCTTAGATTATTCATTGTTCATCAGTTCACATTTTTCATAAACAGTGCCTGCCATGTTTGGGGTGAACGAACGTTTTCCAAAGAACAAACAGCGCGAGACAATTGGATCATCGCATTTTTTACGTTTGGTGAAGGTTACCACAACTTCCATCATGAATTTCAAATGGACTACCGTAACGGCATTCGTTGGTATGATTACGATCCATCCAAGTGGATGATTAAGTTTCTTTCTTTTTTTGGTCTTACGTATAATTTGAAAAAAGTTTCAGAAGAAAAAATCCTTCAAAAAACTATGTTCATCAAAGAAAAAGAAACTTTGCATCAGTATGCTAATCTTGGCGAAGAAAAATTAAAAACTTGGTCTGAACAATTGGCGCACCTCAGAGAATCTGCGATCGCTGAATACCAAAAATGGTCAAAAGCGAAACAAACGGCGAATGAATCTGAAGCTGGTGATTCCAAAAAGAAATTTGAAACTACAAAAGAAAGTTGGGAAAAACTGTTAAACAAACCACTTTTTTCATAAAACTTATCCTCTCACCTCCCTAAAAATTTCTTTGGGGAGATTGGGAACATCTCCAGGACCAACTAACGGTAAGTAGACCATAAATCGAGTTCGTCCTGGTGAGGATTCCACTTCAATCCTTCCTTTGTGTTTTTCGATAATTCCTTTGACAATCCCAAGTCCAAGACCCGTTCCCTCTCCTTGGTCTTTAGTCGTAAAAAAAGGATCCCAAATTTTGTCCTTAATCTCATTTGGAATTCCTGACCCATTGTCTTCAAAACTAATCATCACAAATTCTTCGCCAATTCGTTTGGATGATATAATGAGTTTGGGATGTTTTGTTTTTTTCATGGCATGAATGGCGTTAGTGATCAAATTTGTCCAAACTTGGTTCAGTTCATCCAAATTACAACGAACAGGCGGAATAGTTCCATAATTCCTTTCAATTTCCACACCATGTTTGATTTGGTTTTGCATGATCACTAGAGTGTTTTCTAAACCTTCATGAAGGTCTGACACCTCGTAAGAATTTTGCCCTAGATGAGAATAATATTTTAATGCTTTTACAATCCGAACGATATTGCGAATCGCATATTTGATATTTTTTATATTTCGTTGCAGGCTTAAGGTGTTTTTTAACATCTCAAAGGTTTCTTTTCCACCCGATTTCCAAATTCGTAACAACTCTTCTTGCATATGCATCAGATGGTGATCGATGAGAAAGGTTGCAAGATCGGTGGCATCATTTTCCGGCATGCCATCTTGTATAAATTTCAGTTTTGTTTCTCGTTTGAGTTTAAATTTATCTTTCGGATCAATTTTTGTGTTTGGGTCTTCTTTGACAAAACTAAACAAAATATCTAAGTATAAGGAACGAAAATCTGGATTTTGTATGAGATGCGTGATGTCGCCTAAGTGAGATAAGACAAACACAAGGTTTGCATCTAAATTGTCTGCGGCTCCATTGATAACGGCGGCAGGAGTATTGATTTCGTGTGCAATTCCTGCAACCATGACCCCAAGAGAAGCCATTTTTTCTGATTGGACAAGATGTGCTTGTGTTTCTTCCAATTCTTTCGTTCGTTCTCTTACTTTTGCTTCAAGAGTTTCTGTTAGGTTTAACAACTGTTGGTAAATCATTGAATTGGAAAGTGACATGAGAGATACGGACAAAATTTCAAGAATGATTTCGATCTCTTCTAAATCATAAATTTTACCTTCTTTGTGTTTCCCAAGTAAAATAAAACCAACCAGACTTGATTTAATGGAAAGAGTCGCAACTAACTCCGATTTTGTTTCGGAAAAAAAACGTAAGGCCTCGTTTGCAATTTTCTCATGATTAGGAGAAACATATTGGATGAAATTTTCTTTTATGTGGATTCCTTCTCTTTCGGATAACCATAATAAAAATGGATTAAAAACGGGAATGGAAGGTAAGTCTTGTTTTTTGACTGGATTGGATTGTAAAAAAGGCCTCGGACGAAATTGTCCTTCTGTCTCGTCCCAAGTATATACTTGAACAAATTCCGCAGGAATTTTAGAAGCCAAAAATTGACTAATGGTATCGCTGATTTGGTCAGGGTCATTGAATGAGATGAGTTCTTCTTTGAATTTTTCTAGAGCAAAAAGATTTTGAACGAGTTCGTCTCGCTTTCTGGGTTTGTCTTCTCTCAGAGTTTCTTTTTTAGGCGAGGGGAATAGAAATAATGATAAAGTGAGGAAACCCATTAGGAAAAATCCAATGGTTAAAAAGGTAGCAGCTTGTAATAAACCAAGCCCGTAACCAACAGCAAACCAACCGAAAGCGGACAGAAGAATGATGAAAGAACGAAAGAAAACTTGTATTTGCATGTCAATTGTATACAATGTAAGAACTAGATAATTTTGGTGCAGAATCAACTTGGGTAAAGAACTATTTACAATCGCTCGTATCTTTGGGGCTTATTACGAAATTTATTCGGAGTCCACTTCTTATGCCCTCGCCGTACTCAAAGGAAAACTGCGCCTGAAAAATACCAATGAACGTCATCCCTTTGTCGTGGGTGATCTCGTGTTTGCTGAAAAGTCTTCTGGAGAAGAGTGGGTCATTTCTGAGCGTTTAGAGCGTAAAAATTACCTGACTCGAAAAAGTGACAAAGGCGACAGTCATGTGTTATGTGCGAATTTAGATCAGGTAGCCATCCTTGCTTCTTGTAAAGATCCAGAAACAAAACCTGGCTTTATCGACCGACTTCTTGCTGCTTCTTACCACACCAATATTCCTCCTCTTATTATCTTTACCAAAAAAGATTTGGTATCAGAAGAGGAGATCGAAGATCGGGAAACCTATTATAAAGAGTTAGGTTATGATGTCATGAGTGTCTCTCTTCTTTCAGAAGAGTCCATTCAACCTCTTTGGGAAAAAATCAAGGGCAAACGAACGTTTCTTTGTGGCAACTCTGGTGTAGGTAAGTCCACTCTCATGAACCACCTGCATCAAAAAACGATCCAAAGAACCAATCTGGTCAGCGGATCAACAAAGAAAGGAAAACACACAACCACCAATTCATTTGCTCTTTTTTTAGAGGGAAATACGGTCCTCATTGATTCTCCCGGAGTCAAAGAATGGGGTATTCTCCACCTGACGCCAACTCAACTTTGGGAAAGTTTTCCCGAGTTACGCAAAGTAAAAGAATTGTGCCAGGAAATTTATTGTTGTGAACTGGGTTCTGAGTGTGCCATGCGAAAGTTCATGCATGAATCCATGGACGAAACTCGAAAAAAGAGCCTAGAATCCATGATTGAGAGTTTGGAGAATCCTTACCGGGTCACTCGTCGGGACCATTGGTCAAAAGCGGTCACAAAAAGATATTAGGGAAAAGACTTGCCAAGGCTTCAGTTGTTATCTACTTTAAGAAAGTTATTTCCGGAGGAAGGAATATGAAACGTACAATGATTCAAAAATTGTCGGTTTTGGGGTTTGTGGCATTTTTAGCTATGTTTGCCGTAGCTTGCCAAAAAGACTCAAAAGAGAATGTAACCGCCGTTACAGAAAAAAGTCAATCTGCTAGCAATGTGGTCATTGCCTTTGTAAAAGGTGATGTGGTCGTTTTGAGAGAAAATAACCAAATCAAACCAAGTTTAGGTGATACTCTCACTGCGCAGGACACAATTGTGACTGGTCAAAATGGTGCCGTTGAACTTTTGGTTGGTGAAGATGGTGTTCTCAAACTAAACAAAAACACTTCCCTTAGCGTAAGTCAAGCATTTACGGCTAACGACGGTTCACGCGAAACTGAAGTCAACATGCAATATGGAAAACTTGTTACAGTTCTTCGTAAAGAAAGAAAAACAGAGTCTTTCAGCGTTGTCACTCCTACTTCCATTGCGGGTGTTCGGGGAACGATCTTCTTAACCAATGTGGAAAATCCTTCTGCGAAAGGTGGAAACGTAGCATGCGGATCTTCGAATTGTGTGGTGAAGTATACGGTTCTTGATGGAGCAGTTGCCATTCGTAAAGCAAACTCTGAGAACGAAATCGTAGTGGACAAACAAAAATCAGCGGAAGTGTCCTCTGATACAAAGCTTTCTGACAAAATGATTAAACCAATGGACAAACAGTCCTTAGGTGAAATGAAAGAAATGTTGGTGTTCGAAAACACAAAAATGTTGCAGTTTGAGTCTCTTGCAAATGAACTAAAATCAAATAATGAAGAACTTCAAAAAATGAACCTTGGTTCATCCGTAGAGGAATTAGAGAAAGCAGCAAAAACACGTGAAATCACCAAATCAAAGTCAGATGAAGTGATCACAACTGCAAAATCAATCGAAGATTCCAAATACATTAAGAAAGACGTACAAAAAGATTCACTAAAATTAGCTCCAAAAGAGAGTTTTGATAAGACGAAATGAGATATGTTTATTTACCGGTCCTTTGTTTTTTAGTCGGTTATTGTTCCTCGGTCACAAAGATCGAAACACTTAATCGAAGTTTTACAAAACCTAAGTTTGTCGCTCCTGACATAGGAGAGTCTGAACCCCTTCCTTCGGGTAGAGATTACAGAGAACGACTGGTAAATAAACCCACTCCGAGTTTCACCCTCCTCTGGAAACAAATCCCAGAGGAGTTTTCTCTTTCTGACTTATCTCTTTTAGAAGAAAAAATCCTTTTTCCTCATTCCAAGTTAGGTGTTTACCAGAAATCACCATCTTCGACTCTTGACCCTAAATTTTTACAAACAAACGATATTGACATCGTATTGGAACTTACATTGGTGAAAGTCGGAGAGCGATTGACGGCAGAAGTTCAATACAAGGATCCTGTTTTGTCACAAAACTTTGGTAAGTCGGTTTTTGTCTACCAAGAAGAAAAAGAACCTAAAACGAAATCTGTAAAATCCTTTGATGTCTATCACGGCAGAAAACATTTACTCCCTCTGACTGAATTTGTTCCTGCTTATTATGTTGAAGTTTCATCACCATCTAACGATGATTTAAGATCATATTTTTCCGCCTCTCTTCAAGGTAAGGTTTCTGTTTTCTCTACCTCTCCTGGAACCACAGTTTACTTGGATGGGATAGAAGTCGGAAAAGCACCACTTCTCAATTACTCAGTATTAAATGGCAAACACACATTATCGTTTGCAAAACCAGGAAAAGACCAAGTCAGACGAAATATTTTAGTCCGTGCCGGTAAGACTACCAGAGTCTTTCAAGAATGGAATGATGACATTTCGCAAGGAACGGTTGTTGTTTCGAGTTTTCCTCCTGGACTCGATGTTGTGATCGATGGACAAAAAAAGGGGAAAACGCAATATGCAGAATCGGGAGTTCCTTACGGAAGTTATCCGGTCCAATTGATCCGCACTACATCAGATTCTCATTTCGAATATGCAAAAGCTGGAATCAAAATTCGACCAAAACAAATCACTTCCATTGCATTGCCAATTTCCTTACAAGATGGAGTTGGTTGGGAATCTGAAGAATTTTGGAATTTAACGTCTCCTTCTCCAAATTTTTCTGCCACTTTCCCGGGGAAATTGACATTTACGAAGAACAAAGACCTACCTAACGGTTGGTATGGTGTCTTTTCTGAAGATTTAATTCCTGATTATTTGGAAGCCGAACTTGTGTTAGATCTGAAAAAAGATTACAATGGTGCATTGGGACTTTCGATCCATGATCATAATCAGAATACGATTCTTGTTTATGTTGACCAAACTGACTTTCATGTTGTCAAGTTTGCAGGGAATGAATCCGAAGCGGCAGTTCGATCCTCTTATCGTTGGAACAAGGAAGATGAACTCAAAGGTCGGAGTATTAAATTTGAAACCGACATAGAGAAAAAAATGATCCGTTTGTATTTGGGTAATAAGATGGTAGAGGAATTTCCTTGGAGTTTTGATTCTTTTTGGAATTTAGGTGTTCTTACTCCACATAATGCACCTTTGGTGGGAGTCCCTTTACGAGGATTAAAAATCCAATATCCAGATATGGTTAAGTTTGAACAAAGGTTCCAAAAATGAAACAATTCAGTATTGTATTCGTATTATTATCATTCACTTTAATCGGATGTCGCTCTCGTGACTTTCAAACAGTCGCAGTCAAAGACAACATCGTAGAAAAATCAGCTGCCTCTGATCGACAAAAAATCGAGGAGGCACGTGCCTTAGTTGCAGAAGGAAGTAATGAGTTTCAAAAAGGGAATATGGACGTTGCTTTGGAAAAAGCTAAGTCCTCCCTTCAGTCCTTTGAGCTTGTGGAAGGGTATGCACTTCTTGGTGCCTCTAGATACCAATTGGGTGAATATGAGAATGCAAAAGATGCATACGAAAAGGGTTACAACCTGGATCCACAGAATGAGAAGATTCTCATTGGTCTTGGAACCGTCCAGTCAACGTTAGGTGAAAATGAATCAGCATTAACAACATATCAAACACTCAATAGATTAAAACCAGAAGAATCAATTTATACCTATAAAACTGGGCTTTTACTAAAAAACTTGGGTCGTTACCAAGAAAGTTTGGTTACCTTAAAGTCCCTCGAAGAGAAAAAAGATTTTCCATACCAAGTGGAATTACTCAATCAACTGGGTGATGTTTGTTTGGAATTAAAAAGATACGATGAAGCAGAAAGTTACTTTGCAAAAGCAGAAAAATTAAATCCAGATTTAAAGTCATCAAAAGATGCAAAACTTTCTACAAAAATTGCATCTTTGATCCAAAGAGGAAATGACTTACTCAATAAAAAAAATTATGGAGAAGCTACTGCTGAATTTAAGAAAGCCTCCGAACTTCAGCCACAAAATGCGTCTGTATGGTCATTTCTTGGAAATGCGCAACTGTTAAATGGAAAGCTGAAAGAGAGTGAAGAGAGTTTTAAAAAATCCATTTCTCTTTCGGATACCAATGCAAATGCATATGTTGGACTTTGTAATGTTCTCATACAAACGCACAACTATTCTGATTGTTTAAAAACTTCAAAACAAGCATTACAAAAAATTCCAAGAAACGCAGAAATTCGCAACAAACAAGGTATATGTGAATGGAAATGGGGTGAAGTTAAAAAAGCAACTCTTAGCTTTCAAGATGCTTCTTCCTGGGATCCCAATTTTATCGAACCAAAGATGAATTTGGCTTACGTGCTCATAGATTCAGGTCGTTTCGATGAAGCATTGGATGTCCTAAAGAAGACGGAATCACATCCAAAAGCAAAAAAAGAAGACATCAAAAAAGCGAAAGTACTCGCAGAGTCTCAAAAATTCATTGCAAACGGAGATACCTTTTTACGTCAAGGAAAACGCAAACAAGCGTTTGATGAATATGGTAAAGCGATGGGAGTCAACCCAGAAAACCCTGCTGTTCAAAATGCTTTTGGACGTGCCTATTTTGCCTTTAGTGAATATAAAAAGGCGGAAGGTTCTTACTTGGAAGCGTATCGATTGGACAATGCCAATCCTGGAGCATTGCAGGGCCTTGCTCGTGTATATGCTAAGACAGGTGAATCCAAAAAAGAAAAAGAATTTATCAAAAAGTTAGAAACTTTATCGGCAACGGATCCGTTCAGTGCCATCACCCTAGGTCGAATTGCAGAAGATGCAAGTAAGTGGGATGAAGCAGAATCCATTTATATGGGGCTTAAGAAAAAGTTTCCAAACAATGAAGCAGTCGACTATCGATTGGGAAGTTTGTATTACAAACGAGCTGTGGAAGAAAACTCAAAAGAAAATTATACGAAAGCAAACGAATTCATTCAAAAATCAAAAAAGTATACAAAAGACATTCCCGAACTCATTGAAACTGAAAAAACAGTCTCGGAAAACTCTCGTTTTGCGGAGATTTTACCTTTGGTAAAAGAAGGAAATACTCTCTTTAATAGAAAGAAATACATAGAAGCAGTCAATCCTTATCAAAAAGCCTATGATAAGGTTCCAAAAGCATCGCTTCTCGTGAAAATTGCAGAATGTTATATTGAAAAAGGGGAAGAAGAAAAAGGACTCTCTATCTTAGAAAATGCCGTTAAATCCAATAAAGAAAATGCTATCTCCTTCAAAGAAGGTATCTATTCCTTTTACTATAAAAAAGGGGAACTCAAACGAGCCGAAGACGGATTTTACGATATCTTAAGAGAAAAACCGGATTCATATTACGCTTATTATATGTTGGGTCTTGTTTCAATGAAACGCAAGAGTTATGATCTTGCAATAGGTGAGTTTGATAAGGCAATTCTTGTGAATCCAAACTTTGCTCCAAGTAATGTGGCAAAGGGACTTGCTTATTACAAATTAAATCAGATGGATGCGGCCAAACGTGAGTTTGAAAAAGCAAGAGCCAAAGATTCAGAATTTGGTCTTTCTTCCTATAACTTAGCGATTGCATATTTTAATGAAGATCTAACAAACGAAGCAAAATCCATCCTCGAATCGATTCGCAAAACAGATCCCGATTTTATGGATGGCGAAATTCAATTGGCTTACATTTATTTTAAAGAAAACAAATTGGATGAAGCCGAGAAAACAATCGAACGTGTCATCAAAGAAGAACCTTCTGCAGAAGCTCTATTTGCTCAATTTCGCATCTTAGATGCCAAACAAAAACAAGCTCCATCGGAGAAAAACAAAACAAAACGAAATCAGGTAAAAGAAAAAATCTTACGTGAATATGGCGAAACAAAATACGCAAGGTTACTTCCATCAGATGCTTTGGATGATGAACCACTTCATGTCACTGATTTGAATTTAACGGGAACACCTGTTTCGACTCCAATCGTCTATCCAAACCGCATCATCGTAAATTATGGCACGGCATTAGTTGGATATGATAGACTCACCAAAGAATTAGTATGGAAACAATATACATCGACTCCGTTTCAATTGCTTGTTGCAGGAAAAGAATTGGTGGGAATTTCCAATGATACAGCGACAAAAATTTATCCTGAATCAGGTAAAATGACTTTCAAAAAACAGGTCTTAGCTGGTTGGAAAGTGAAACAAGGAATGCCTGATCACAATGGTTTTTACCTTTTATTGGAAAAAGAAAAATCACCTAACCGAAAACTGGTGCGCACCAATCCAAATTTAGAGATTCAAGAAGAGTGGAATGGGAATGATTTTGTTGGATTTTCTTTGTCTGGTGATGGTAAACTCTTTGTTCTCAAAGATACAAAAAAAGAATTTTTAATCCAGGTATTAACTCCAAGTTCTCCTAGTGAAAAAGAAGGAAGAGTTTCATTACCTGTTGTCAAAAAAGACACAAAGGAATCAGCAAATTTTCTTGGTTGTTTATCCGAGTCATGTCTTGTGCAACTTGGCTCTCAAATTTATGAGGGAACAGAAAAAGCAAAACTTTATGCATTAGGAAAAACAGAAGCCGTTAGATCTGTCATCAGAAGTTCTGAATCACTCCTTGTGAATACAGAAGATACGACTTACCTTTGGAAAGGTGGATCCAAATGGAAGGATTCCTACCAAACAGAAGGGGACTTTTATTTCCCGATGGATGGACTTGTAGTGGAAGGAAGATCGAAAGAATTACTCCTCATTAAAGGTAAGGACAAAACATCGGTTCCATGGAAAGGGGACCGAGATGGTCTTCGCATTAGTACAGTGACAGTTGATTAGTTTTGTATGAAGATTGAATCACCCGGTATCGATACGATAACCGGGGTTATGAAAGATAAAATTGGAAAACATTTACCTTCTTTTAACTGACACCTCCAATCGGCTTGATTCGTTTTAAGTAGTAAATCCGTTTCCCTTCGTTTCGTTTTTCCGTTTCGAAGAAAGAAATAGGGAAATCTGGGCGTTCAAATTCATATTCTTTGTCAGTCCAAATCAAGTTGGGAAAGTTACGAAAGAGAGAAATAGTCTTTCTCGCGTAGGGACCATAATCAGTAGCAAATAAAAGTTCCCCACCTGGTTTTAACAACGTGTAGATTTGTTGAAGCATATGGGGTTGCATCAATCGATTTTTGCGGTGTTTTTTTTTCGGCCAAGGATCTGGGAAATTGATGATGATTTTGTCAAAAATTTCTTTCTCAAGTAACTCATCGAAAAACCATTGGAAGTTAACCGTCATATAACGGATATTTTCCAATCCAAGCATTTTCCTTTGTTTTTCGGTATGAATGATGCGGTTCACCTTCTTCTCCATCAATAGGTAACCTGTTTGGTGGTGATTTTTTGCCAATTCTATGGCAACTTCGCCCCAACCAGATCCAAGCTCTAAAACAAAGTGAGTGGTAGCAGGAGGGAAAGAATTTTTTATGTCGATTTTTTTCCCACGTTCTTTAGGTTGCAGGAGATAGTCTGAGTGGTAAGAAGTTCGTGTGGTAAACTTCCAAAGTTTTTCTTGGATTTCAGGATTCACTAACTATTGCTTTTCTTCCGATGATTTAATGTCAGGATTTTAAAAAGGAACTAGATGAAAATAACTCTTTTTGGTGTTCGAGGTTCTCTCCCTACACCGACTTCAAAACAGGAACAACGAGAAAAAACCTTAAAGATTCTGCATTTGGCAAGAGAAGAGTGGGATAAAAACCCAGATGGTTTTTCAGAAGAAGCGTTTGTAGACCAACTTCCGCTTCCACTTTCGCAAGACTTAGGTGGGAATACAACTTGTGTTCTCATTGAAGGAAATGGAGGTGAGAGAGTTATATTGGATATGGGAACGGGGCTTCGAGTGTTAGGAAACCAATTGGCTTCCGAAGCATTTAGTGGAAAGGAAATGAACCTCCATATTTTGGTTTCTCACACACATTGGGATCATATCCAAGGGTGGCCTTTTTTTAAGCCAGGGTATTCTCCTTCCGTTAACATTCATTTTTATTCCTGTATTCCAAATTTGCAAGAACGTCTGGAAAGGCAACAACACCCGGAAAATTTTCCAGTTACGTTCCAACAAATGGCTTCCAATAAACAATTTCACTTATGGAAAGAATTCGAATCTTATACGTTAGGTGGTTTGAAAATCATTCCTTTTGGACTGCGCCATCCTGGTTCATGCACTGGATATAGAATTCGAGAGGGGAACAAAATATTTTTATTTTGTACAGATGTGGAGTATCGAGAAGAAGACAGGGAACATTTGTTAAAGATGAAGCCACAAATTGCTGGTGCTGATCTCATTATCATTGATGCTCAATACAGCACATCGGAAGCCGAGAAAAAAATAGGATGGGGGCACACAGCTGTTAGTAAAGCAGTAGAATTTGCAGAGATGATGGAGATTCGTTCTGTTGTTTTGACTCATCACGAACCGGATCACACCGATCACGAAGTCTCTAGAATTATTTTAGAGGAAGCACGCCTTCTGAAACCAGGTGGGATGCAAGTACATATTGCCCATGAAGGTCAAAAGTTTATCTTATAATCAAAATTCACAGGATCAGGAAAGATCTGATTCGTAACTCGAATTTTAAAACGATCGGTGGCTTACCATAGATCATGGATCTATTTCTTTTTATCTATTGTCTCTCTTCATGATCATTCATTGATTAGATAATTGGAGTGATATCCTTTTGCTTCTCCTGAATATTCAGGGCATTGCAACTTTAGTTCGGCCATCCAATGGATTTGGTAGGGTTTTGCAAAAAACAATTGGATGAAAAATCGTAAAAAAGAGGAGATGTTTTCCAGAGCACTCATTGTTGCAATAGGTCGAGTCCGTTTGACAAACAAAGAACAAGTGTCGTTCTGAAAATATAAAATCTCCGATTTTGGGATCGTATAACCAGATGTAGGTTCCTTTTCCCATTCCAAGACTTCAACCCGTTCCACAGTTCCCTCTAACACTAAGTTCCCTGCAGGATTGATTACAGCAACTCTACGAAAAAACTCTCCAGGGAAATTGGAATTTCCGAGGAAGCCACCCGTGAAAATGCGATATCCATCTTTTGTTTGGGAGCGAACTAATTCCCATTTTTTGGAAAATTGATATACTGCTTCATTGGTAAGGATATGCTCGAGCCCGCCAACACCTTTCACTTCTTCTGTGACATCTTTGTAACGAATGGTACCAGTGACACTGGAGTATGAAAATGGAATGTCTGCTTGGACAAATTTTCCTTTTTCCATCAAAGGAAATTTCCCTTTTGAAATCGGAACATTTCCTCTTCTTGGTTTGTAATCGAGTCTGATTTCCCAATCACCATAATTCATATAAATAGAATAAATTCCGTTTTTGTATTCCATCCAATTTTCACCACTACGTTGGTAAAACTGACCTTTTTTGGATTCGTAATCCTCGGAATCAAATTCGCGGGTGGAGTAAAAAACGGGTTGGTCTTTCGCTTTTAACAGTAACGATATACCGTTGTTGAGTGAGCCTGGTCCAAAATTGCTCACTAAAAAGGTGGCGAACAAATTGTACTTTTCATTTCGAAATGTAAAATTCCAACCTTGTAGGTATCCTTCTTCCGGGTAATGTTGGGTTTTAAAATCCTCCGCCGGAAGGTTTGTGGCTAACGCACAGAACATATACCCATAGAAAACAAATTTGAAGACCAAGGATTGCCAATGCACTGGCAAATCTTAAGCGATGCTGAAAAAAGAAGCAAGGTTTTTCTTGGGGATTTCCTTTAAAGGGAAATGTGAGTGGGAACCGAAATGGTAAACAAATCACCTAGGCAGACCAAGGAAAATACAGGATGGTCGGTGTTTCCAATTTGAGCCAGGCGTTCTCTTTCTTCGGCAATTCCATCGATGTGGATCCAAGTTTCCAGGTCGTCACTGGGCAAAATACGACAAGACACTTGGTATTCGTAGGTTCCCAATTTTGCAAAAAAGATCTGAACGTGTTTGGGATCAGAATCCGCCAGCTTTTGTCTAAAGCCAAATTGTTTGGATTTGGTTTCCCCCCGCATTTCATAATAATGGTTCAATATTCGGAGGATATGTAAGAATTCCTCCTTTTTGGTGATGAGTTCGCGCCAAGTGAGGTCTGTATCGTTCATACGAAGGGGAGGTAGGCGCTTTTACCATCTGGTTCTAAAAACGGATTCTCACTTGAAAAATACTTTCCCCTATCCAGGATGAACGAAACGGATATGGTTACGGAGATCTTAGAAATATTCTGGAAAGAGAAACTTCGTTTCGCCCAATACTGTTTCGATGAATTGGCATCCTTGGATGCAAAAACCTTCCAGACTAAACAAGCCACTGGAAAATCTCCACAGTGGGTGATTCAACAGATGGTTTCTTATGACAAAACCTTCCGATTTTATTTGCCGATCTCCCTTCGGATCAGTAGTTTTTTCTTTTTTCAAAGTTTTAAAGACCAAGAGATCGAAAAGGACCTAGAAGCCATTCGTGACCGCTATACACCGCCAGCATTTCCTGCTCATTTTTGGGAAATTCACATCACAGAAGCAAAAGAACTGAAAATCAAAGCCACCGATCCTTTGGTCAAAGAACAATGTGAAACTTGGAAGGAAGTTTTGTTACAGCTGGAATCGAAACTTTCTCTTATTTCGGAATCAGATGCTTACAGAAAAAGATATACATCCCTCACTGGAATTCATACCATTTCAGGAGCGATCAATAATTCGACAGAGTTTTGTCACTATCTTTGGAATACCTACATGGCAAATCCAAATTAAGTTTTATAAATGCGAATCAAAAATTGAATGAGTTTAGGAGAAATCAATGGGAAAAATTAAAGTAAAAACACCGTTAGTTGAGTTAGACGGCGATGAAATGACAAGAATCATCTGGAAAGAAATTAAAGATCGTTTCATCCATCCTTACCTAGATATTACTTTAGAGTATTATGACCTCGGTGTTGAATACCGCGACAAAACAGATGACCAAGTGACTGTTGATTCTGCGAATGCGATCAAAAAACACGGTGTAGGTGTAAAATGTGCAACAATCACTCCAAATGCTGATCGTGTCAAAGAATACAATTTGAAACAAGAATGGAAATCACCTAACGGAACCATTCGTGCGATCTTAGATGGAACTGTATTTCGTAAACCCATCATCATCAAAAATATCCCTGCTGCCGTTAACTCATGGAAAAAACCAATTGCGATTGGTCGTCATGCCTACGGTGATATTTATCGTGATGTGGAAATTGCAGTCGATGGTCCAGGAAAAGTGGAACTCGTTTACACAGATGCAAGCGGTAAAGAAAAACAAAGACTACTTGTGAATGAATTCAAAGGTGCTGGTGTTGCACTTGCAATGCACAACCTAGATGAGTCGATTAAGTCGTTTGCAAAAGCATGTTTTAATTATGCTCTTTCAGAAAAAATTAGCATCTGGTTTGCTACAAAAGATACAATCTCTAAAAAATATCATGCTCGTTTCCGTGATATCTTTGATACCATGGCAAAAGAACAAGACGCGGCAATGAAAGCGGCTGGTATCACTTATAGTTACTACCTCATTGATGATGCGGTTGCACAGATCATGAAAAACGAAGGTGGTCAACTTTGGGCACTCATGAATTACGATGGTGATGTGATGAGTGATATGGTGGCATCTGGTTTTGGATCTCTTGGTCTTATGACATCGGTTCTTGTTTCACCAGACGGAAAATACGAGTATGAAGCGGCTCACGGAACAGTGACTCGACATTATCGTAAATACCAAAAAGGGGAAACAACTTCTACAAACTCTGTGGCATCAATTTTTGCTTGGACAGGTGCTCTTGCAAAACGTGGAGAACTCGATGGCACTCCTGATGTTGTGAACTTTGCTCACAAATTAGAAGAAGCAATCATCGAAACGATTGAAGGTGGTGAAATGACAAAAGATCTACTCTCACTTTCTACTGCTGCCAAAAAAACAGAATTGGATACTTTCCAATTTATGGAAGCAGTACAAAAACGTTTGGATGCCAAACTGAAGTAACACCTCGATTTCACCCTGTCATTTGCACTTGGCAGGGTGATTTTCTTTTTTTTATTTTCTTGCCTTTCTTCTTTTTTTGTATCCAATCAACATTCCATGACTTACCGATCTAAATCCCTAATTGATTCTTTTATGGATTGGTATCTGGAAGAACTTCCAAAAATTGATTCTCCAGCTGTTTTATTCCATTCGTATATTCAATATTTACAGACCTTGGGCCTCCAGATCACCCGAGGTAATATGGGTACTCGAACATTACACCCCCAAGTGGAAACATTAGCATACCTCTGGGCTCCGAATGACCAAAAAGAAAATTTTGACATCCAAGTGAATCAGCTATTCCATTCTAGCAAATTTTATGAATTTCCAGATTCATTTGTTCGTGTCACCAAATTTAGATTAGGTTCCATTCAGTCTTCACAATTTACTTCAAGTCCTATTCAATATGTATTAACAAAGAAACAAACCTATTATTATCAGTTTGAAAAAGGATATGAAGGTCATTACCCATATCCAATTTTAGAGGAGTTGGCTCCTTCTGGAGCGACAGGTTACTTAGCTGTTCCCGTGATCCAAAAGGGAAATAGTTATGCCTTTTTAAGTTTACTCACCAACAAACCGAATGGTTTTGATGAAACTGAACTGAATTTTTTAACCAAATCATTAAACATGATTGCTTTGAAATGGTGGACTTTCATTCAATCGGAACTCACAGAAACATTACTTGGAATCTATTTAGGAAAAAGAACTGGATCTACTGTCTATTCAGGGAAAATTTATCTGGGAGAATTGGAAAATATCCAATCAATCATTTGGTTTTCTGATATTAGGAACTATTCTGGAATCAGTGAAAAACTTTCACCAAAGGAAGTCATACAGCTGTTAAATGATTATTTTGGAGTTGCAATACCACACATTGAGGCTTTCGGTGGGGAAGTTCTAAAGTTATTGGGAGATGGAATCTTGGCAGTCTTTCCATTCCATGAAAAAAACAAATTAGTAGTCGGAAAAAAAGTACTGCTAACCGTGAGAAAGATTGGGGATGCACTTTCAAAATTGAATGCTCTGCGTTCTTCGGATGGTAAACTTCCGATCCATCATGGTGTTGGGTTACATTCGGGAAAAATTCTATATGGCAATATCGGTTCGATGGACCGATTGGATTTTACTGTGATTGGTGAAGCAGTTAATCTCACGAGTCGAATTGCTGGTATGTGTGGAGAATTAGGGAAAGCAGTATTGGCTTCGGAGAATTTAGCACAACAAATCCCTGTTCGCTGGGAAGAGTTAGGGGAACATAAATTAAAAGGAATCAGTTCACCAAAAAAAATCTTTGCGATATCAGAAAAGAAATAACCAAATCAGGCTTTATTTGATGATGAGAACTATCTTAGATTTCTGTATCTCCATAGTGATACTAAAACTGAGAGAGAATCCCTAAAAAAACTAAATTTGGAATTTGGAATTTCATTCCAATCGATTGGAAATTCTAATATTGAAAATTGATTTCTCTGAAAAAGAATCAAAAGTTGTGTGTCCCATAACCAGCGTAAATCGGTAATTTTTTGTTTGATTTGATCATAACTCGACCGTTTGAAAATTTTACATCCACACTGTGGGTCATAGATTTGAATTTCAAATAGCTGATGAAAATAATAGGAAAAAATTCGATTAGCGATGTGTCTATGTAGGGATTTTTTGACTGTTTTTCCATGCATTGGAATTCTAGATCCAGCGATTAGGTCAATTTCGCTTTGTGAGTTGATATGGTCCCACATTCTTTTTAATTCATAAGCAGGGGTTGCACCATCAGCATCAATAAAACCTAAATAATTTCCATTCGAGTTTTCAATTCCCAATTGGATGGCATTCCCTTTGCCCATATTCTTCTCATAATGTAACAACTGGAATTGAGGATTTGATAGTATCGTTCCAATCTTTTCTTTGAGTTCTAAAAATTCATAGACTGGGCTACCATCATCTACAATCACAAAATTAATTTCGGGATTCCCTTGGAACATTTGTACCAAAGAATCGAGAAATTTTGGTAAACGATTGTTTTCTCGATAACATGGAATCACGATACTTAATTGATTTTTTTTCATAAGGGAGCAGAAATTTATTTCTCCTTCTATAGTAATTTGAGAAATACTTTTGATTTCAAGTCATTTCTATTGGGAAAGACACTTCGTCTATCGTACGATGATCCATTTGCCTCCAATCCGACTTAAATCAATAGGAATGAACACCCCCTTTTTGGAAGTGATAACCGGTTCTCCTTTTTTATCGGTGATTTCGATAATCTGTTGATTGCATTATCATTTGAATTGGTAATCAGAAGGATTTAATTTCGACTCCGAGCAAAGGATAAATTTGTTTGGTAAACAATACGATAGAATTTACCGTATTTTAGAACCATAAATAGAAAGAAAAAGTGATTCCAAGTAAAATTCCATACAACCATTCGTCTCGTTTTAGAAATAGGGAGAGATAGGATTGTGTTTTGGCTTTCTTTTGCAGTATCATTAGGATCGAAAACAGGAAAAAAAGAATGAGTCCCAATAAAGCCAAAAGAGATTTTGATGTGGGGAATTGGATTCGTAATCCAATGATGAGAAAAAAGAAACAAAGGAACACAGGGAAACCATAGATTGTAAATAGATAACTCTGAGATTTGAAATTTGCACGGAATAAAGGCAATTGAAACATTTTCTTGTTTGAGTTCATTTTGTTTTGTAGGTATCCTGCAAGGATTAGAAAAAAGAATGCAAAATGAAAAACTAAAAACACTCGGTGTAAAAAATTGAGTTCATCACCAAATATCTGTTTGATGAATATAGGAGCAAATTCTGAATAAAGATAAGGACTTAGTAATGAAAGGATAGGGGTAAATAGGATTGTAAAACAAATAGTGAATGTTTTGATTTGAAAATTAAAAATTCCAAGTAAAAATACAACCAGAAGTGCTGGAGTAAAGTGTGAACTCTGATTAGATAATTCGATAAAGAAGTTTTTCTTTGAATTTGGATCAATTAGAACAATTGCAAATATTGTAACTAGAATTGAAAAAAGCAAAAGAAAGACTCTACCAGATTGCATTTCTTTTTCATCAGAAAGAGAAAGTCCATTCTTTTCGATGAGTGGTTTGTAGAAGTCAATGGTAAATAAAGTTGCTGCCGAATGTAACATGGAATCGATGCTTGAAAAAATCGCACCAAGGAGTCCCGCAAGGATGATTCCGATCAGTCCGTATCCAACTGGCACTACTAGTACAACTAATTTGGAAAAAGCTTCATCTGGTGCCACATTTGCCGTTTCTCCAAGAGATGACCATATTTGATACGCTGCGATTCCAGTTAAGATTGAGAAAAAAGGAACAGTTAGTTTTAACAATCCACCGACCAAGATTCCGTATCTAGCTTCTCTGAGTGATTTTCCACCTAATGTTCTTTGTACGACATATTGATTTGTGTTCCAATAAAATGTGTGGAGCAGGAATAGTCCGCTTAAGGCTCCTGTCCAAGGAAGCGTTGGGTGATTCGGTGGTAGATATAAACTCATTTTACTCAAACCATCCATCCTTGATTCTTCTTTTGTAAAGAGTTCAAATATCCCACCGACTTCTGGTCTTGTAATCGAAAGATAGGCAAGTACTAGTCCTGAGGCCAATATCAAAAATGTTTGGATCACATCCGTGTAAACCACCGACTTTAATCCACCAAACCAAGTGTAGATGGTAGATGTAAACGCAATCCAAATGACTAACTCGTTGTAGGTAACCTGTAGACCTAGGTTTTGTAAAAAAGGTAAAAAACTACGAGCTCCAATATAAAGGGCACCTGTCAGTTGGATTGTGATGAGGATGAGTGAGATCGCAGAATAAATCCTTCCTGTTTCCTTTCCAAACTTTTCCTGTAAAAATTGCGACAGGGTAAAAAACTTTTTTCTGCGGAAGAGGGGTAAAAAGACGAACGCCAATAATACAATCGCTGGAATGGATCCAAATTCATAATGACTTTGGGCAAAACCAACGGAAAATCCAATCCCGAGCATTCCCACCAAATGGTTGGCAGAAATGTTTGTACCAAACAGAGAGCCCGCAATTCCCCACCAGGGAAGACTTCTGCCTCCGAGAAAATAATCTTTTGAGGATGATTCTTTTCTACCAGCATACATGCCGATTCCGAGTACAAGGAGGAAGGTAAATCCAAAGAATAGAATGTCAATCGTAGTGATCATAGGACAGGAATGGAACCGCCAGAGTCAATTTTTTATAAAAATAAAGCAAGCGATAGATTTTTCGAAATCCCTCTTGTCGTTTCTTGGTATCTAGGTTTCTATTGGCAACAATGAATCCAATTCCCCAAGCACCCGCCATTCGATCCGAAGACACTTCCGTGGAAGTTGCCTGGTTTTGTGACCTTTGCAATGGTGATTATGAGTTTTTAGGAGTCCCGGATGGGAGTTTACGTTCTAGTTTTGAACATTGCGCAGACATCATTCGCACTGCAGATGAGTTAGGATATCAAAATATACTTTTGCCATCTTCTTATCAAACAGGCCAAGACACGTTAACGTTTGCGGCTGCCGCCTCGCAATTTACAAAACAAATTTCTCTCCTAACAGCGATTCGGTGTGGAGAAATCCATCCGCCCATGCTTGCAAGAACCCTTTCCACTTTGGATCATATGCTAAAGGGAAGACTCAACATCAATATCATTTCTTCTGACCTTCCCGGTACAATTCGAGATTCAAAAACAAGATATGAAATTTCAAAGGAAGTCATTCAAATTTTACAACAAGGTTGGACAAGAGATCATATCAAATTCCAAGGAAAACACTACCAATTCGATTTAACAGCCGACCCAGTTAAATCTTACCAAGAGAATGGTGGACCATTGTTGTATTTCGGTGGGATCTCAGAGGATGCAAGGGCTTTGTGTGCTGAGTTTTGTGATGTGTTTTTGATGTGGCCAGAAACAGAAGAACGACTTGCTGACACGATGAAAGACTTAAGTTTACGTGCGAAACAATTTGGTCGAAAAATTGATTTTGGCCTTCGAATTCATTTGATCGTCAGAGACACGGAAAAAGAAGCAAAAGATGCCGCAAAACGTTTGTTATCAAGACTTGATCTTGAAAGAGCGAATGATATCAAACATAGAGCACTTGATTCTAATTCGGCAGGAGTTTTGAGACAAGATGAACTTCGTAAGTCAGCAGATTCCGATTTATTCATTGAACCGATGATTTGGTCAGGCATTGGACTTGCGCGGTCTGGTTGTGGATCAGCAATTGTAGGAACACCCGAACAAGTATATGAAAAAATCCAAAGGTACATCCGAATGGGAATTCGTGCGTTTATCTTTTCTGGATATCCTCTCATCGAAGAATCTAAACTGTTTGCAGAGAAAGTTTTACCAAAAATCAAAACAGTGAATTTTGCAGAGGCACAAGGAAGAAAACCAAAAGGAATTCCAGTTACACCTCTTACGACAGGAGAAAGAAAATGATGGTTCCACAAATCAAATTTATCAAACACAATGTATCCATTTCTCGATTGGTCTATGGAATTTGGAGATTACATGAAGACAAAGATGGATTTGGCGAAGAGCAAATTTATAAAAAAATCAATACTTGTCTTTCTTTAGGAATCGATACTTTTGATCATGCAGACATTTACGGTGACTTTGAAAACGAAGAACGATTTGGAATGGTAGTAAAGAAACACCCAGATTTAAAAAATAAAATCAAAATCATCACAAAGTTTGGGATACAAGTTCCTGGTTCCAAATTTCCAACAAAACACTATAATACATCGAAAGAACACATCCGGTATTCGGTGGAACGTTCTTTACGGAAGTTACAGTTGGATTCATTGGATGTGGTGCTGATCCATAGACCTGATCCACTCATGGATCCAACTGAGATCGCAGAGGTATTTGAATCCTTAATCCAAGAAGGAAAGGTGAAACATTTCGGTGTTTCTAATTTTACGCCTTCTCAGTTTCAAATGATACAATCCCAATACAAACGACCACTTTTTACGAACCAAGTCGAGTTCCATTTATTTCACACCGAACCAATGTTCGATGGTACATTCGACCAAATGATTCAATTTGGAATTCATCCAATGGTTTGGTCTCCAACAGCTGGGGGGAAAATTTTTGCACCGAAAACAGAAAGCGAATCAAATACTTTATCGAAATTAGAAGAGATTGCGAAAAAATACGGAGCCAGTGTCGACCAAATTGTTTATTCCTGGTTTTTGAATCACCCAGCAGGTCTCATCCCGATTTTAGGAACCAATGATTTAAAACGAATCGAATCTGCAGCAAAATGTTTTTCTTTTCCGCTAACTCGTTTGGATTGGTTTTCTCTTTTGGAAGTTGCAAGAGGTCGGGAAGTGGCGTAAAAACGGTATGATCGAAATCATTCCCTTCACACCTGCGTTAGCCGAATTCATCAAGACTTTGAACTATGAGTGGTTGCAGAAATACTTTCGCATCGAAGAAGGTGATGTACTCGCTTTGTCTGATCCTAAACGATATATTATCGATAAAGGGGGATATATTTTTTTTGCCAAATTTCAAGACCAAATTGTTGGTACAGCATCTTTATTGAAAAAAACAGAAACGGAATTCGAATTGGGAAAGATGGCTGTTACCGAATCAGTACAAGGGAAAGGAATTGGAAGAAAGCTTTTAGAACATTGTCTTATCTTTGCTAAGGAAAAGAAAATTCGTTCCCTGATTTTATATTCCAATACAAAACTTGAATCCGCAATTCATCTGTATCGTGAATATGGATTTCGAGAAATTGAATTAGAATCAGGTTTATACGAAAGAGCCAATATAAAAATGTTTCTAGATTTAGCATTATCTACTCTTTAGAAAGTAACGTATTCAATTTATTCCCTTCTTCGTGTAAACCTTTTCAAAACCGAAACTGTTTTGAATTTTATTTGGAAAATTGCCTTGACAAATTTTCTTTATATAACCAAATAGATATATAAATAATTGGTTATGCAAACTCTGGACGCAACATTCTCCGCGCTGGCTGACCCCACGAGAAGGGCCATTTTGATGCATCTGGCGAAAAAAGAGCTAACGGTGATGGAACTCACGAAACCTTTTCAAATGAGTCAACCAGCAATCTCGAAACATCTTAAGATATTAGAAGAAGCTGGACTCATTACGACAACAAGAAGGGGTCAGGAAAGACCACGTAGGTTACAAACTGCTCCACTCAAAGAAGCTGTGGATTGGATGGAGAAATACCGCCAGATATGGGAAAAACGATACCAGGCTCTCGATGGGTTATTGGAAGAACTACAAAGAATACAACCGAAAGGGGGTAAAAAAAAATGAATTCAAAACAAAATGAAGTGAAGATAATTCGTAAAAGTGAAACAGAGGTTGTGTTTCAAAGGTATTTCGATGCACCTAAGGAATTGGTTTTTGATTGTCACACCAAACCTGAGTTAATGCGTCGCTGGCTAATCGGCCCAGAAGGCATGGTCCTTGATACTTGTGAACAAGACCTACGTGTGGGTGGAAAGTATTTGTATTTATACGCCGACCAAAAAGGAAACAAATCGGGTGTATACGGAACATTTCGCGAAGTTGTTGTTCCAGAGACTCTTTCCAACACAGAAAATTATATTATGGACATGGCAACATTCGACGCAGATGCTCCCGAAGATCCAAATGCGACATTTGAATCACGCACATTCGAAACAGAAGGAAAACGGACTCTTATGACACATCTCTGTCGGTACGCTTCATCTGATATTTGTAAGATGATGGTTGAGTCAGGTGCAGCAGATGGTATGGCAGAATGTTATTTGGAGTTGGACAAATACCTCACAACGATTCAGTAGAGAAAAACTGCTGTTACTAAAAATCAAGGTATTTGGGATATCTTGATTCGCTTTCACCAAGGAATTTCTTTTTGGTCTCGGAAGAATTTCCCTGTAGGTCCGCTTTCGGGAAGCGTCGCGGCCCATGCAATGGTTTCTGCCCCTTTTTCCACTGGCCTTGTGGCATTGGCACCACCCATATCTGTTTTCACCCAACCAGGACATACAGAATTGATTTTGATATTTTTTCCAACAGCTTCCGTACTAGAAAGGTTTGTCAACGCATTGATCGCAGTTTTGGAGATTCGATATGCTGGGTAACCACCTCCCATATCGGAAAGTTGCCCCATGCCAGAACTAACATTTACAATACGACCGTAATCATTCTGGATCATCATGGGTAAAAAGATTTGAATGAGTCGAAAAGGGCCAAATAAATTCACGAGAAGTGTTTTATGTAAGTCTTCCGATGTAGTATCATAAAAAGAGCCTGAATCTATAAAAATTCCTGCATTGTTCACAAGAATGTCTAATCGACCAAAACTACCTGTGATGATATCCGACGTTTCATTGATACTTTGTTCTTTAGAGACATCCAGAGAAATGATTTCTCCTTTACCTACGGATAACACTTGTTTTAAAGTATCTTCAGCCTCAGAAACATTTCTTGCACCGATCAAAACATAGATTCCTCGTTTTGCCAAATCAATGGAGACTTGTTTCCCAATGCCTCTGTTTGCACCAGTAACTAGAGCAATTTTTTCTTTAATATGGTTCATGGGAAACTCCTCCTATGTTCAATGCGAGTTTTTATTGATCACTCGAAATGTTTACAATTCGACTTTTATTTTGATTTCGATACTTCTTTTAACCAAGCATCAATCTGAGCTTCGATGAATGTTTTATCTGTGATCACCCATTTTGATAAGAGGACATGCATTCCATTTTCGACAGCTACTTTTTTATTGAGAGGGTTCGGAGATTTTTCCAATCCAAAATTTGCATAGCCCTCTAACATCTTGGGAACACTCGCAGTAGGATCCTGTTCCTTTTCATTCTTGTAATAGTATAAGAGTAAAGCCGGGGAAGTCACCTTACGAAACACGTCTGGAACAGCGGCATAATTTTTAAGGTCATTCACACCGACAAGAGCTTCAAAGTATTGTTCAGGATACCAAAAGTTATTTCGTTCTGGCAATACCTTCGGATTGTTATGAGATGATGCTCTTACTTTTCCTTTGAGTAAATGAATGAAACTAAGCCCACCAGGGTAATTTAGAATATTCAAACTACCATCAACAGGTGCATAAAATGGATTCGCAAGTACGAGTCCATCCACTTCTTCAGGGTATTCTGAAGCAAGCCAAGTAGCAAGGAGTCCTCCCATAGAACTACCGAATACAATCACTCGGTCACCTTGTGACTGCATCATATACAATGCCTCGCGAGAAGCATCTAAATAATTGTTAAAACTTTGGTCTCTTTGGTCTTCCTTGTTTGTGCCGTGGCCGGGAAGGCGAAGTAAATACGTATTGGCTTTGTATTTTTTTGCCAATCGTTCCATGACATCTTCTCCTTCCGCACGGGAAGCACCAAAACCATGGATGTATAAGAAGGCGAGAGGAGTTTTTTTCCCAAAACTGATGTAACGTTCTTCGTTTCCAGGTCTGTGGTTTTTCCGTTTACTTTCGTTTAGCTTCTCTTGGAAGTATACCTCAAAGTTCGCATAACTTAAGTTTGCTTTTGGTTGGTAGTTAGGTCGTCCTGCACAAGAAACTAAGACGAATGTGAATGTGATAAGAAGGACAGAACTGATCTGTCTCAAGTTGTGGAATAAAGAACACGATTTAGCCATACAAATGGAAAATTTTACAGTGTTTTTGCTTTCTTGTAAAGAGAGAAAAACCCTTGGCACAGGAAGGGTCGTACGAAAAAAGGTAGTAAATACCCCATTCTTAGAAGGAACATCCCGGAATGTATACCCAATTCACAGAGCAACAACTTGAAATCAGAGATTTAGTTCGTAACTTCGTCAAAAAAGAAATCCCGCATGAAGTAGCCTTGCACTGGGATGAAAAAAACCAACACCCTACTGAACTCATCAACAAAATGCGTTCCGAACTTGGAATCAACGGTCTTGTGATTCCAGAAGAATACGGTGGATGGGGACTAGGTGCGATCGAGCAGTGTTTAGCCATCGAGGAATTGTCTCGTGGATGCCTTGGAATCGCTCTAGGGTTTGCTTATACAGGTCTTGGAATCCTTCCTATCCTGAAAGGTGCTACTCACGAACAAAAACTCAAGTGGCTTCCAGACATCGCAGAAGGTAAGTTCGGAGTTTCTTTCTGTTTATCCGAACCAGGTGCTGGATCTGACGTTCCTGGAATGACGACTCGTGCTGAGAAAAAAGGCGACAAATGGGTCATCAACGGTGCAAAACAATGGATCACTGGTGCTTCTGACGCACAAGCCTTTACTGTATTTGCTTATACTGATAAAAACCGTGGAACTCGTGGAGTGTCTTGTTTCTACGTGCCACGTAACACAAAAGGTCTGACTGTAGGTAAAAAAGAAGATAAACTCGGAATTAGAGCATCTTCTACTCACCAAGTTATTTTTGAAGATTGTGAAGTGGGTGAAGACGCACTCGTAGGAAAAGAAAACCTCGGTTTCGTTTATGCACTTCAAACTTTGAATGCGTCTCGTCCGTTCGTAGCGGTTATGGGAGTAGGTGTAGCGCAGGCAGCACTTGACCATGCAGCTCGTTACGCTCGTGAAAGAGAACAGTTCGGAGTGAAAATCGGAACGTTCCAAGCAGTACAACACATGTTAGCTGATATGTCTATCAAAGTAGAAACTGCAAGAGAAATCACTTACAAAGCAGCTCGTCTTTCTGATGCAAACGATCCTAACCTTCCAAAATACTCCGCGATTGCAAAAGCATACGCTTCTGAGTGTGCGGTTCAGTGTGCTACTGATGCCGTTCAAATTTTTGGTGGATACGGATACACAAAAGAGTATCCTGTTGAAAAGTTAATGAGAGACTCAAAAATCCTCACGATCTTTGAAGGAACGACACAAATCCAAAAGAACGAAATTGCCGCTTACGTAATCAAAGAAGCTGCTTCGAAAAAAGACTAAGAGTTTCCAAAAGAAATTCGGTCGAAAGGAAAGCCTCCAGAAATGGGGGCTTTTTTTTTGGGGTGGTACAGGTTGGATGTAGGTATCCCCGCCCTGATTGGGTGGGGTGCGTCCACCCGCCACCCAATGACTCCCACTTACACCACCCACAGAATTCCTCCAGCGAAAAATGGAATTTGCAAATTTCTATTTTTAAAAGTTCACCTTTTGGTTGGATCTCTCATCACCTAATTATAGTTAATTGATCTCTGAATAGGATAGGATCTGTCATCAAGGGTATGAGGAAGAAGATGGCTGCCCGGGCGGGCTCTTTCGGGGTGCGCATTCGCTCCCGTCCCAGGTTCGTTGTCACTCACCAGGGACCAAGCCCTGCAGATCCCTGGCAGTTCTAGTTCTTACCTTCTCCATTTTTGGCCTAAAATTCATTTTAGATCAGTATTTGATAAAAAAATGGCTGACTTATGAATGTTTTCTTAGAAACTCAAAAATCCCATTTCGAATAGGTAACAGAAACAGTGGACTCATTTCCCAAAACATCTGAATTCAAACATCCACTGAAAGAGACACAATACCATCTGATCCTACGCCAAATGGAAACATTAGGAAAACTCGGTCACTGGTCTTTTGACTTTGTGAATCAGACTTTGCATTGGTCGGAAGGTGTATTTGTGATTTTGGAAATGGATCCTTATTCTACGCCCGTTTCATTAGAGTTAGGTTATGAGTTTGTACACCCTGAGGATAAAAATAGATTGATTCAGCATGTTGAAGAAGTCCTCAAAACAGGGATTCCTTATAATTTAGAATGCCGACTTGTCACAACCAAAGGCCAGGTCAAATCCATCCATAGCCAAGCAGAAGTCATACGAAACTCTTCTGGTGAACCACTACAAATTATTGGAATCCTCCAAGACATCACAGAAAGAACAGAATCGTACAACAAGCTCAAACAACAAGAGTTAAGACTCAATTCCATTCTTCAATCGGAACCAGAATGTGTGAAAGTGGTTTCTCGGGATGGAATCCTAATCGAAATGAATCCAGCGGGTCTCTCCATGATTGAAGCGGATTCTCCTGAAGATGCGATCGGCCAACGGCTTGAACCACTGATTGAACCTGCGGACTTAAAATACTACCATACTCTTCATGAAAATGCACTCAACGGAATTAAGTCGAGTGCTCGGTTTCGAATCATTGGTATGAAAGGGACCGAACGATGGATGGAAAGCACCGCTGTCCCACTCACCAATCAAAAAGGAGAAATCACATCGGTATTAAGTTTAACTCGTGATATTTCTGAAAAGGTTATCAATGAAGAAAAATTAATCCGCATCAAACGAAATCAGGAGGCTCTGATCAACGGAACTTCTGACATGATCTGGTCAATTGATACTAATTTTTGTTTGATTGCTGCAAACCAATCCTTTTTGAATTTATTAAGTTTTTTACAACAAGTGCCAGCAAAAGAAGGGGATTCTGTCTTAGTAAAAACTTATGGTGAGGAATTTTATTATGAGTGGAAAGGGTATTTCGAACGCGGACTCAACGGAGAATCATTTATCGTTTACGCAAATGTAATCAACCCTATCACTCATGAAGAGGAACACCGTGAGGTGTCTTTCAATCCAATTCGAAATGTTGATGGCAAAATTACCGGTCTTGCCTGTTTTTCCAGAGACATTACGAGCCTTACAAGAAAGAGTAAAGAACTGCTGTTAAACGAAAAAAGATTTCGTGCTCTAGTCGAAAATGGCACAGATGTGATTATGATTTTAAATCCGAGAGGCCAAGCTAAGTATGTCTCTCCCTCTATCGCTAAAGTGATGGGATATACAGAAAAGGAAGCATTGAGTCTAAGTTTGTTCGATGTGGTTCATCCTGATGATTCACCAAAACTAAAAAAAAGGCTTTTTGATGTTTTGGCACTTCCTATGGGTGGATCTCTAACTAGCGAAACCTTTCGTGCAAAACATAAGGATGGGTCTTGGCGGTATTTAGAATCCACACTGACAAATCTATTAGCAGATGAATCCATTCGTGGAATCGTCGATAATTTTCACGATGTCACAGAACGTGAAACCCAAATCGAAGCCATCCAAACCCAAAACCAAAAACTAAAAAACATTGCCTGGACTCAATCCCATGTCGTTAGAAGTCCATTGGCAAGGATCCTGGGGATCGTAGAACTGATTCAAACAGGAACATTGTCTAAGGATGAAGAAGACAAGAGTTTGCGTTATTTATTTGATTCCGCAAACGAACTAGACAAGGTCATTGGTGAGATCGTTAGAAAATCCCAGGAGGTGATACCTTCTGAATTTAATTCAAAAATAGAATGATTTTCACTTGCCACGACTAGAAGTTTGGTGCAATTTCTGTCACCATGGTTATTTCCACATTTTTGTCTGACTTATTCTTATCCCTCGTTTCGCTGTATGTAGCGTTTCGTTTTATGGGTAAATCATCGATCCCATCTCGTTCGGCTCTTTATGGTTTTGCCATTATTGGAATCTCGGCTGGACTTGGGTCTATCCACTTCCTTGGCATTCATACACTAGACGATATTTATCGTTTTTTTGTTGGATTGTCTGGATGTTTAGGCGTTCCTCTTTTAGGTCTTGCTTTCTTTCATTTTACCTTTCGATCCATTTCGGAAAAAACTTTTTTCCTGATTATGGGAATCTTGTTTGTTCTATATTTAGTATTTTCTTATCTCTCTCCTTTGCCGATTTATTCGACAGTCATCGGTGGAATTGCTATGGTCATCGTTTTGGTAAGTTCCATCATTCGATTTCCTAAAAATGCAAATGCTGGCATCATGGGAATTGTTGGATCGGTTTTGTTTATACTAGCAGGTCTTGTGATAGGAACGAAAGGATCAACTGGTCCGATTTTGAATGTAGATATCTTCCATGTTCTACTTGCGATTGCAAATTATTGTTTAGGGGAAGGAATTCGAAAATTAAGCTAGATTCCTATCCATCCATTCCATATGCTAACTCTGAAACGATATGGAAACATCTCCTTCAGAGTCTACCCTAGAAAAAATACTTAAAATCCAAACGGAACTTTCAGCGGCAAAACCTGAGGTTCCGTTTTTATTAGATCTCATTACCCTACGGGCAAAAGAACTTGTTTCAGCAGAGGGAACCGTATTTGAATTGGTAGAAGACAACGACTTGGTATATCGTGCCGCAAGTGGATCCGCTTCGAATCAAATTGGCTTACGCCTGAAAGTTTCTGGAAGTTTTTCAGGACTTAGCCTACAATCAAAACAAGCCTTGTATTGTGTCGATTCAGAAGAAGACAATCGCGTCAATAGAGATGCGTGTCGCGTGGTTGGACTTCGTTCTATGATTGTCGTTCCATTATATTTCGATTTAGAAGTGTTAGGTGTTTTAAAAGTTTACAGTTCTAAGCCAAGAGCATTTGCAGAAAGTGACATTCAAGCTTTGGATTTGTTGTCAGGTACGATGTCAGCAGTGTTGCATAATGCACATCGGTGGGCAGAACGGGAAAAAAAATTACAGTCTATCTCGTATCTCGCAAGTCACGACGCACTTACTGGAATTTATAACCGATCTGCCTTTTATGATTATTTAAGAAGAGGGATCTCTCAATTGCATTCCAATGAGATTTCACTCATGGTTGCTATGTTTGATTTGGATGGTTTAAAACAAGTCAATGATACCTATGGTCATGCGGCAGGTGATTTTTATATTTCTAAATTTGCAAAAAGACTTTTAAACTTAATCCACGAAAATGATGTTTTGGCTAGATTAGGTGGTGATGAGTTCGGATTGATTATCGTGAATTCAAAATCAAAAGAAGACAAACATACCTCTATTTCCAACATGACAAAACTCGTTGAAGGAGAAGTGATTTTTGAATCCACGCATCTGCAAATCAAGGCAAGTATGGGGATTGCTCATTTTCCAGAAGATGGAATGGACTTAGAAACCTTAATCGCCAAAGCAGATGAAAGGATGTATGCCAACAAACGAGAACGAAAAAAGTACCAATCATAAATCAGTTCGTGTGGATGGATTCGATCTTCCTTCCTTCCTTCCTCTTCTCTTTTCCTAAGCAAAAAATAAATCTCAATCGCTAGTCTCCTTCTTTGGTTTCGTCTAACCAAAAAGAATGAACGATACATTTTCCTTATTTTCCTCATTCCTTCTTCCTTGCGGAGTCTCATTGCCGAATCGATTGGTAAAAGCCGCGATGGAAGAAAACTTATCAAACGAGAATCTCGAACCGGACTTTGCTCTTTGGAATCTTTACGAGGCTTGGGCGAAGGGAGGAGTGGGAACGATCATCACTGGCAATGTGATGGTAGACCATCGTTCTATGACAGGTCCAGGTGGTGTGGTTTTAGAAGTTGGTTCTAAACTGGAAGGGTTTAAAACTTGGACGACAAAAGCAAAATCGGGTGGTGGAAAAATCATCATGCAGATCAATCACCCTGGTAGACAAATCTTAGCAAAGTTAGGTGGGAATGTTTGGGCACCGTCTGCTATCTCTGTCGACATTGGAAATCTTTCCAAATTATTAGGAAAACCAAAAGCGATGGAAGAGGGCGAAATCTTAGAAACAATACAAAGATTTGGCATGACTGCAAAACTTGCAGAAGAGGCTGGTTTTGATGGAGTTCAAATTCATGCAGCCCATGGTTATTTGATCAGTCAGTTTCTTTCTCCACTTGTGAATCAAAGAACCGATCGTTGGGGTGGTAGTTTAGAAAATCGATCTAGATTCTTAACGGAAGTCATCAACGCAGTACGAAAGAATGTAAGTTCTCGTTTCATTGTTTCTGTCAAAATTAATTCCAGTGATTTTCAAAAGGGTGGATTCCAATTTGAAGATGCATTGCAAGTCATCAAAAGCATTCAATCTTTAGGTGTTGATTTCATCGAGATGTCAGGTGGAAATTATGAAGCCCCAGCGATGCAAGGGGTTTCTCGTGATGGATCCACCTTAGCAAGAGAAGCTTACTTTTTAGAGTTTGCACGTGAAGTGACCAAGGTTGTTTCTGTTCCCATTATGGTAACAGGAGGGATCTCCCGAAAAGAAATTGCTTCATCCGTTTTGGAATCGGGAGTTTCACTTGTGGGAATTGCAACCGCTTTGGCCCTAAATCCCAATTTACCAAATGAATGGAAGGCCGATCAAATCTCTAACCCACGTTTGCCAATCCCTAAATGGAAATCAAAAACACTCGCGGGACTTGCCACGATGGCTATGGTTCGCTACCAGTTGCAAAGACTTTCTAGGAATCAAAATCCCAAAACAAACGTACAACCTTGGTTTCGATTGTTAGTAGACCAAATTCGTTTGTCGTCTCTAACAAATCGATATCGACGATGGATGGAAAAAAGAAACGTTTCTTAATGGAAAGCCATCGTTTGTCTTACATGGTTGAGAGTTAAGAATGCCATTTACGTCTGTTGTTGGTAAAATCGATCTCGAAACCATAGAGCTACTTTGACTAATAAAATGAGTGCGGGAACTTCGATGAGTGGACCGATGACTCCTACAAATGCGGCGCCACTTCCAATTCCAAAAACTCCAATGGAGACGGCGATTGCCAATTCAAAATTGTTTCCGGTGGCGGTAAAACTGACTGCTGCGTTTTTGGAATAGTCTACACCTAGTTTATATCCCATCCAAAGACTTAAGAAAAACATGATGGTAAAATAAAGAAGTAGAGGAATCGCAACTCTCAAAACATCATCTGTTAGATTGACTATCATCTCACCTTTAAAACTAAACATTATGATGATGGTGAATAACAAAGCGATCAGTGTGATGGGTGAAATTGTAGGTAGAAATTTTTGTTCGTAATATTCTTTTGCATCAAATCTTTCGAAACTAAAGCGTAATAAAAAACCGAGGAGGAAGGGTATTCCTAAATAAATGCCAACGGTTTTTGCGATTTCAGATATCTCAATCG
The DNA here is from genome assembly GCF_040833955.1 of Leptospira sp. WS60.C2. NCBI lineage: Bacteria > Pseudomonadati > Spirochaetota > Leptospiria > Leptospirales > Leptospiraceae > Leptospira > Leptospira milleri. The sequence goes on along the minus strand of NZ_CP162133.1, from coordinate 2,834,508 downwards.
AAACATCTGTTCCAGCGGCACCAAAATATGGCGGAAGTACTGTGATGAAGAGATACGCATAAAAACTATAAAAGAAAACTTGAAAAATGCTATTGAGTGCCACAAGTGCTGCTCCATACTCTCTGTCTCCATTCGCTAAGTCATTCCAAACGATGACCATGGCAATGCATCTCGCCAAACCAATGAGAATCAATCCAGTTCTATATTCGGGTTCATTTTGTAAGAAAAAAATAGCAAGAAAAAACATAAGTATTGGACCAATGATCCAATTTAGAATGAGAGAAAGGCTAAGGAGCTTTCCATCCAGAAACACTTTACTCATCTCATTATACTTCACTTTTGCAAGGGGAGGTACCATCATAAGGATAAGCCCAATTGCTAATGGAAGATTCGTGGTCCCAACATTGAGTGAAGAAAAGGAGGTAACCAAATTCGGAAAAAATTTCCCGATAAGGACTCCTATCACCATTGCGCTAAAAATCCAAACGGTGAGATAACGATCTAAAAAGGATAACTGTTTCATTTAACAACAACCTATTGAGTTATTTTGTTTTTCTGCAGACACAGGAGTGCAACAAGATCTAGACTTTACTTTGGGAGATTTATAATCTTCAACATTGAGATTCATTGTGTTCTTTTCTTGTGGAAGACCACATACTTCACTGGCCTTACATTCTGTTTTGCCATCAACTAATTTCATAAAGATGGTTGTTCCGTCGATGAAGAGTTTAGAGACAAAGTATTGTTTCATTGCATGGGAAGAATTCCCAAATTCAATTCGTAAGACTGCTTGGTCAGGTATTGCAATTGATTTTGATACTGTTTCTAAGATTGAGCTTATTTTTTCTAATTTCATTGAATCCGAGTCAGATGATTGGTTTGGTTCTAAAACTTGCAGGATAATCTCTTTCCAGGAATCATATCTCCCTCCGCAATCTACAGATTCAATCGTTGCAAGTTTAAATTCCGTGATATGATAATTGGGAAAAATAATCTCATTCTCATTGTAAATGAATTGTAGTTGTAGTTCGGGATACAAATCTAATTTGTTTTTAAAGTCAATCCATTGTATTGATTTCATGGTAATCTCCTTACCCGTTCAGTTCTTGATTTACAAAATTTTCACAGTAAACTCGGATTTCTTCTCTGGTTTCAGCAAACGCTTTTTTGATTTCTTCCTCACTTCCAATTTTTTTAGAGGGATCTGTAAAGTTGTGATGAAATGATTTTGCATCACTCGGAAAATAGGGACAATTTTCTTTGGCATGATCACAAACAGTAATTAGGTAATCAAAACGTATGTCTTTATATTCATTGATGTGATTAGATGTATGATGAGCAATATCAATCCCAGCTTCTTTCATTGTCGCGATGGCTTTGGGATTCACTCCATGAGTTTCTATCCCAGCACTATAGACATTTGCCTTGTCTTTGGCATAAAAACGCATCCAACCTTCTGCGATTTGACTTCTGCAACTATTCCCTGTACATAAGATCAATATATTCTTTTTCATTTTAACAACAGCTCCCGTTTTCATTTCGATATTCTTTGATTGTGTTCATTGTCTGTAACAGTGCGTTTTCCATTTCTTGGAAGTTCTCCCAATTGATACAATAGCAGGAGCTTGTTCCCTCAACTTCTCCTTTGACAAGTCCACCTGCTTTGAGCTCTTTTAGGTGTTGCGAAACAGTCGACTGAGCTAAAGGCAAAATCTCCACGATCTCTCCACAAACACATGTTTGCCTTTTGGCCAAAACTTCTAAGATGGCAATCCTTGCTGGGTGAGACAATAGTTTGGCATAGGCTGAAACCGTTTGGATGGAATTGGGAAATTCTGTTTTCTTATTTAATGCCATAGTATATCGTAAATATACGATGAATTTCTCCGGCTTTTTTCGTCAAGACAATTCCAGATCCTCCTGACGTTTGAAAGGAGGATGGATTGCATTTCCCTTGGTGTCGTTCAGGACAGCGATGGGGGAAAATTTGGCTCTATTTGATTGGTTTTAGATTCCTGACCCATCTGGGATGACTACAGGTTCATCCGAAGTGGGGGTATCTGGTTTCACATCGGATGGGGTGTACCCTTGGTCGTTCGGCTTTGGTCTGGATTCAAAGTCAGAAGCACTTGGTTTTTTGTTTCCTTCCACAGAGAACAACCAGCCATCTTCTTGTTTTTGAGAAATACCTTGTTCATTGGGAAAGGTGTCGATTGGACGAATTGTTATCGATACGTATTGAATCAAACGTTCATCTTTTTTGGGATCTAAATAGGCCAAACTATCGTTACGCCAACGATTTTTAGCACGTGGTTCCCTTCTGAAACTTTTCATCACCATATCCAAATCTTTTGCATATTTTGCGAATAAAGCTCGTGTTGTTTTTGCTTGGATCACATAATACATTCCACCTTTTCTGTGGAATAAAAATCGATTAGAAACTGTTTGTTTGTTTTCTGTATAATGTAAAACGACAAATACCGATTCATCAAATCCTGCGATTTCGTTTTCTAACACTTTTTCCCTGACAAGTTTTAAGTCGGGATATTTCGTTAAGAATGTATCCACTGTTTCTTCAATGAATCGATCCAAATCGTATTCTTTGGTTCGCCGTGCCACATCTATTTGTAAGATTGCCTCTCGATTGGTTTTGGCAATCTGAACTCGGACGGTATCAGCGTGGCGTAAAACGGACTTTGCCCAACCTCTTGGGTATTCAAAAGCAAAACCAAGCGAATCTTCGATCCACGTGGCAGCTTCCAATCCCGAAATTGTAAGACATAATAATAATAGGCAAAGTCGCTGTTTCATATGGAATATATCGGCTAGTGATCCTACCATTATTGATAGTCCAGTAATCCTTTTCGTAAATCATGTTTTGGAAAATATCCAATGTTTTCCCAGGATTTTGCATCATAGATAGCAACAGATTCCAGAAGGGGTTGGAGAGGAGAGCCATGATATGGTTTTCTTCGAACCCAACTGTAGAACCGAAATACCATCTCAATCACCTTGGACCAAATTCCAGAAACAGGTATAGGCAATTGTCTTTTCTTGGTGATTCCTAATGATTGAAACGTTTGAATCACCTCATCGATTGTTACTGATTCTGGATGAGAGAATACATAAAGAGGCTCTGGTTTTTTCCCATCTAAACATTGTTTGGTCCATAAATAAAGTGCTTCGGTGGCATCTTCAATGTGGAGAATTGATTTTTTTCTAGTGGGTGGTATTTTAGGATACAACCCGCGTTTCATCAATGATTTGAGTTTGGAGATAAAACTTTTTGTGCCTTTCCCATAGATACTAGCAAGCCTGAAGACAGTATAATTTTCGCCACTTTGAAAAACAAAATCCTCGGCCATCGATTTTGTTTTTGCATAAATCGTTTTGCCTTGCCTTTCACTTTGAATCGACAAATCCAATTCTTTTGATCCATAGACCGAGATACTACTTACAAATCCAAAATAGGGAATTTTCTTAACCTTAGCAAAGGATACCAAATGTTCGGTTGCTTTCACATTAATTTGGAGATAAGTGGCTTCCTTCACTTTGGCACCGGAAACAACAGCTGCTAGGTGTAAGACCAAGTCGATAGATTCCGAAAGTTGAAAGTCTTTGGCATTTTGGATATTGTTTAAGTCTCTTTCGTAGAACTTAAAATGTTTATGATGTCGGATGGACTCTGGAAAATGGGAATGATTGGTTCCAATCGCAATGATTTTAAAATTTGGAATCAATTTTGAGATCAGAGTTTTTCCAAGAACTCCACTTCCACCAGTGATTAAAATTGTTTTTGTCATATAATAAATACCATTTGAAACCAACCTACGAGTGCTCCGAGTGCAGCACCGACCAGGATGAGTAACATTTCATCTTCTTGAAATGCAGATCGTAAAATTGATTCAAATTCTTTTGGGGGAAGAGCGGACATTCGATCTCCCATCATTGTTTCTAGTTGTAAAGATTCACCTAAGTAGGTTTCGAGATGGAATGCATTTTCAATTGCATTCCCTGCCATAGCAACAGCAATCCTTTCTTTTGCAGCATCAAATTCACTTATTTTTCCAGTCGCATATAGCGCTGGTTTGGCTAGGAATGTGACTGTGTCGACATGTGAGATGACTTCCTTTCGAATGATTTCGATGATTTCATCGGAGGCCTTCCCAAAAATAAGCTCTGAAAGAATATTTCTAGGTGTTAGGATTTTTTCGCTTACTAATTTTGCATAGAGCCGCGAAACTTCATTTTGTCTTTTTAAAAATAAACCTTGGTAAGTCCAGAGACCAAATATTTTTTTTGGAAGGAGAGGACGAAAGATCATTTCGAGTGCTAAGTAATTAGTTAGGTATCCAACGATGACTCCTTGGATCGGAAGAGTCCAAACCATTGGCAAAAAAATCATAAAGATCATTTGCACGAGGCCAAGTAAAAATCCAAAATAAAAACCAGATCGTTCTATGAAGCGAAATTCCGGAGCACCCACTTCTTGAAACATCTCGACAACCAAACTTACATTGCTTCCGGATAACTTCTTCAAAACTAAAGCTTTGACATCAAACAAAGAATCAATATCCGCTTGTAATTTTTTGATCACTTTGCGAATGGTGATTCCGCTTTCTCGTCTCACTTTGTGATAGATTTCTTCTTTGACGAGGTCAGGAATGATGTCCCAAAGTTTTGGATCTAAACTGTCTGAGAATTCCTTTATCGTATAACGGATACTAGACTCTAATGCTGGTAAAAAAACAGTCTCTGCTTTTTTCGGATCCAACTTTAAGAACACTTCTTTGATGTTGAGAAGGCGCTCTGTGATGACATCCACAGACTTACTTGCCATTTTATGCGCTTTTCTCGGGATGATGCCTTGCCAACCCAAATAGGGTGGGATGCCGATGAATCGGATGGGGTAAAAGGTCATCTTGAGGGCAAGCCAATTGGTCACCCAACCCACAAAACCATAGGTAAAGGGGATCATAAGCAATTTCCACCCACCGACCGAAAGCCAAAAATCCCACATATTTCGTTAAGAGTAGGCTTTGTTTGGGAAACGAATGGGCAATCGAAATTCATACTGTGATTGTTTTTTCAGCCAAAAGGTGAACAATTGTTACTTTTTCTCCGATAACCCTAAAAAAGGTTTGCTTTCTGTACGAAAACAAACTACAAATGGTACACTTCAGGAATTCCTAGGAATTTCCCGAAGTCATTTGAAAGGAAGTGGCGAAACGCCACAAAGCGAATTTGATTAGAGGGTAAGTCTATGCGTGTACGAGGGTTGTTTACCATTCTCGTTCTCATTTCTATTGTGTTTGTGGGTTGTTCCCGCAAAAGAAAGTCCATGCCATTCTGGTTGTTACTGGGAACTGGTGGAGCCATCTCCGACAACAATGGACAAACAGAGTTACCTCCTGACTCAAATGGTGTTCCTCTCCCTCCACCAGGTGGTTCCGTTGGTGTAACGGATCCAGACGAAGTTCCAGGAAACAATTCCGAACAAGAAGTGCCAAACCATGGACCTGCTCGTATCATTGGATCGATTGTTCCTGTTGTGAATGGTGTGCCAGCCAACGTCGTTTGCGGCAACGTGGGAGCACCATCTCGTCCAAATTGTGTGGATCTTACGCTTATCTCTGTGCGCATCGAAGTTGCCAATGGTGATGCGAACACTCTCGTTGCTTCAAAATATGCAGAGGCAAATGGAAATTTCCAATTTGATTTATCTGACTTACCAAATAATAATTATCGCGTTCTCATTAACACAGGTTATGGACTCAACTATACTTACCAAGACTTTTCCTACGTTTTTGACCCAACTCAATCTCCATATACCCTTGTCAATGTAGGCAATTTACTCGCGGAAAGAATGTATTATTCTGGGGGACCAGCACAATTCACTGGTGTCGTCACAAGCCCTGGATTTTCTGGTGACGGAGTGAATGTGCCTGCAGGTCCTATTGCTGGTATTGTTGTAAATGTTGTGGATGCAAATGGAAACACTGTGGGCACAGCCGTTACGAATGGAGATGGCCAATATGTCGTTTCTATCAATCCATTGCCTAACGGAAATTATACGATCGTTTATGTGGGAGATTCTGTCACAACCTCAGGTCAACCGTTCCAAACAACACAAGAATCGATCCATTTTACGTTCCCTGGAACCAACCCAAATACCGTAGCAGTTCTGGACTTAGGGGAAACGAGTTTGCCTTGGATGGCGGCGACGGAAAGTGATTTGTTATTATCTGGACTCATTCGTAATGGTGCGCTTTCCGGTGATACCACTTCTGTTTTTACAATCAAATTGAAGAATGAACAAGGTGCTGTTCTTCAAACCGTACAAATCACTGGAAATGGAAACTTTTCTTTGGAAGGTTTTGAACTCACGAATGGAGTTTACTACTTAGAAGTATCCAATCCTTCTTTTTATACTGTCACACAATCCTTTCTGTTCACGGCTGCACCGAACGGTGGGGTTAAATCTGTGACATTGATGGATCCCATTCTCATCGTCGCAAAACCTTCGCAAGTTGTTGGTTATGTCAGAGATACAAATGGCGAACACATTGCTGGAGCTGTAATTAACGTTCGACCATCTACGAACCAAGCACCTTCTAACATTGTTTATTTGAAAGATGACCCGATTTTAGGGAATGCAATTAAACTTTGGATCATTGAATCTTTAAGTGCAGTAGCGGGACAAAATTGTGCTCAAAATCCTACGGGCGCCATTTGTTCGTGTGCCGTAAATCCCACACCACTTTGCCTTTCCAGCGTGCAAGGGAATGGTCCTTGGTCTTACCAAACATACGTAAACAAACTGTATGAAGTCAATCCAACTACTAAGGAAGTGTCATTCCTTGGGGCAAGTGGTCTTTGGGCTTATTACATTTCTGCTCCTGGATTTGAAAACTATTGCGGAAACAATACTCCTCCTTGTTCCACAAATCCATCGCAAGTGCGTTTGAATGGAGCCAACTACAATGCGGGTACCATTTCAATGACAAGTATTGCTACGCGTTCCCAAATTGCTGGTTCCATTTCGGTTCGTGATGCGGCACCTCAACCGAACACATTGCACACAAACCAGTCAGGCTTATTTGTCGTTTTATTAGGAAACACAAATGAAGCAGGAGCATCGCTTGTCCATATCACGACAACAAGTGCGGGGCAGTTTTATTTTGGTGGGAATTCTTATGTGGTGACTTTGCCACAAGTGTTACCGGCTCCGTTCACAAATGATGATGCAGGAAAAGTATCCTATGCACTCTACCAATTGGGAACTGGATCGGCAACAACGCTTTCCAACACTCCTAGTGTGGCACGTGCCAATGATAACACTGCTTCTATCGACATCACAAATGGAACAGAATACAATTTCCGTCAAAGTTCTTACCAAATCATCGTCGTCGATCGTGTGGCACCGTCTTACCAATCTAGTTATTTGGCGACAACTGCGCTCCGTGTGGATACATCGAATGTTGCTACAAACTTATATGCCATCACACCTTCGATCTTCCAACTGAATGGTGTGGTCCTTCATACTCCAAGGGCAACTGTGACGGGCATTGTGACAGATGCAGTTTCTACTTCTGTTGTGAGTGGAGCAACCATCACATTAGGCAGATTGGTTGGTGGTAATTTCACTCCTGATGTCAGAAGGGACTGTTCTGGCGTTTTTGATGCACCAACTTGTTCTGTATCTTCGAATCGAACCACAGGGAGTGATCAAGTGGTTGGATCCGTAAACTCGCAGGCGAACGGAAGTTATAGTTTCCCATTCCTATCCCCTGGTTCTTACCATCTTCGTGTTGAAAAAAATGGAATCACGACTTACTTCCCAGTAGAAGTTGGATCAGGTGGTGGTACGATCGTTGTGAATATGCCAGTGATCACAAACAATGGACGAGGTCATTTATCGGGATCAGTTCGAACACCAGGTGGATTTGCCTTCCTAGGAACTTACTCTCTCGAGATTGTTGATGCTAATGGTGGAACGGTACGCCCATCGGCTGGTGTCCAACCAGCATCCATTGCAACTGGCTCTACGATTTTTTCCAATGCAAGCCAATACACTATCTTTAACATCAATGCGGGACGTTGGAAGATACGATTTGTTTCTGCTGGTTACCAAACAGTAGAAGGAATTGTCGACATCCAAGCAGATGTAACAACCAATTTTGACATCATCACATTTGTCCCTGGTAGCCAAACAAGTGGAACTATTTCTGGACGTGCTTTATCAGCTCTTTACAACACTGGGGTTTGTAACCTAACAGCAAGGATTCGTCCTGGTGTGAATGTGAAGTCTGGCCCATATGCCATTGATGCAAATGGAGTGACCATTCCATCTGTTAAAACTGCAACGGACGGATCGTATGCGATTCCTTCGGTTCCTCCTGGAAACTATACATTGGAAGTTTCTGGAGCAGGGAAACGAGGGAACTGTACATCGGTACAAGAAAACTATTCAACTACCTATCGCACTGTTGTTTCTGCTGGATCGGAAACTCCAGCCAACCAAAACATCTTAGTCACTCCAATCCTTGGGGAAAACGAGATGCGTGTTGTTCTCACTTGGGGTGCCAAACCAAGAGACTTAGATTCTCATATGCAATACGGAAATAATGCCAATGATCGTATTGTTTGGAACAATCGAACTCCGTTAGGTGTTGGGAATGGAAGTTTGGACTATGATATCACAACAGGATATGGTCCTGAGACCATCACTGTGCAGGGATCCATCTGGAACCAACCAAATCGCTATTATAGCGTCTACAACTGGTCTGGCGAAGCGAGTATGGGAATCTCTGGTGCGACAGTTCGTGTTTTCAAGGGAAGTGTCGGAGAGGTTAGAAATTACTCCATCGCTCCCAACCACTCGAATCGTTGGTGGAAACTTTTCTGTATCGCACAAGACAAGTCCATCACGGATGTAGGAACAGGAAATTGTAAAGCGACTAACTTTATCGAACAATCGATGTATCGATAAGCGCTTGTTAGAAAACTCTCATCAGATTCCCAGGTTGGATATGGTGAGAGAAGAATTCAGATTGTTTAGGAGAGGACAGTGATATGATACTGTCCTTTTTTTTCGCTTACAGACACTTCTAAATCATAGAGTTGGGAAAGATTGGCATTCGTGAAGACAGAACTTTTATCGCCGAGTGCCAATTGTTTTCCTTCTTTTAGCAATAATACTTTATGAAAATCTGCTGGAATTTCTTCGATGCGGTGTGTGATGAGAATGCGACTGAGTTTGGGATTTTTTTCTTTTAGCTTACTAAGAGTTCTATCGAATCCTACTCTAGCTGTGAGGTCAAGAGCGGCAGTCGGTTCATCTAAGATCAGTAAGTTTTTTCCTTCACCAAACGCACGTAAGAGTAATACCTTCATTTTTTCCCCTGATGATAGGGTTTGATACAATTGGTTTGATTTGTCTAAAAGACCAATGGATTGTAATAAGTCTTTTGCGATTTTGGTTTGTTCTACCGTGGGTTCTTTGTATAAACCTAAGGTTCCAATTACCCCAGTGATGACCATTTCAAGACAAGTAAGACGTTGTAACAAAGTTTCTTGGTGGCCAGGTTGGACAATGCCCATTTGATTTTGGAGAGGGGCCATCGGTGTATCACCATAGGTTTCTCCGAAAGCGGAGACTGTTCCAGATGTGGGCCAAAGGTAACCAAATAACAAATTGATGAGTGTTGTTTTTCCTGCACCATTACGACCAATGATGACAAGGGATTCCCCTTCGTTTAAGGCAAAACTGACATCTTGTAAAATGATTTTCTCATTTCTAATAAAGGATACAGAATCAAAACGTATCACTTCACTCATTCGTTTTTTTATACAATACCTCTACTTTGTTCACAGCTGCAGAGAAAGTATCAATGTTGTCTAAGTTAAACTTTGCCAAAAGGTTTTTGTCGATCGCATAAAATCCTTTTTTCTGTTCATGATAGTCTGCCATCATGTTTGCCATATAGATCACTTCGACCAAATCTTTCAGTTCTGGTGGCGCTAAGAATGGTTTGTGATGGTATTCAATTGCAACACGTAAGTCTTGTGGGAACTCCCATTTTTCGGCAAGAAGTGCTCCGAGTTGTGGGTGACTGAGTCCAATCGCCATCTCTTCTAATAGAGTTGAGTTACCAGAATCGGCACCTCGTTGGTAGGTTTCAATTTTTTTGAAAAACCCTCTGTCCACGGATAATAATAAAAATTTTCCAATATCATGTAACAAAGCACATACGGCAATGATATCGGCAATTTTATTGGTATGGTTGTTTTCCGTGGCAAGGTATCTCGCATAATAACTGCAACGACTCGAATGTTCCCAGACATCCATCATTTTGCCGTATTGACCGTCCATGATTTTACGAACACCCGAAACATAGAGAAGGTTACGTAGGTTCTTTAATCCAACAACTTTCACAGCCTGCAGGATTGAACTCACTTGACTGCGGTTTGCAAAAAAAGCAGAATTAGAAAGTTTGAGTAAGTCCGCGGACAACGCAGGATTTCGTTCAATTTCATTGGAAATCATGTGAAGGTCGGAATCAGGGTTGTTGCAGAGTTGGATGATTTTGGTCAATGAATGAGGTAGTGGTGGTAGGCCATCAATTTCATTGAGTAACTTGGTTTTGAGATTTGTTTGGATTTCAACTGGAGTTGTCACGTCTGGAACAGTCAACGTAGCACGTGTTATCTTTTCATTTGTGAAGATTTTAAATTTATCAGAACCAATTCCAGAGTTCTTTAAAAGAAGTTGAATGAGTACTAATCCTAAACCGGCTGACTCCGTGCTGTCAGAAACATCCGTGAATGCATCCGAAAGGTCATTGTAATTTTTTGCGACTTCAATCCGACGATTGATCCTTGAGAGTTCTTCCTTCGTGATAGGAGCGTTATTTTCGACAGCAAAGTGGATGGATTTTCCGTCCACTTTCATAAGCAAACTGATGTAATAGTTTCCACCATCCAATCGATCCAGTTGTTCGTTCCACTTCATGATGATGTTTTCTTGGAATCGTGACATTCCTTTTGCATAATCCGTGGCGTTTTGGATGTCCAATTTCTCGCGGCTGAAGTAGTCGCGTTTTGCATTGGCTTTATTTGCGTTCATGAGGAGTTCTTTTAGGACCGTGAAAATGACTTCCACTAAATATAATTTGTCCATATACCCCATTACATGGACAAGCAATGCGTATATCTCCTGATTTTGTTCTTCCGTAACAAAATAAAAATTAATTCTGGATTCTTTCGATGTTTCTAATTGAGAAATGATGTCTTTAAAATTCACAAACGATGTTTCCCGTAACACTCTTATAATTTGAATTCTTTTGGAGGCAATTGATATTTTTTTCCACAGGGGTTTCTATTTTGTCTGGGGCAGGTAGTAATGTGTATGTATCAGTGGAGGAAAACATGATGGATATGTTAGACCAAATCAATTTGCATATGATGATGGAAGAACGATTAGAAAAAATCTTAGAGGACTTAGAGAGAAGACCTAAGGGAAAAACCAAAAAAATAAAAGTTTCCGATCGGATTCCCGCCAATCGTGAACGTGCCGAATGGAATTTACAAGAAATACCAATTCTTTACGGAGCGTAACCTGGTGAAAACCGCAACCATGTGTTGAGGGTTTTGGAATGAATGATACCGGATTGGTCTTGGTTGGCCCACTTTGCCAAATCCGAAATACTTGGGGGAAAACCCTGAAATGAATGCATGTTATGTTTTGTTATGATCTTACTTTTAGAATCCAATCTCGGTAGCTCAGAAAAAAAAGACATGGCTTCCGAACCCTTTGTGGATTGTAATTCTTCCCAAACAATTTGATTTTTACCTTTTCGTGTTCCAGAATACAGACGTTTGGTGAGGATCTCTAAACTTTTTTTTCGTTCTACTTGTGGAAGGTAGTAACGTTCATACCCAGTTCCTTTACAATGGGACTTTCCAAGTTCTGCTACAAAACTCACTCCGCTCATCGCAAAATTTCGATTTTGAATTCCTTTCGTAATTGAGGACACCATTCCCAATAGATTCAAGCTCCGATTTTGGTAATGTGGCCAACTCAATTTCTGTTCCTTTTGGAATAGAAATTCCACAATTTGATCGAGAGGGTGCCCCGTATTCACAAGTATTTTAGGATTTGGAAGTTCGAATAAGTACGGCGCCCCACCTAACCAAGTAATGATGGGAATTTCCTTTGGTATTTCTGTCAAAAAATGATAAGATGTTCCTCTCCCTGAATCGAAGGAGACAATGTAATCTGGTTGCATTTTGTTTGTGAGTAAAAATCCGATCGATGTATCACTCGCAAAAAGAATCCAATCGTGTCTCTGAGCTTTGATCGACTCTATGTCTTTCTCTAGACTTGGACTTGCCCCTAAAAATAGAACATTCGGATTCTCCGAAGAGAAAGATTGAAACCAATCAACTTTTTCGTGTTTGGTTTCCAATATTTGTTTGTTCTTTAAATAGTGATGAGTCCAGAGTTTTTGAAAGTGTGAGATGGTATTCTCATTCGTGTTTTCAGAGCTAAACTGGGAAATGAATTGGTTACGGCATTCTTTCACTATGTTTGGAAACAAACGTTCGTAATTTGGAGTTTCGTATAAGGTCCATTTGGATTGGGTGATCCGATCGTCTTGGAGTGCGGCTCTGAGACTTGTTTGTATCTCCAACCAATTAGGTTTACTTCCCTTAATGACAAAAAGTATGATACCTCTTGCCTTTGCTTTGTCCACTAGTCCGTCTACTTCATTTTGGAATGCCGGTACTTCGTAAATCTCGGACAATGGTTCCCAAAACAAAACAACTGAGTGGGTCGTGTCCGCGTTAAGGAATGCACGTACGGAATGTAATGCGCCAACACCTAGAATGATGGGGATAGAATCAGATTGGATTTGGCTTAAAAAACGAGAAGCCTCCTTTTCAGGGGAGACTTTTGAGTGTAAAAAAAATGTTTCGTTGGTTTGAAAGTTGTGGAGAAGGTTGTTTTGAAAAAGGGGAAGTAGAGGAATGGGGCTAACCTCTAATCCTCTTCGTCCTCATCTGAATCATCATCGTCGTCAGAGTCGTCATCGAAATCATCGTCGTCGTCCTCTTCGTCGTCATCAGAATCATCGCCGAATTCATCTTCGTAACCATCTTCAAAGTCTGGTTTTTTAGCTTCTTCTTCTGGAATGAAATCTTCTTCGATATCCTCTTCTGCGTGAGGAGCAAACGAAGTTCCTGCCGTAGAAGTCACACCAGCCAATTTGTCTTTTTCAGCTTGGAGTTGTGCTTTTTCCTCTGAGGAAAGGTATTTCCATTGCACCACATCATTGGTGAGTGCATAAAGAGCTTGCACTGTGAGTTTTCGGTTTTTTAATTTTTTAGGAAGTGTGATTTTTTCGATTTTATCGATCGCACTGAAACCGGCCACACATGTTTCGTATTTTTTTTCCCGGCAAAGTTCTATTAAGGATACGATATCGAAGTCTTCTTTATGTGATTGGCTCATTTTTTATAAATTCCTGGGGAAGTGAGTGGAACGTTAGACCAGAGTGGGGTACGGGGGTCAGATGTCAAGGGAAAGTTCGAAAACGGGCTTTACAGACGTTCTCCTAGTCCAAACCATGGGGATGGACCGTCAAAGTATCGGATTTATGAAAGCCTCCCTCATCTTGATTATTAGTTTATGTCTCATTAGCTGTGCTCCTGCAAAAACTTCGTATTTCGGAGAAGGCTCGTTTGTCGGAGTTATGGCAACTGGAGAGGAAATTCAATTTGCCAGTCTCGAAAAAGACCAAATTGCGCTCAATGTTTACTCTCCAGATTGTGTGCCCTGTTGGAAAGAAATTCCAGCGCTAAATCTACTCCATGCTGAGTTACAAAACAAGTATCCAAGTAAGGCAATTTATATGGTTGTCGATCCCTATCAAATTGTGCCAGATGTTACCGACGAACTTCCGTTTGGTAAGGTATATCAAATGGCAAAAGAGAGAATGGAATCTGAGATCAAAAATCGCAAGATCCAACTTCCGATTGTTTATATGAAACAACCGTTTCGAGTGAAAGAAGGTGGGCTTGTCACAGGAACTCCCGAAACGTTACTTTTTGAAACCAAACCTCTCCGTTTGTATTATAATTTTCTCGGATCGATCTCAGAACAAACAACCAAAGATACCATTGAGAAGGATCCAAAATTCAATTTCTTTCGTTACCAGTTTGGGATGGAATCAATATGAGAGCAGTCTTTATCAGATTTATTGATTGTGAAGGTCCTGGAATCCTAGAACCAATCTTACGAGAAAAGGGATACCGTATCAGTTATCAAAATGCCTACGATACAAGAGTGCATTTGATGCCGGAAATTCATTTGAACTTTGATCTAATTGTGATGTTAGGTGGGCCGCAGTCGGTTGCAGATCCAAGCAAGCAAGAGTTCTTTAAACCTTATTACGAAATTGTTGAAAACGTAGCCGTTATGCCCAATCGAAAGCTCATTGGGATTTGTCTCGGTTCGCAAATCATAGCGCGCGCATTAGGTGCCAATGTGAGACCGGGGACAAAAGGTCCTGAGACTGGATTTTCGGATCTACAAATTTTAAAACCAGAGCATCCTATTTTTGCAGGAATCAATTCAGAGGCGATTTCTGCATTCCATTTGCATGAAGATATTTTTGATATACCAGTTGGAGCAGAACATCTTCTTGCAAGTGAATATTATGCAAATCAAATGTTCTCTTACAAAAACGGAATTTTTGCATTCCAAACTCATCTTGAGCCCACTTTAGCAATGTTGCACGTTTGGCAAAATGTGCACAAAGATTTTATCGCTAAAGGGAAAGGGGATTTTTCTGATTTGGAATCCAAACAGAAGGCGATGGAAGAAACTGCCAAAATCATATTTCGCAATATTATAAATTTATAACGGACAAAACATGTTTCAGAAACTATTAACCATACTATTCGGTAGCAAATACGAAAGAGACCTAAAGAGACTCAGTCCAATCGTAGAAGCAATCAATTCATATGAAGTGACCATCAAAGCGATGGATGACGAAACTTTATCATTCCAAACAAAGAAGTTTAAAGAAAGATTGGCAAATGGGGAAACACTCGATGATATATTGCCAGAAGCATTTGCCACTGTAAGAGAAGTTGCCTATCGAACACTCGGGATGCGACATTTCGATGTGCAGATGATGGGTGGTATTTCCTTACATTGGGGCAATATTTCTGAGATGAAAACGGGAGAGGGGAAAACTTTAACTTCAACTCTTCCGATATATCTCAATTCTCTCTCCGGAGAAGGTGTACATGTTGTAACAGTTAACGATTATTTAGCGAAACGTGATGCAAATTGGATGCGACCTATCTTTGAATTTTTGAAAGTTTCCGTTGGTGTGATCCAACATGATATGGATCACGAAGAGCGAAAAGTTGCTTATAATTCTGACATCACTTACGGAACAAATAATGAATTTGGTTTTGATTACCTTCGTGACAATATGGTTAGTTACAAGGAACACCGTGTGCAACGCCAACATAACTTTGCCATTGTGGATGAGGTTGACTCCATCTTGATTGATGAAGCAAGAACTCCACTCATCATTTCTGGTCCTGCAGAAGAATCCACCGACAAGTATTTAAAAGTAAACAAAATCATTCCAAAGCTCGTGGAAGGGGAAGATTTTGAAATCGATGAAAAAGCAAAAAATGTGATTCTGTCCGAAGCTGGTGTCCACCACGTGGAAAAGTTATTGGAAGTCGAAAACTTATACCATGCTGAAAATATCGAGTTAGTCCACCACGTCCAACAAGCACTCAAAGCCCATAAAATCTTCTATAAAGACAAAGACTATGTGGTGCAAGATGGGGAAGTCATCATCGTCGATGAGTTTACGGGACGTCTCATGAAAGGTAGAAGGTATTCGGATGGACTACACCAAGCCTTGGAGGCAAAAGAGGGAGTTCCGATTGCACGTGAGTCGCAAACATTAGCTTCTATTACATTCCAGAACTATTTCCGTATTTATAAGAAACTAGCAGGTATGACAGGAACCGCTGATACGGAAGCAGAAGAATTTAAAAAAATCTATAATTTGGATGTCATTGTTATCCCTTCCAATCTGAAGATCCAACGTCAAGATATGCCTGATCGCGTTTACAAGACCGAACGTGAAAAGTTTGATGCAGTTGTAAAAGACATCCAAGAAAAAGTGTCTCGTAAGCAACCAGTGTTAGTTGGTACTATTTCTATTGAAAAATCAGAAGTTCTATCTAAACTTTTGTTTTCTCACGGGATTCAACACAATGTATTGAACGCAAAACAACATGAAAGAGAATCTGAGATTGTTGCTAATGCTGGTAAACCTGGTGCTGTTACGATTGCAACGAACATGGCAGGAAGGGGAACTGATATTGTTCTCGGTGGTGCTCCCAAATACAAAGATGACTTGGAAACGTTAGATGATAAATGTGAGTCATTGGGAATCAAAAATAAAGAAGAGTTGGAAGTTATCTATAGTTTTCGAGAAAGTTTGATCAAACAAAAGTTTGATGATGCGGAAGGAAAAATTTCAGACGTACGAAATGATGCCATCAAAAAAGAGTGCATTAAAATCTTAACAGATGCAAAAAAATGGAAAGTAGACCATGATTTTGTGATTAGTGCAGGTGGCTTACACATCATTGGATCGGAACGCCATGAGTCTCGCCGTATTGATAACCAGCTACGAGGTCGATCAGGTCGTCAAGGGGACCCTGGATCTTCGCGATTCTATTTATCCCTACAAGATGATTTGATGAGAATTTTTGGTTCGGATCGAATTGCTCGTATCATGGATACATTAAAAATGCCTGAAGGACAAGAGTTGGAACACAGTATGGTTTCTAATGCCATTGCTAGGGCACAAAAAAGAGTCGAAGGTCATAACTTTGATATCAGAAAACACTTGTTAGAGTATGATGATGTCATGAATCGCCAAAGGATTTATATTTACGGCATTCGAAATGAACTTTTGGACAAAGGAAATATGTCAAAAACCATCGTAGACTTTTTTGACGAAGTCGTAGAGAACCAAGTCATCTTATATTGTGAAGGCAACAATGTGGATGCTTGGGAAATTGATTCACTCAATGAATGGTTACAAAGTTTAGGAATCAATCATACTATCGAGGTAAAGGATTTTAAAAAAGAATCGAACCCACAACTAAAGGTCTTTGAAGTTGTTTCTAAATTGGTCAAAGAACTTTATGATTTTAAGGTTTCTTCCATTGGTGAAGATATTTGGCGATCGATTGAAAGAAACGTTTTCTTGGATATCTTGGATCACAGATGGAAAGAACATCTTTATGCAATGGACCACCTGAAAGAAGGAATTTGGACGGTTGGATATGGAGAAAAAAACCCACTGATTGAATATAAACTGCAAGGTTTTAAAATGTTCGATCAGTTAGTGGATAATCTCAAAAATGAAGTAGTCTCATTTCTCTTAAAAATCGAGGTCAGCGAGTCAGATAAAAACCAAGATGACTCCTCACCCAAAGAATATAAAAAAATTGGGCAAGAGCAAAGAGCCGAAGTTGATATGTTTGGAAATGAATTGAAATCAAATAAAACCAAGCCACAAGTTTCTTCTACTACAAGCTCTGGTGGTGGATCGGAAAGAAGGTCGAGTCGACGTAATAAACGATAAATTTGATTGCTTCCGCATCATCCAACTCCCTGTCGTTTGAGGTAGTTGGGTGAATGCTAAAACGAATCAAGGTAGGTATTCCAATGAACGTCCTTCTAATCAGGGTTAGTCCTTGGTTTCTTTTATTTTGATCAATGTGTTCTGAATGTATTAGTAATCATTGCAATGTTCGTTGCAATTTCGCTAATTTTTTGGCTCACTTGGTTTAGATCTTCCGAGTTGCTTGCGAGTTCTTGGGCACTGCCTGATAGTGTGTTGACTGTATTCACCATGTCTTCTGAAGCTTTCTTTTGTTCTCGACTGGAAAGTTCAATGGTTTTTGCCATTTCTTCCAAACCATTGAGTTCATTAGTTACACTTAGCAAACTATTCGTTTGGGTTGTCATCTCATCCTTCAAATGATTTACGGCATCGTTCATTCGATTGGATTGGCCAACAATTTCACTAAGTGATTTCACTGCTTCTAACACATAGTTCGACCCGTCGTTTACTACTAGATGGCTTTTTTCGATTAACTTCTTAATGCTTTTGACAGAAGCTTGCGTTTTATCCGCAAGTTTAGAAATTTCTTCTGCGACAACAGCAAAACCCATACCAGCATCTCCAGCTCTCGCTGCTTCAATACTTGCATTTAATGCAAGTAAGTTGGTTCGTTCGGAAATTTCGGTAATCAAGTCAACGATTCCAGTGATTTCTTTTGTCACTGAACGAATTTCTGTCATTGTCGTATCTGTATTTTTGATGGAGATATTTCCTGAATTGGCAAGCTCCGTGGACTGACTTGATAATTCAGTTAATTGGATCAAAGCATTTTCTATGTTCACTATAGACGTTTTGATAGTTCCCATTTCTTCTGTGATCTTTACGATATTTTTTGTTTCATTTGTGATAAATTCAAACATGATCTCAAAAGATGTGGTTAGCTCTTCTAAGGAAGCTGCTGATTCTTCCGAAACAGAAGCGAGAGAAGTTGCGTTGTCTGAAACAGAAATGGCATCTTTCTTCAGTTTGTTTGAAACCTTTTCTGATTCACTCACTGACATTTTGAGTTGGTTCATGATTTGGTTTAAATTTTGTAAGAATTGGTTGATGGAAATAGAGATTTTTCCGATTTCATTATTGCCAAATTCAGGTAGAGCTGAGGTTAAATCTGCCTCTCCACTGGATAATTCATCAATTTTAACCAGTACTTGATATAATGGATCATTGATACTTCGGAAGATTAGAAAAACAAAGATGCTCGAAACTGCTAAGGATAAGATCACTAGAATGATATTAAAATTACGTTTCCAGGTCAAAAGTTCCACTCGATCCTGAATCATTTTCTCAAGAAGTACATTAGAACGTTCTTGAATGGTTCCAGCGATTTCAGTTCCTTTATGAATTGTTACAAATAAAGACTCTGAAGTCGCTGGTTTGATTGGATTAGCAAGAAAGGTATTTTTCAATTCTGTGAGGTAAGAATCGCAACTACGTCTTGCCAATTCTTTCGATTCCGAAATTTCTGTTTCATACTTTTGATTGGATTTTACTGATTTGTCGTAAGATTTAGCAATTTCTTTGCATGCCAATTCAATGTTACTGACTGTGATGACTGCTTTGGTGACACTAGCACTGGAAAGTGACTTTGCGTTTGCATTGGATCCAAGATATTCATCTCGAACCATTGCCTTCAGGATTGCAATATTTTGGTAAATGGATGGGACTCGAAATAATACGATTTCCATCTGGTAGTAAGAATCTACTTCAGGATCTAAAATCAAATTGGAAAGGTCCCCAATTTTTAAAATCAGCTCTTGTGTATCATTTAAAAATTGAAGCGAGGTGTTTTGATCAAATTCCTTCAACTTGGAATAGTTCTCAAATTTAACCACTTCTTCGGTGTCAGGGGCTATGATGTCTGTCTGTTCCAATTCCTTTTTGAATTCATTGAAAATGGGTTGGAGTTCCGAAGTGGATTCTTGGCCAATTTTTAATCTACGTAAACCTTCGCGATAAGCAAGTGAAAGTGGTTTTAGAATTGTTAACCCAACTGACTCCTTACTCGAAAAATTGAGTGTTTGATTCTGAGATTCCACGAGTAAACCAAGAAGGATCAACAAGGAGAATATCAGAGGTAAAGGAAACAGTAATAATCTTGTTCTAATGGAAATTTTGGAAAGTAGACTCATGATGGGTGATTTCACTTCGTATCATAAGACGATTCATAATTCAATAGGAATTCAAAATCATAATTGATTTCCCAAAATTTAATCATTTAATTTCTTAGAAGAACTACGGAGGTTTTATGAAACAATCCCTAATCATTCCCATCATGGTTTTATCTTTGCAATGTGCAAAAACGGTACAGGTAAAAAACCAAGAGAATCTATTTGAAAATTGTATGAAAACCTTCAAAGATGAAGATAAATGCAAAGAATTTATGTCTAACTCCGCTAGAGATATCCAGACCGACGAAGAACGGAGAGAGGAAGCCTTGGCAAAGTTAACCCAAGAGCAACTTGCTGGATTAAAATTAAGAAAAGAAATCAAAGACACTCTACCTGGAAAAAATGGGAATTTTGTAAAAGAATTCATTGGAGAGCCTGATGAAATCAAACGAGGGGGAGACCGCGAATATTGGGTTTACAAACGACCTATCAGTAAATACGACGGAGAGTCTTTGCCAGATAAAGAAATCACGGTGATATTTCGAAGATCCTTTGTAGAGAAGGTCGATGCTAAAAAACCATAACCTTAACTAAAATTGACTTTTTGGGTATGGGGGAAGTGAGTGCGTAGAAAAAAGATAAGTCAGGAGAGAATATCTCCTGACTGTAAAGTTTGTTATCGCTATTGGTAAACTAAGATTCCACTTAAGTCTACATCTGTTCCAGCAGCTGTAGTATAAGTAGTGTTACATGCAGCAAACGCACCTGCTAAGGCTTGTTGTGCAAGAGCATACTTAAATTGTGGTAAGTTACACGGTGCAACTTGGTCATTGATCTTTGCAAGAACACATTCCTTCAAAGCATTCAAATCATCAGTAGTTTTTCCATCTAGCTTAGTCAAAGAGCAACCAATGCCCGGGTTAAAACGTTCCTCTATCCCAGCTACACAAGAGTTTGCCGCAATGTATGTTCCGAGGCAAATCTGTTGAACATCATTTAAACTATTTGGGTTGTTTACCAAGTAAAGAATTGCGCTTGGATCTTCTGCCTTTTTAGCCCCTGAATCTGTGCAACTAACAAAGCCAGCTGTCAAAAGAAGAGCCAAAGAGATTCCAATTAAACCTGATTTCAAAGATTTTCTATTCTTTTTCATTTTCATCTCCTTAGAATTTAGCTACCATACCAACGATGATACCATTTTGGTGAGACGCTGGTCTTCCAGATGTATCTACGAATTGTTGTCCTGGACCCCAATCTCTTCTCAAATCCACTTTCACTTGTAGGTTCTCTGTGAGATCAAATGTTGGAGTGAATGTTAATGTTTTGATTTGTCCGTAGTTACTAACTGCTCTTGTTCCAATTGAGTCTTGGAATTTGAGGTCGTAACGGTTTGTTGGAGTCACTGCGAATAGTGGAGGGTTTACTGCCAATGATCCACCGTAACGTTTGTCGTCTAAGTATTCAAAACGGAAACCTAGAGCAAAAAGTTCAGTGAACTGATATTTTGCTTGCACTTGGTAAGTTTGGTAGATTCGTTTAACTCGATTTTCTCTTGTGAAGTTTGTATCGTTGTTGAATCCCAAAGAAGTAAGTTCAGCAGGTAAATCTGGAACAAGACCAGGAAGCGCTGCATCTAACTTAGTTTTAGTGACACCACCTGGCTCATAACCGAACGCAGCAGTGTTTGTTTGTCCATTTCTTTCACCATAAGTATAGTCAAAGATTGTTGTCAAACGATCAGTTGGTTTGAAGATCAAGATTAAGTTTTGGATCATCCAATTGTCTGTTTTGAAAGCAGATTGTTTTGGGAAAGCTGTTCCAGAAGCTTGCTCTAGGTAATACAAAGCGTTGTTTTGTCTACCTTTGATGTTGTCGTTTGCTTGCAACGTGTTCCAAACAACTTGAAACTTATCAGGAATCACATCATACTTTACTTGTGTTCCGATTGCTCTCGTTGGGTTTGGACCATCTGCATAGGCATGTTGGGAAGTGCTGAAAAGACTAGAACCACCAGCAGCATCACCGTAAGGAGTGACTCCTACGTAACCGAACTGTTGTCCATTTCCAGTGTATCCAGTTCCTTGTGCACTGTTATAAAGATAGAGACCAGTTGATAAACGGTCATTGATTTGAAGGTTTGCTCTTGCTCCAGTGTGGATAAAGGGGATTGTGTTAAAGAACACATAACCAATGGTGTAGGCAATGTTATCTTTCGAATCAAGTAATTCCAATCCGATGTGAGTTGCCATCTTACCAGCGTCGACTGTTAATCCTTTTAACACTGGGAAGTATGCAGACACATATGCTTGTTGTAACAATTGCATGTTATGGATGGAGTTAGTGGTTTGGTATGGACGTTCTTGGTACATGTTGTTCTGTCCGTTTTGCATATCCAAACGGAAACCCCAAGGACTTTCCTTATCCGCCAATTTCTCCATCGAGAGTTTCACGGCATTTACAGCAAATTGTTTGTTGTAAGTGTGAAATGTTCCCGCAGTGTCTTGGGTTGCCCCTTGCCGGTTATTTGATGTATAGTTATAGTATACGTCCACATATCCGGAAAAATTTACCAACTCATACCAAGGCTTATCTTTGTCCTTCTTTGCCTGAGCAAAAAGGGAAGCCTGGGAAAATAAGGTAGCAACGATCGTCGCCATTAGAGTGTATTTATTTCTCATTTGCCATTTCTCCTATGTGAACTTGATGTGCAAGTTGTGTACCAGGTTGGCATGCAAAATGGATGATTCGGACAGAAATTCATCTCCTATTGGAATATTCATGGGAAAATACGAAAAAAAAAGGGGATGATGATCAAAAAAAGAACAAAATGTTCGGTAGGATTGTTGCTGAAATTTATTTATTTGGACAATTTGTTTATAAAATCAGCAGAATGAGTGATTAATTTCTGAAACTCATTTTCTTTAGGCGATTGCAAAACAAGATCCAAGAGAAAGTTTAACAATTCGCCATAATTCGTTTTTGGAAAATTTGGGAAATGTTCACCCAGATGATTACCATTCAGTGCCAAATCGGAAAGCAAAAGTGGTGGATTTTCGTTCCAAATGGAAAGCAAAACATCCATGTTTTCTTCGTAGATGGGTTTCAGTTTGCTTAGAAAGGAACTATCCATCTTATATCTTTGATGAAAATGTCTTTTGATCGGAGCAAGATACTCTTTTTTGATTCGATAACTTGTTAGTTCACGTTCATCACTGGGTAAATTCCATTTTGATAAAAGATCGAAGAACAATAATGTATCTTTTGTATTTTGACCTGAAAATTTGAGTGTCCTTACGTATGATTCCAGTTCTTTCAATGTGAGATTTGGCAAAAAGGAATAAAACGCAAATGCAAGTTGCATCCCTATCAGATCTTTGGAGATTTCATTGAGTTGCAGAAGAATTTTTTGATTCGGGGTTAAATCATTTTCCATTGTGGGAAGAAATATTTGGAAAATGTTTTCTTCTACTAAAAGTTGAACCATTCTTGATGGTGTTTGACCAAGAAATGATTTTAAAATTTCATCCTGAAACCGTTCTAAAGAAATTTTTTTCGTGATATGTTTTGTGAGATGAATTGCCTTTCTGGTTTCTTCCTCAATGGAAAAGTTCAATGTGCTTGCAAATCTAAGTGCTCGAATCGGTCGCAAACCATCCTCAGTAAAACGCTGGACTGGATTCCCTATAGTCCGAATCAATTTGTTTTGAATGTCAATGAGTCCTAAATGATCATCGATTAAGACACCTGTTTGGATGTCGTATGCTAACGCATTCATTGTAAAATCTCTTCGTTTCAAATC
Source organism: Leptospira sp. WS60.C2 (assembly GCF_040833955.1). Taxonomy (NCBI): domain Bacteria; kingdom Pseudomonadati; phylum Spirochaetota; class Leptospiria; order Leptospirales; family Leptospiraceae; genus Leptospira; species Leptospira milleri. The sequence goes on along the minus strand of NZ_CP162133.1, from coordinate 2,810,860 downwards.
TTCATGTAACGTAGTTCCAAATTCAACATGACCAGGTCTTCGTCCGTCAACATAGTCTTTGTCGATTCGATATGTGGTTACTTCGTAATTGACTTTATCTAAAACAACGGTAACAGTTCCGTGTTCTATGCCTGTATCAATCACGGTTCTGAATAATTTTTTGACATCTTTTGGTTCCGCATTGGTTGTGAGGTCATATTCTTTTGGAATTTTCTGCATCACTAAATCGCGAACAGAACCACCAACGAGGTAACATTCAAACCCAGCCTTCTTTAGAGCAGAATCAATGCTCTCTAAATGTTTTCTATGAAGTGTTGGAACAAGGGAATTGAGTTCTATTGGCAATTGCGACATTTGCCTCTAAAAACAATTTCAACCGATTCGGTCGTAAAGCCTTTCAGTTGTTTAGAGGAAGGAATTCCATTCCATGGGTCATCAATGCATTCAATTTTTCCGCATACATTGCAGATCAAATGTCCGTGAGCAGTTGACACAACATGGTTTCCGTCGGACTTCAATTCGAAGTAAGTGACACGATCTGTAGAATGAAGGGAGTTGAGTAGATTTTTTTCCTCTAGGTCAGATAGAGCACGGTAAATTGTGACACGATCCCAAGATTCTTCCTTTGGAAGTTTTTCCATGATTTCTTGGTGATTGAGTGGCCTTGTAGATCCCTGTAGAATGGACAAAACTTGTTCTCGATTTTTGGTTACTTTGAGACCAATTTTTTTGAGAATTTGAGAAGGATCACCAGCCATATAAATTGGTTATCGTAGATTGGCAGAGATTGTCTATTCTAAAATCACATTAGATTTCCAGATTTCCCAGTAACGAATACCCATTTGGGTGTGCACTTTTAGGAATCTTTCAATTTCCTCGCCTTTGCTTTTTTCTACGATGACTGGGGTGATCCCCATATCCAACTTGCGATTGATGATGGCATCAATTTCTTCCTTTGCCTGTTTGGTCACAGCTTCGCATTCCTGTTGTCGTTCTTGGAGATGCAATCGATTGATTTCGCAAAATGTTGCTGATTGGAAAACCGTTCCATTTTCGATAAGCTGATCTAACTGTTTTGTATAGGAGGGCTTACATCCGATAGAAATTCCAAGAAGTAGATAGCAGATGAATTGAAAAACAAACACCTGTTTCATGATTTTGAATCTTGTGCCAAATTTGCAAGTTGGTCGGCTCGTGAATTCTGTTCGCGGGGAATATATTGAATTTCAAAATGTTCAAATGAGTTTTTGAGTTGGTCGCACTTTGACTTAAATACCATCAAATCTTTATTCTTTACTTTATATTCACCTTTCATCTGTTTTACGACAAGTTCGGAATCCAATCGAAACTTTATTTTTTTTATATTCTGTTTGATCGCCTCTTCCATTCCACGAGAAAGTGCATTCCATTCGGCAATGTTATTCGTTGCTGTTCCAATTTTTTCAGAAATAGAAAAAAATTCATCCCCTTCATTGTTTTGGAAGGAAACACCAATTGCGGCAGGTCCAGGATTTCCTCGGGAGCTTCCATCACAATAAACAAAGGTAGTATCTTTTGTGGACATATAGCCGACATGATTTTCCAGAATTGTTTACTCACCAATCAAAAACATGAACTCACTTGAAAAAAAAATCCAAGAAGTAGAATTAAAGCGGACTTTTTCGGGTGGTATGGTATTTGGAGCGTATTGGGTGGCGGGTGGATTACCCCACCCAGTCTCAATAGGGCGGGGAAGTCTACCTAAAATGCCGGCCCCAAAGGAATACTCCATGACCGAACGAGGATTAGGTGCCCTCACAATGTTTGAAAATCGCCTACGCAAACTTAAAAAAGAGCGGGAAAAATGGGCGAAACGAGAAAATATCGAATGTTACCGTATTTATTCCGAAGACATTCCCCAAGTTGCATGTATATTAGATCGTTATCCAAATGGTTTTGTGCTATATGATAAAAGTTCCTTACGATTTCAGACAGAGGCAGATCATGAAGATCGTTTAACACAGATCTCCTCGATCGTAAAGGACGTTTTTCAGATCGAGGATGAACAATTTTTTTTAAAGAAACGTAAAAAACAAAAAGGTTTGGACCAATATGAAAAATTATCAATCGACGGTAATTTTTTTTGGGCAAAAGAGGGTGGTTTGGAATTTCGAATCAACTTATCTGATTATTTGGATACTGGATTGTTTTTAGACCATCGTATCACTAGATCTTGGATTAAAGATATATCAAAAAACAAATCAGTTTTAAATTTATTTTCCTACACGGGTGCTTTTTCCGTCTATGCTGCGTCAGGTGGTGCGAAGAAAACAAAAAGCATTGATCTTTCCAAAACCTATTGTGATTGGGCTTACCAAAATCTTCAAAAAAATGGCTTCGGAAATTCAAATCATCAAATCATCAATGCCGATATCTTACAATGGATTGAAGAAGAATCAAAAAATCCAAATCGTGAGCGTTATGATTTGATTTTCCTTGATCCTCCTACTTTTTCCAACAGCAAAAAAATGTATGAAGAGTGGGATGTTCAAACAAAACACCGAAATTTATTGTTGTTATTGCTGACAAAATTTCTCACGGATCAAGGTGAGATTTGGTTTTCTACCAATTTTCGTAAATTCAAAATGGAAGTGGAAGAGGAGGAATGGAAAGAAAGAGGATATCGTTGTATCAATCGAACAAAAGATTCCATCCCCGCTGATTTTAGAGATGAAAAGATTCACCAATTGTTCTGTATCTTACCAGGTGAAAACTAAACTAGAAGAATTAAATACACTCAAGTGAAAGGAAATCAAATTTTGAAATGAATTTAAGTTTTACAAAGAAGATGATTTTCTTTTCAAGCTTGTTTCTTATCGATTAACGAATGGATCAATTCTCTCCGCCAGGATTCTACGATTCTCTCCTGATTGTAATGATAAGATTCCTCGCATGATCGCTTGACGTTCGTTACTTTCTCTTTTTGCGACGACTTTTAATTGATTGGAAATTGGAAGCAGGATTAAATTGGCGAACGAAATTCCGTAAAAGGTTGCGATAAAAGCGGTTGCAATGCCTTGTCCTAATGCCTTAGTTCCACCATCTAAATTTTCAAGGACTGTTACGAGTCCAAGAACTGTACCAATGATACCTACGGTTGGTGAAAATCCTGCCGCAGTTTCAAAAACTTTTGCAGATTTTAAATCTTCTTTTTCTTTTTCTTCGTGCGCTTCCCATAGAATTTCTTCGATTGTTCTCGGATCTGATCCATCTACAATGAGTTGAATTCCCTTTTGTAAAAATGGATTGTCTAATTTTTTCGATTCATCTTCTAACGAAAGTAAGCCGTCTTTTCTTGCTTTTTCCCAAAAACGAAAGAAAACTAATTTTAGATCAGTTTCTTTTGGTTTTCGTAATGCGAATCTTGTGTCTCTAACCGCTTTTGAGATTTGAGAGATAGAAAAAGATGCAAATGTTGCCCCTAACGTACCTCCAACGATTAAAAACATCGCAGGAACATGAAAAAAAGATCGGAGAGATGCGCCTTCAATAAGAATCGCAACAAAAACTGATAAAACAGCCGCTAGTATTCCGAGTAGTGTTGAATGGATCATTGGATTCTTGCCTCTTTTGCATCTGGTCGTATGCTAATACGTCTAAGTGAGTCTTTTTTTTCTATTATTTCGTTTTTTAATCTCTCCCAAATCACTGAATTGGGATTTTCTCTTAACCTTGCCGTGATAATTGGTTCGACTTCCTTCCAATTTTCTTGGTTAATATATAACCTAACTCTTGCTAGTTCCAATTCGTTTGCTTGTTCGATTTGGTTATTCATCCGATAAAATCTTTCCAGTGAGCTCATTGTTTTAAGAGCATTGTTCCAATCTCCGATAGACTCAAACATTGGTATCAATGAATTCCATGCAAATTCTTGAAACTCAATATCTAAACTTAAATCCTCAAGTATGGGAATGTATTCTGCTTCTGGGGTTGCGTATTTTAAACTATTAAATGCAATCCTAAGTAAATCTTGTTTGGGAGATTCAAATTTTCTAGCATAAGCGATCGCATCTAAGCTTAATTTATTTTGGCCGATGTTGTGATAGAATTTTGCATAAGCGGCAAAGGATTCATAATACAAATGTTTGATTTCAATAGCATCTTTTCTTAAATCGCCTGCTGAATATTTTAGTACTGAATCTAATACATTCACAACTTCGGGGAAGGATAAGTTATCAATTTTTTCTGTAAAATATTTTAGCTTCCAATCGTTGGGTAGGCTTGAAGCAAAATTGATTTTCTGATTCATATAACTTGGATAATAAATATCAAAATTCCAATACGATTTCCGGCTTAATAAGGAAAGAGCATTGATATGATGGAATTGATTAGTTTTGTTTCGTGTTGTAATGATTAGAAATGGATGTCCTTCTTCACTCAATCTTTCAATGTAAGAAATAATTTGTGATTGGTTTGAGTTAAGTCCAAGAACCACGATTTTGTCTTTAATTTCAGTTCTTTTGGGAAGAAAGGGATTTGAAGGGAATGGTAAAACGGATTTATAAAAAATGTACTCATCCTCATTAAAATCCAGATTTGTGATCGCAAAAGGTATTGGATCAAAATTTTCTTTTTTTGAGAAAGGGGAATTTGTTCTAATCGTTGGTGGTGAAAAGAAAAGTAATACAATGAGACTTGCCGCTCCTAACATAAGAAGTCTTGGGATGCGGATGATATGTTTTTGTAGCAAATAGGGATATATGAGGACAGGTACAAATAAAAAAGCTGTTAATGTACGAATTCCCATGGGTAAATTCCAGAAATACAAAAGAAATGAAATTCCTAAGTAAACCAAAATCTCCAATCCAACAAGCAAATATTCTTTGTAAGGTGTATGATTGGGTTTGAAAAATCCGACGATTGTACCATTGATGATGCAAAGGGCAATAAAAAACGAACTCCAATATGATTGGTAGATAAAAAAGAAGAAACCAAATAAAAGGGCAACTCTTCCTATTAAAAAAACAGCTTTGGTTTCTTTTTTAAGTCCACCTAGTAGTGATAATACTCTGCCGAATGTCACGGAAAACGAAATGGATAATATTAATGGAATTTTTGGTCCAGGTTGGAAATATAAGTGTAATATGCAATATGCAATTAATATGGATAAACTGGAGCGATAAAAAGGTGCAAATAATGGGTGTTTGCCTATCTTTGACCTAATTTTATAGAATTTTCTAGAGATAGGATTTTGTTGAAAAAGAGTGCTGATGAAGTAGAATGATAATAAAATATAAAGGATTGCAAGTAGGACTTTGATTGAGTAATTTTGGTTAGGTTCAAACAAGGAATAAAAAGTAAAAACTGTGACACCTAACGTAAAACTTAAGAAACGAAAATCTCTGAGGGATCCGCCATAGATTCCTATGGTAAATGCTGATAGGATCCCACCCAATAGGACCAATTCAAAAGAAAATATATAATCGATTAGGAATTCCGATGTATTTCCCATTAGCAACCAAATCACTTGTCCTATTGCTAATATCAGTAGCGATAAACTCACGCTAAACGGAAAATTCTGCTTGTATTTCCTGTAAATAAATCCAATGGCAAAAAAAATTGCGATAAGCGCTTGTAAGATGGGGTATGCAGTGTCCGTCCTATCAATGAGTGATAATTCTGATCCAGCTACGTAAAAAAACAAAGATAAAACATATCCAATCGATAGGCTGAGACTAAATTCTAGTGAAGGGAAGAGGCCTGTTTCCCAGAAACGTTTCCATTGAGAGTCCATAGAATAGCTACCAGAATTGAAGAAAGGGTCCTGTTCGCAAACGAAAGAAATTCTATTTTTATTTGGCGGTGCACAAATTAATTGACCAAATCGCCCCTTTTACCGATTTTGACTATAACTATGCTCACGTTCTTATCTATATCCTTTTTGGTACTCTACGGTTTCGACATTGTGATGTTGTTCTATTTCGGCTTACACACCTACCTGATGGTGTTTTTGTATAGCCGGTTCAAGGAAAACTGTGCTGAGGATGAATCAAAAATTCTCTCCATGAAGGCCAAAAATCTTCCAACGGTTACGGTTCAACTTCCCATTTTCAATGAGTTTTACGTTGTCGATCGTTTGATTGAGTCTGCATGTAACCTTCAATACCCTGCAAAGAAATTACAAATCCAAGTTCTGGACGATTCCACAGATGAAACAGTTGAGAAAGTGGCAGGTCTAGTTTCGCAATACAAAAAGAAAGGGATTTGGATCGAACACGTTCATAGGACGAACCGCAAAGGTCACAAAGCGGGTGCCCTCGATGAGGGTATGGCGAAAGGAAAAGGGGATTTCATTGCTATTTTTGATGCGGATTTTACTCCGGAACCAGACTTCCTGCTTCGGACCATGGGATATTTCGATGATGAATCGATTGGAATGGTGCAAACTCGTTGGGGTCATATCAACGAAACGTATAATATCTTAACCAAAGCACAAAGTTTTGGAATTGATGGTCACTTTATGATCGAACAAGTCGCAAGAAACGGTTCTAACCTTTGGATGAACTTCAACGGTACTGCCGGAATTTGGAGACGTTCTTGTATCGAAGACGCGGGTGGTTGGGAACACGATACTCTTACCGAGGACTTTGACTTGTCCTACCGTGCCGAGCTAAAAGGTTGGAAATTCCGTTACATCAAAGATGTGGTTTGTAAGGCAGAAATCCCTGCAACAATGAACGCATACAAAGCCCAACAATTCCGATGGTGCAAGGGTTCCATCCAAACCGCTGTCAAACTCCTCCCAAGGATTTGGAAGTCCAATGAGTCTTGGAAAATCAAAGCGGAAGCAATTACGCACCTCATCAATTATTCCGTTCATCCACTGATGATCATCAACATCCTCCTTACGGCTCCACTCCTTCTCATGGAATATTGGGCTGGATTTAAGATGGAAGACCTCCCGATGGAAATTCTATTTGGATCCGCCGCTTTCCTTTCGATTGGATCGATGGGACCTGTTATCTTTTACGCATACTCCCAAAGAGAGATCCATAAAAATTGGAAATCGAAACTGATTTACCTTCCTGTGCTTGTTATGATTGGAACTGGAATTGCAGTGATGAATACATATGCATGGATGGAGGCTGTTTTTGGTATCCAATCTGGATTCAAACGCACTCCGAAGCTTCGCATTGAAAAAGAAGGAGATAGTTTACAGGACAAAATCAAATATGTTGTACCTGTGGATTACCGTGCGTTCCTAGAGTTTTTTATGGGCGCTTATTGTCTATTTTGCATTTATTTATCCTTCATGGTCGGAAAGCCATACATGATTGGTTTTATGGTTCTCTATTCCATTGGATTTTTCTATGTCGCTTATCTTTCCGTGGCGGAGTCGTTCTGGAAATTCAAACCGGCAACCAAAGCAGAAAAGGAACTTCGTGCCGTCGCTTAAGGAAAGGCGATGGTACTTACTTGACGAAACCTTTCCTTCCAAAAAGCTGTAAATTCAACCTAGGTTCAGGGGTCATCCATGAGTGAAAAAGTCTACTGCGCGAACTGTTTGCATTGTGTTGTGGTTCGCCAATACGAATCAGAGCAAGATAAATACATTCTTCGTGTGAAATGTAACAAGAAGAAATGGTCAAAACGTTCTGGTGAAGAAAAACTTTATAAATATTTTACCGTCGCTCGTCGTATGCAAACCAATTGTGAATACTACGAAGAAATGGGAGAGATTCTACCTTACATCAAAAACTTGAAAAAAGAACTCCCTATCAAAGACGAAATCTACATGGTGAAAGCCGTCTAAATCATTACTGGCGTGTTGTTTCCCAGGTTACCTCGCGCCTTCGCTCGTAAATTTCACAAAACGGAAAATAAAAGAGAACGGACGATTCAGGGTCAATTCCTGATCCCCGTTCCTGCGGGCAGCGTAATTTCTGATTCTTACCCAACTCGAGTGACTCACGGGCAAGTTATGCTTTCCCATAACGGAACTAAGGTGCTTGCACCTGTCAATGGAGTTGCAACATTAACTGCTGATCAAAAGTATTTTCAGATCAAACAAGATGGTTCTTGGTCAACGAGTGCCGAGTATCGATTCCAAAATTATGATTTTTCTTCCCTTTTAGATGCGTTTGATGAAGGAGCTCTTGCTTCGCTCGATATTCGTGACTTGCCATTAAAGGATTATTTTTCAAGATTCAAAACAAGTTCTTCTTTTCGTGTAGTATTATCACCTTTTTCTCGTTACCAACATCTTGACTTTGAAGAAATGATTTTAACTTCTATGAAAGATGCTTATGTAAGTTTCGTTTCTTTGTTAACATCTATTTTCCCCAAAGCAGAAGTAACGAATTTCTTTGAAATTCCAACTTTAAAATTTGAACACCCTAATGGCATTCCCGAATATTTTTTGCACAAACAATTGCAATGGGGTGTGTTAAAAGCAAAAAAAGAACTCAGATCCGATCAAATTTTGTTTTTGGGTGCAGAAACAATTTATCATATTTTACGTAAGCTATATTATGGTGAGCCTTTCACCAAACGGCACTTAGCTGTTTTTTTGGTCGATCGAAAAGGACGAATGGATTTGGAACCGCGTCAGTTCTTTTTGACAAATGGACAATCCCTAGCATTCATACCGGCAAATCTTGATAAGCGATATAAAATTGCTTCATTTGATACAGTATACGAGGCAATTAAACCAATGGATGTCACTTCTTTGGGTTATTTTAATATCTATGAACATTATTCGATTACTTTATATGAAAAACTTCCAGCAGTAAGAAAAGAGTTCAGCTGCATTGATTGTTTAGAGTGTAATCAGTATTGTCCAACCCATGCAAATCCATTCCAATTGATTAAAGGAAAAACGGAAGATTTCGATAAGGATAAATGTATAAATTGTGGAATTTGTACTGTTTACTGCCCTTCCGGAATTGATATTAGAAAACGTATTGAAGAGGTTGTTTAATTAAAATCATATATGTTAAAAAACCTATATATACTTTCTGAGAATAGTTGGGGCATTAAATCTTCCGAAATTTTTGCCGATTTTTTCTATTTTTTAACATTAGTCATATTCTTTGGTTGCTCTGTTGCATTTGTCACACCTGTTCCCGTTCTTTCCATTGTTCTTGGTTGTATTCTTACTTTAGTATATTTTGCATTTTGTATTCGAATTAAGCAGGCTCCTTATTGGTTAGGGCTTCTGTCGCAATTGTTTTTAGTATTTTTGATTGTACCACTGGCTTGGCTCAGCCCAGTATTGTTATCATTTGGATTAGTTTTTGCCTTCGCTTTGCATTATTTTTTAATCCAACAAAATTCAATCCGAATTCCGTTGTTTAGTTTGGTTATACTCTTTCTTTTTTTGTTTGATACTGCATTTTCACTTATGGGTTATCAGTTACATGGGGAATATTCTTTACAATCGATGGTGGGAATACCAATCGAATCTTCCATATTACCGATGACATTACCATGGTTGTCGACAGCAACCAATCATGTTGCTTTTGTATCAATTGCTGAAAGTTTGGGTATTTATTTGTTCGCTGCGGTGGCATGGGTTTCGTTTCGAAGGACTATTTTGATCAGTTTCTTTTTTGGTTGGTTGATTTTATTTTTTGTTTGGGGCCTTGGTTCTGGTATGAACGAATTCACTTGGAATCTTTCTTTTGCTTCTTTGGCTTTTTTCTTACAAATGGCTCCTGGGAGAAATTTTTACGGGTCTTTTTATGTGACAATAGTCTGTTTCTTTATTTTACTCCCCCTCGCTTTTTTTGTAGGAAAATTGGGAATCAGTGCTATTTGGGTAGTTGTTGTTTTTTTTCTAATAGAATCTCTCCTTGTGAGGGTTTTTCTTGGAAAATAAGTCGAGTTTGGAAATGTGGGAGTAAGTAATACCAAATGAATCAACTTCTGGAGATTCTTGACCCTAAAAATATCATTTTCGACTTCAAAGCATCAACGAAAGAAGATGCAATTCGAAAAATGATTTCTCATTTGGTCGCCACACAAACATTAGACGCAGTTCATGAAGAAGAGACTGTCTCTTCTTTGATGAATCGAGAAAAATCAATGTCGACTGGCATTGGAAGTGGTGTTGCAATTCCTCATTGTTCCGTTCATTATGTAAATGAGTTAAAATGTGCGATGGCTATCTCACCGAATGGGATTGATTTTGATGCATTGGATCATGGTCTAGTTCAAATTTTTATCATGTTAATTGTTCCAAAAAATAAGTTTCAGGATCATATTAAAACATTGGCTCTCATAGCGAAAACTTTGAACATTCCTGAGGAACGAGAAAAACTCATTAAAGCCAAAAATTTCGAAGAAATCCAAAAGGCATTCCTTTCTAAAAGTTAACGCTGTGAAGTCGGAAGTTTTCCGTTTTCTTTATTTTCTTTTACTTTTGTCTCTAGTTAGTAGTTTCGTTTCGGATTACCACACCAAAGATAAATCCTTTCTGTATGCTGATTCCGGCATTTCTATAGAGGAACTATCTCAAAAAGAGTTTTTTCAATCCTATTTTGATTTTTGGAAGCGATTGTTTTTGGAAGCTGGTGGGATTACACAGAGTGGAGAAACTGTTTATGAGCATATCGGAAGTCGTTTTTACGCAACACTGCACTTAGCTGTTTTTGGAGTCTTGTTTGGTGCGATTTTTGCCTTTGGTTTATCGTTACTTACGGTTTATCTTAGATCCAAAAAATTATATAATTTTATTTACTTCATTTCCAATTTTACACTCTCTACTCCTGTTTTTATTGTCGCAATACTCCTGTTAATTGTTTTTTTCTATAAATTGGATTTGTTCCCTCCGGGTGGATATGAATCTGGAAATACATACTATATTGTTTTGCCTGGTGTAACTCTAGGCTCAAGAATTTTTGCAAGACTGGCTCTTTATCTATTGCCTGAGGTTCAAAAAGAATCCAAGTCAAAATATACGCTTTTACTCTTAACAAGATCATATCCATGGTCTCATATTGTGTTTGTTGAGATTTTTTTGAAAGTACTCCCTGTGACATTAATTTTATTGGTATTAGATTTTGGTTCATTGTTATCTGGTGCTATGGTTGTGGAGGAAATTTTCTTTTTTCCTGGGGTTGGTAAATCTTTGTACTACTCAATTAAGTCTATGGACACTTATCTGTTGTCAACGCTCCTTATGTATTCTGGAGTTTTGTTTTATCTACTCAATCGAGTTGGATTCCACTTGCAAAACTACTTTTCAGGGGAATATCAAAATGTTCCTTAATGTGATTCGAGTTTTGTTTTTTGGGACGATCCTTTTCGGAGTTCTCTTCTTGCCAGCACCTTCTTATGTAGATCTATCCCGCAATAATTTGCCATTTCTTTCGGAAGGATTTTGGTTTGGTACGGATCGGTTGGGAAGGAATAATCTAGCGCTTTTTTGTTATGGATCCATGTCGACAATACTTATAGTTATTCCAGCAAGAATCCTAACGATATTATTTTCATTTGTCATGTCTTCGTTTTCAATTATCTTTCCTAAAAAATCGGATTTTCTTTTATCAGGATTTGTTTCTGTTTCCCTTTCGATCCCTTCTTTACTTTCGGCACTTGTGGTCATCAGTATTTTACCAGATAACCCATTCTCATTATTGATTGCGATTTTAGTTTTCGATTGGGCACTCGTTTACGAGACTCTCACTGCAAAAGTTCGCGAGATTCAATCTAGTCCATTTATTTCAGCATCACTTTGTTTTGGGGCAAAACCTTTGCATTTGATTTTTTTGCATTATTTACCTGCATTAAAAGATATTTTCCGTTTTTTGTTTTTTTCTGGTTTGCCTACTGTAGTGATGACAACTGCACTTTTTTCTTATTTGGGAATACAGACTTCGATAGGAGATACTGGGCCTGGGCTTGGAGAGCAAATATCTTTTTCCAAAGATTATTTTGACAAGTCACCTTTTTCCGTTTTGCTTCCGATCCTTGCTATTTTAACGTTGGTGTATTCATTGGGGTTCCGAAATCAAAAATATGAAACATAAAATTTCAGCTTTTATACTCATATTGGGCCTACTTGGAAACACATTGCCTTTGTTTTCAATCGATGATTACTATAATTTCCCCAAGCAATCCTATAAAGGAAGTGTTTCTTTCGAAACAAGTCGTACGCTTTGCATTTTTCCTTTTGTTCCCATGAAAGAAGATGTTACGAAAGAATATCTCATGAAAGGAATTCCTTCTGTGATTCTTTCGGATTTGCGTAATTTAGAATATACTTATGTAGAAAATCCTAGAAAAAATGTTATATATCATTCTTTTGGTGAAAATCCTGTTTCTACGTTACAGGAGCGAATTGATTCTGAATCAACCAATGTGAAACGAAAAAAGAAAGAAATTGGTGATGAGAAGGATCTAGAAGACTTACGAATCGGTAAGAAGCAAGTTTCTCCGGAAAAAGATCCACGTTATGTAAAAATTACGATCAAACAAATGTGGGATAAAAAAGCCTTATCTCCGGACGAAGCATTTGGTGCTGCGACCAAGTTTGGATGTGATTATATTATTTCTGGGTCATTCGAAGTCCGCGATAATTTATTGCTCACAAAAGTTTCTCTATATGATGACTATGAAGGTAAATTTGTTCCCTTTGAGCATCAAACTTCTTTGATAAGAGCCTATCAAGAAATGGGTCCACTTGGCGAAGCCATTAAGGAAAGAATACAAGGCAAAGAAACAACTTTGGTGAATGTATCTGCCAATGGAGAAGAGAGTGCGCTAGTTTATTTGGATGGAATTTATTTAGGTAAAACACCTCTGAAGGATAAAAAATTCCCAATTGGGAAAAGATCTTTGTTCATTTTCAAAGAAGGATTTTTTCCTTATAAATCAGATGTAATTTTGGAAAAAGGAAAAACCTTTCAAATCGATGTGAAACTCTCATTAAAATTAAGCACTTCATTTATTACTGTTACTTCAAATGTTGAATCTGATGTTTACTTAGGGATTCAGTATTTAGGTAAGACTCCAATCAATCGTATGCCAATCCCGACAGGTATGAATCGATTGCGTCTATCCAGAGAAGGATACATTGATTCTTTTCGTTCCATCGATGCCAGAGATGAGGAAGAGTCAATAGTCGACGTGCAGATGCGTGAAGGGAAAACCGAGGTTTACTACAAAAACAAACAAAATGTCTTTTTGGATCATACATACAAAGATTTTACCACTTATTCGTTGTATGGTGCATTACTATTCTATGCAAGTTATGCCTATTTGAATTATGCTTCTCGACAAGCATACGCGGGGGCTAGGTCTCAAGTTACCTGGACGAACACTGCTGCCATAAATTCTTTTATTCAAAACAATCCGAATGAATTCATTTTTTGGTATT